>NZ_DASVTO010000081.1:0-18737 GCF_036387535.1 Sphingomonas sp.
AGGCGTTTGCCGGGCATTCCCGGTACATCAAGGTGCGGGAACGGACATCCTATGCCTTTGCGGTGGTGTCCGCCGCCGCGGGGCTCGACATGGCCGATGGCCGCATCCGTCAGGCGAGGCTGGCGCTGGGCGGGGTGGCGCACAAACCGTGGCGTGCCGCCGCGGCCGAAGCGGTGCTGATCGACGCCGTGCCGGACCGCGCCGCGTTCGAGCGCGCGGCGGAGGTTGCGCTGGCGGATGCCGCACCGTCCGGAGGCAATGGTTTCAAGATCGCGCTGGCGCGGCGGATCGTCGTCCGAACGTTCCTGCGTGCGGCGGCGGGGACGCCCGATCGCCTGCCGGCGCTGCCCGCGTCGCCCCTTGCCGCCCTGGCCGGAGAAATCGTTCATGGTTGATGTCCTGCTCAACACGGCGCCGCTGCACCGGCGTCACGGATCCAATATCGGGCAACCGCTGACGCGAGCCGAAGGGCCGTTGAAGGTGACCGGGCGCGCGACCTATGCCGCGGACAACCATCCGGACGGCATGTTGCATGCGGTGATGGCGGTCAGCGCGATCGCGCATGGCCGGGTCGCGACGCTGGACCGCGCCGCGGCCGAGGCGCATCCCGGCGTGGTCGCCGTGATGACGCCGGAGAACCGCCCCGCGCTGGCCCAGGATCCGGACGCGAAGCTGCATGGGTTCATGTTCCGGCTGGACCTGCTCCAGAATGACCGTGTCCGCTACGCGCATCAGCCGATCGCGGTGGTGATCGCGACATCGCTGGAGGCGGCGACCGAGGGCGCCGCGCTGCTGGCGCCGACCTATGTCGCCGAGACGCCGCGGGTCGGGCTGGACGCGGCCAAGCCGTTCGTGCCGCAGGCCGTCGGTGCGGGGCAGCCGGCGGCGATGGCGAAGGGCGATGTCGACGGAGCACTGGCCGCAGCCAGCATGCGGATCGACGCGCAATATGAAACGCCGCCGCAATATCACAATGCGATGGAGCCGCATGCCATCGTGGCGATGTGGGATGGCGACCGGTTGACCATCGACATGCCGAGCCAGGGCATGACGATGGCGCAGCAACGGATCGCCGGACTGTTCGGGATCGATCCGGACGACATCCTGATCCGCAGCCCCTATCTTGGGGGCGGTTTCGGATCGAAGGGCCTGATTTCCGGGCCGATGATCCTGGGGATCCTGGCCGCGCGGCTGGTGGGTAGGCCGGTCAAGCTGGTTCTGCGGCGGGAACAGATGTACGGGCCGGTCAGCCACCGCGGGCCGACGCGCCAGACGGTGCAGGTCGGGGCCGATGCCGACGGGCGGCTGACGGCGCTGCGCCATCATACCCGCACCGCATCCAGCCTGTTCGACGATTTCTTCGAGCCGGCGTCGGGCAGTTCGCAATCGATCTACGCCAGCCCGGCGATCGCGACGAGCCATGACGCGGTGCGCGTCCATTCGGGGACGCCCGGCTTCATGCGCGCACCGGGTGAGGCGACCGGATCGATCGCACTGGAATGCGCGATCGACGAGGCAGCGCATGCGTGCGGGATGGATCCGCTCGCCTTTCGCCTTGCCAATTATGCCGAGGTCGATCCGATGTCCGGCCGGCCATTTTCCTCCAAGGCGCTGCGCGAATGCTATGCGCAGGCGGCGGAGCGGTTCGGCTGGGCCGGGCGGCCGATCGCGCCGGGGACGATGCGCGACGCGAACGGCCTGCGCATCGGGTGGGGCATGGGCACGGCGATCTTCCCCGCGCTGATGTTTGCCGGCAACGCCCGCGCGGTGATCCGCGACGACGGGCGTGGCACGGTGGAGATCGGCGCGCAGGACATGGGCCAGGGCGCGTGGACCGCGCTGGCGCAGATCGCGGCGGACAGCCTGGGGCTGGACCTGGCGGAGACGGAGTTCCGGTCGGGCAGTTCCGATCTGCCCGATGCCGGCATCGCTGGTGGATCCGGTCATACCGCGACGGCGGGGATGGCGATCCATGAGGCGGGCGCGGCGGTGATCGCCGAACTGGCCGCGCTGGCGACCAACGATGCGCAATCGCCGCTCTACGGTGCGGGCAATGCCGGCGTGGTTGCGGAAGGCGGCAGGCTGATCCGCCGGGACGACCCGAGCCGCGGCGAATCCTATGTCGATATCCTGTGGCGTGCGGGGCGGAGCGAGGTGGAAGGGACCGGCAGCAGCGCGCAGGATCCGGCGGCCGAGGCCTATTCGCTGCACGCGCACGGAGCGGTGTTCGCCGAAGTGGCGGTCGATCCCGACCTGGGCCAGATCCGCGTGACGCGGATGGTGGGCGCGTTCGCGGCGGGACGGGTGATCAACCCGCGCATGGTGGACAGCCAGCTCTATGGCGGCATGATCTGGGGCGTGTCCTTTGCCCTGCACGAACAGGCGATCGTCGACCCGCGGACCGGCCGGATCATGAACGCCAATCTGGGCGATTATCATGTGCCGGTGAATGCCGACGTGCCGTCGATCACCTGCATCCAGGTGCCGGAGGACGACCCGCATGTGAACGCGCTGGGCATCAAGGGCGTGGGCGAGATCGGGATCACGGGCAGTGCCGGCGCGGTCGCGAACGCCGTGTGGCACGCGACCGGCATCCGGCCGCGGCGGTTTCCGATCGCGCTGGAAACTTTGCTGTCATAGACGGCTTGGCGGGCACGACCGAAAAGTTCAATTCGGTCGTGCCCGCCACCGAGATCGGCCAACGTGGAAACCGGAACCGGTTATTACTATGCCGTGATCTGGATTATGCGAGAAACTTCAAGTCTGGTGCATGACGTCTGACGTCGCCACGAAGTGCATATCCGATCATGGCAAAGCCGAGGATGATCAGAGCCCATTGCGACGGCTCGGGTACGGCAGCCGCCGTAAGTGCAGATTGGAAATTGAAACTGCCGTCCGGGCCTTGGACGAGTAACCCGGTATCGGATGTCAAGGTCGCGTTATTGCTCAGCGTGATACCTTGAAGGAGCGCGGTGTTGGCAAATGCAAAATTGGCATAATGCAGATCGCTCAGCTGTAAGAGGCCGTAGACGAAAAACTCTTCCCCAGCAGCTACGTCAAATTGCAACGCCAGCAGTGAATCATAGTCGTCAAAGCCACAGCTTTCCCCAGCGCAGAGTATGTTGGAGGCGAGAACGGGATGGTTGCCGTCAAACATGGCATCGATGTCGCCATCGGACTGATCGGTATCGAAAGAGCCGACACGGCCACCTACGGCGTTCAGAAAGTAGTTGAAAGCAATGGGTGGATCTTCGTCGTCCAGATCCTCCTGTGGAACGATTAAGGGTGTCGCAGATCCATCGACCCTCACCGAGAAGGTGACACGTACCGGACCTGCGACGTCACTGCCAACCCTGAAATTGGCACCCCAGAGCGATCCTGCTTCTACCCCCCCCCCATTTTCATCGCGCGCGGCGATCTTGTTTACGCCAAGGTCGGTTTTTACGTTCACGGAGGATCCATCGGAACTCGCCTGGATCAGATCATTTGGCAGATAGCTGTGTAATCGAATATTTTCATCGCCATCGGCCGCATTGAGGCTGGATATCACCAAGCTCGCGGAGCCGGGCGTAGCGGCCAGCAAAGCGACCAGCACGGCTATGACTTTTCTAGCTATCATGTCATTTCCCCATTTCATCATCGATCCCAGACCATGTTTTCGCGTGATGTTCATCATCCATTTGGGGTATGCGCGGAAAAAGCGGGGCGCCGTTGGTGACATGGATTTCACCGATAGAGCGAAGCCGCTTTGGCGGTTTGGATGTGGCATGTTAGGATCGTTTCCATGGAAACGAACAGCGCCGCCCCCGCCGCCGATTGGACGATCCCGCAGGATTGGTCGCATTATACGGCGGAGGAACACCGGACGTGGGATATCCTGTTCGAGCGGCAGTCCGCGCTGTTGCCGGGGCGGGCGAGCGAGACGTTCCTGAAGGGACTGGACGTGCTGAAGCTGTCCAAGCCCGGGATTCCGGACTTTGCGGAACTGTCCGAGCGGCTGATGCGCGCGACGGGATGGCAGGTGGTGGCGGTGCCGGGGCTGGTGCCCGACGCGGTATTCTTCGATCATCTGGCGAACCGGCGGTTCGTGGCGGGCAATTTCATCCGGCGGCCGGATCAGCTGGACTATCTGCAGGAACCGGACGTGTTCCACGATGTGTTCGGGCATGTGCCGATGCTGGCCGACCCGGTCTTCGCGGATTTCATCCAGCTATATGGACAGGGCGGGCAGCGGGCGATGGCGCATGATGCGCTGGACAAGCTGGCGCGCCTATATTGGTACACGGTCGAGTTCGGGCTGGTGCGCGAGGATGGCGCACTGCGCATCTATGGATCGGGTATCGTATCGAGCGCGGGCGAGAGCCGGTTCGCGCTGGACAGCGACAGCCCCAACCGGATCGGATTCGACCTGAAACGGGTGATGCGGACCCGCTACCGGATCGACGATTATCAGCAGAGCTATTTCGTGATTCCGAGTTTCGACGCGCTGTTGAAGGCCGCGGTGGAAACCGACTTTGCCCCGCTCTATGCCGAACTGGCCAATGAACCGGATCTGGAACCCGCAGAGGTGCTGTCCCGGGATCTGGTCTACAACTGGGGCACGCAGGATCATGCGTTGAGCAAGGCGGGGTAGCCGTAAAGGCGCGCCGCGATCACGCGCCGTCGCTGCTCCAGTCGCCGAGGCCCGTGTCGCGGCGCGCGGGCAGGGTGCGCGGGCGCGCGGAAAGGCGCTTGACGAGGCGGAGCGTGGGCCAGTCGCCGGTGTCGATCCGTTCCGCAAGGCGAAGGCCGTGGCGGCGATAGGCGGCGGTGACGCGATCCGCCTGGACATCCAGCAGTCCGGCGAGGATCAGCGAGCCGCCGGGTTGCAGCGCGGCCGACAGCGCGGGCGCCAGCGCGATCAGCGGACCGGCCAGGATGTTGGCGATCAGCAGATCATAGGGCGCGCGCGCGATAAGCCGCGGATCGGCGAGGCCCGGCGCGGTCACCAGCGCGACCGCGCCGGAGCCCGTGCCGACCGGAATGGCGTTCATCGCGGCATTTTCGGCGGTGACGGCGATCGAGATCGGATCGATGTCCGACGCGATCACGGCAGCACGCGGCCAGCAGGCACGGGCGGCGAAGGCGAGCAGGCCGGTGCCGGTGCCGATATCGGCGATGGCGCGGAAGCGGTGGCCGCGCGTCTTCAGCCCATCGATCATGTGCAGGCAGCCGGTGGTGGTTTCATGATGGCCGGTGCCGAATGCGCGCCCCGCTTCGATATGGAAGGCAGTGACGCCGGCGGGCACGGCATCGGCATGGGCGGCGGTGTGGACGAAGAACCGGCCCGCGACGATCGGTTCCAGGAACGCCTGGCTGAGCGTCACCCAATCGGCATCCGGCACCCGGTCCAGTTCATAGTCGACGCGGTCGGCGCTGGGCGCGAGCGCACGGACCAGGCGGATCGCCGCGGCGCCGGGTTCGCCTTCGAAATAGGCCTCCAGCAGCCAGTCGTCCGGGCGCGCGGGATCGGGCTCGCTGGTCATGACCGTGGGCGGCGGATCGAGATCGGCGAGCGCGCCGATATCCTCCGCGATCGCATCGGCCTCCGCCTTGGTGCAGGGCAGGACGAGCTTCCAGCTTTCCGACGCCTGGGTCGCGGTCCAGTCGGGCAGGTCAGCGGACATAGCTGGCTCCATTGATGTCGAGGATGGCGCCGGTCATCGACGGCGGGGCGTCGAGTGACAGGAAGCGGACCGCCTCGGCGACCTCCGCCGGCATCGCGACCCGGCCGAGCGGGATATCGGCCAGCAGCGCATCGCCGCCGCGACTGGCAAGATAGTCGTCGGCCATGCCGGTCATGGTGAAGCCGGGGCAGACCGCGAAGGCGAGCACATCTTCCTTCGCATGGCCGCGCGCAATCGACTTGGTCATCGCGACCATGCCGGCCTTGGACGCCGCATAATGCCAGTGGGCGGGGCTGTCGCCACGATAGGCCGCACGGCTGGCGACATTGACGATCCGGCCGCCGCCGTGCCGCGTGCGGATGTGGAGGACGGCGCGGCGGCAGAGTTCCGCGGCGGCGGTCAGGTTGATCTGCATCGTGCGCGCCCAGGCATCGCTCCAGTCGGCGTCGGCCATGTCGACGGGGGCGGCTTCGAAGACGCCGGCATTGTTGATGAGGACATCGATCCGGTTGTCGAGCTGCGTCAGCGCCATGTTCCAGAGCGCGGTCGCACCGGCGGGTGTCGACAGATCGGCGGCGATCCGCCCGGCGCCGGGGGTGGTGGCATGGCCGACGATGCGGACGTCGTCGCCCGCGAACCGTTCGACGATCGCCTGGCCGATGCCGCGGCTGCTGCCGGTGACGAGGATGTGGAGGGTCATGCGGGAGCGATAGGCGGGATGGGTGGGCGGCTCAATGCCGTTGTGGGCGCGCGCGGCTCCTCCCTTGCCGCTCTGCCATCATCCCGGCGCAGCCCGGGATCGCCTTTGGCGTGGTCAGTGCCTGCCGCAGGGAGGCCCTGACGTTTGCGGGGCGACCAAGGGTGAGGGGTGGCCCCCCCAATTCAACCCTGATATCCGTTCGTGTCGAGCCAGGTCGACACACGCCACGCTGCGCCTGTGTCACGGCACTCGACTGCGCTCGGGATGAACGGGTCAGATATCAGGGTTATGGCCTCAGATCAGCGGCACCCCGAACAGGTCATGCTCGTCGGCATCCTCGATTTCGACGGCGACGATGTCGCCCTGCTGGAGGTGGCCGGCATCGCGAAGGTGGACCTCGCCGTCGATTTCCGGGGCGTCGGCGCGGGAGCGGCCGGTGGCGCCGCCGTCCTCAGGGTCGACCGCGTCGATGATGACGTCGAGCGTGCGGCCGATCTTGTGCTGGAGCTTGGCCGCGGAGATCAGGGCGGTATGCTCCATGATGCGGGCGTAGCGTTCCTCCTTCACCGCCTCCGGCACGGCGCCGGGCAGGTCGTTGGCGGCGGCGCCGGCCACGGGCTCGAAACGGAACGCGCCGACGCGGTCGAGCTGCGCCTCGGTGAGCCAGTCGAGCAGATATTGGAAATCCGCCTCGGTTTCGCCCGGAAAGCCGACGACGAAGGAGGAGCGGACGGCGATGTCGGGGCAGATGCTGCGCCAGTTCGCCAGCCGTTCGAGCACCTTGGCGTCGTTCGCGGGCCGCTTCATCCGACGCAACACCGACGGCGCGGCATGCTGGAACGGGATGTCGAGATAGGGGAGGACGAGGCCGTCCGCCATCAGCGGGATCACGCGGTCGACATGCGGATAGGGATAGACATAGTGCAGCCGCACCCAGGCACCGAGCTTGCCAAGTTCGCGGGCGAGATCGGTCATGTGCGCGCGGACGGGCGCGCCCTTCCACGGCCATTCGGCGTGGCGCAGGTCGAGCCCGTAGGCGGAGGTATCCTGGCTGATCACGAGCAGTTCGCGGGTGCCGGCGGCGACCAGCTTCTCCGCCTCGCGCAGGATCGCGTCGGGGCGGCGGCTGACGAGATCGCCGCGGATCGCCGGGATGATGCAGAAGGAGCAGCGGTGATTGCAGCCCTCCGAGATCTTCAGATAGCTGTAATGGCGCGGGGTCAGCTTCAGGTCGCGTTCGGGCACCAGGTTGAGGAAGGCCGAGGGCGGCATCGGCGCGGCGTCATAGACCGCGCCGACGACCTGCTCATAGGCCTGCGCGCCCGTGATCGCGAGGATGCCGGGGAAGCGCGCGCGGATCGTCTCCGCCTCGCGCCCCATGCAACCGGTGACGATGACGCGGCCATTCTCGGCCATCGCCTCGCCGATCGCGTCCAGGCTCTCCTCCTTCGCGGAATCGAGGAAGCCGCAGGTGTTGACCAGCACCACGTCCGCGCCCGCATAATCGGGCGACATCGCATAGCCGTCGGCGCGCAGCTTGGTCAGAATGCGTTCGCTGTCGACCAGATTCTTCGGACAGCCGAGCGAGACCATGCCGATCTTTGGCGGGGAGGGGAGAATGGTTGCCATGGGAACGCGCCAGATAGTCGATGTCGGGGCATTTTGCGAGGGGGGCGGTTGCAGGCGCTATCGACTTCCTCGTCGCCCCGGGCTTGACCCGGGGCCCCGCTTGTTCTGACTATCCGATGATGAACGGCACCATGCGCGGCGGATGGGTCTACATCATGGCCGACCGGTATCGCGGGGCGATGTATGTCGTGTAACGGCCGGTCTTGCAACGCGTGTCTACCAACACCGCATGGGCGAGGGATCCGATCATTGCGCGCGATATGGTCTGACGCGACTGGTCTGGGCCGAGCGCGGGGAGGACATCGCGGGCTGCATCGCGCACGAGAAGCGATTGAAGCGCTGGCGGCGCGAATGGAAATTCGCATTGATCGAGCGTGGCAATCCCGAATGGCAGGATCTGTTCGGCACGCTGCCCTGATCCAGAAGAGCAGGAGAGAAGCGGGGCCCCGGCTCAAGGCCGGGGCGACACAGGATCTGGTGTTGGCTCGTACGCCTCTGCACAGCGGCAGCCGCTCCCAAGGCGGGCAGGCACATGCATTTACCCCCGCCGCGGCAGTTGCCCGAACGGATCGACCGGGCGCCTGCCCTGGCGGATTTCGAAGTGGAGCTGGGGTTCGCGGGCGGAGCCGGTTTCGCCGGCGCGGCCGATGATCTGGCCGCGTTTCACCGCCTGGCCGCGGGTGACGAGCAATTGTTCGGCATGGCCGTAGGTGGTGATCCAGCCGCCGCCATGCTTGATGAGGATGAGGCCGCCATAGACCGCGATCTCGGACCCGACATAGGCGACCACGCCGTCCGCCGCGGCCAGGATCGGGGTGCCGGCCGGCACCCCGATGTTGATGCCTTCGTTGACGCGGCCCTGGCCCTGCGGTCCGAAGCGGGCGAGGATCGGACCGGACAGCGGCCAATCGAACCGGCCGGTGAAGCGGGTCGGCGCCTGCACCGGCACCGTGGAGGGCACCGCGCGGCGGGCGGTGCGGACCGGCGCGGCGGGCTTGGCATTGGCGGCGAGCGCGGGTTCGGAGCCGGTGATGAGATCGTCGATATCAAGCTTGAACGCCGCCGCGCGCTCCTCCAGCGTCATCTGGCGGACTTCCTTCGCGCTGGGGATCAGCAGGCGCTGGCCCAGCCGCAGCACATAGGGCGCGGCGAGATCGTTGAGCGCGATCACCCGGTCCCAGGCGGTGCCATAGGCGCGGGCGATGGCAATGCCGGTTTCGCCCGCCCGGACATGGTGATAGCGGCCGCCCGGAATGCGCAGCACCTGACCCCGCCGGACGATGAAGGGCGCGGCAAGTTCATTGGCGCGGGCGATCGCCTCCGACCCCGCGCCGGTGCGATCCGAGATGCGGCGGAGCGAATCGCCGGGCTGGACGGTGTAGCGGCCCTCGGGCACGTCGACTGCATCGGGCACGACCTTGCGCGCGACCCAGGCGGCGGGGGGATCGGCGACCTGCGGCGGGGTGGAGGGCGTGTCGCCCAGCGCGACGGTGCGGATCGGGGCGTCGGTATCAGATGGAGATGGGCGGCGGGCGGGTGGATCGTCGGCGTGGGCGGGGGCTTCGGCCGCTGGGGCGGGCGCATCGAACAGGCCGGGCGGATCGGCCCGCGCGCTTGGGATGCAGGCGGTGAGACCCAGGGCCAGCAGGGGGACGAGGCGACGCATAGCGCCCATACATGCGACATCGAGCGACCTGCCACATCCGTCCATCCCGAGCGTAGTCGAGGGATCGCCGCGAGCATAGCCGAGGGGTTCTAAGTTGGCTTCTCGGCTACGCTCGAAGGGGCCCTCGACTGCGCTCGGGATGGACGGATCAGGCATTCAGGGTTGCTGCTCCAGCCGAAGTGGGCGGTCTTCGGGTGACGATGGGGGGGTCAATATAGCGCGCGCAGTTCCGCAAGCGAGGGGCCGTGGGTGAGATCGAGGTGGAGCGGGGTCACGGCGATATAGCCGTCGTCGATCGCCTCCAGATCGGTGGAGTGCGCCGGCGTATGGACGGCGGGGCCGAGGCCGAACCAGTAATAGGGAAAGCCGCGCGGGTCGGTGCCCTTGACCAGCGTACCGCGGCCATAGTCGCGAATCCCTTGGGACACGACGCGGACGCCCTTGACCGCATCGGCGGGAAGGGCGGGAAAGTTGACGTTGACCAGCGTGCCCGGCACGAACGACCGGTCGATCAGCGGGCGCAGGACACGCTCGCCCCAAGCGATCGCGGCTTCGAACGGAACGCTGTCGCCCATCGCCTCGCGCGCATAGACCTGGCTGAGCGCGATCGAGGGGATGCCGGCCAGCGCCCCTTCCATCGCGGCGGAAACCGTGCCGGAGTAGGTGACGTCCTCGCCCAGATTGGCGCCGCGGTTGACCCCGGACAGGACCAGATCGGGCTTGCCGTCGGGCGTCAGTTCCAGCAGCGCGACCATCACGCTGTCGGTCGGGGTGCCGGTGACGGAGAAGCGGCGATCGCCATGCCTGCGGATGCGGACCGGGCGGTTGAGCGTCAGCGAATGGCCGGCGCCGGATTGTTCCTCCGACGGCGCGACGACGATGATGTCGTCGGAAAAGCGGCGCGCGATCGTTTCCAGCACCTTCAGCCCGCGCGCGTCGATGCCATCGTCATTGGTGAGCAGGATGCGCATCAGGCAGGGTCCAGTCGGTCGAGCTTGGCATAGGGGCGCAAGGCGTCGGGCACGATCACCGATCCGTCGGGCTGCTGATAATTTTCCAGAACCGCGACCAGCGTGCGGCCGACCGCCAGGCCGGAGCCGTTGAGCGTGTGGACGAAACGCGTGCCCTTCGCATCCCCGGTCGGGCGATAGCGCGCGGCCATGCGGCGCGCCTGGAAATCGCCGCAGTTGGAGCAGCTGGAGATTTCGCGGTAACGGTTCTGACCAGGCAGCCAGACCTCCAGATCATAGGTCTTGAGCGCGGTAAAGCCCATGTCGCCGGTGCAGAGCAGCAGCCGGCGATAGGGAAGGTCGAGTGCCTCCAGGATCGATTCGGCGGCCTGGGTCATGCGTTCCAGTTCCTCCATCGATCGATCCGCGGCGACGATCGCGACCATTTCGACCTTTTCGAACTGATGCTGGCGGATCAGGCCGCGGGTATCGCGGCCGGCGGCCCCGGCCTCCGACCGGAAGCAGGGCGTGAGCGCGGTGTAGCGCAGCGGCAGTGCCGTTTCGTCGAGGATGGAGTCGCGCACGAGATTGGTGAGGCTGACTTCCGCCGTCGGGATCAGCCAGCGATCGTCCGTGGTACGGAACAGGTCGTCGGCGAATTTCGGCAGCTGCCCGGTGCCGAACAGCGCATCCCCGCGCACCAGGAGCGGTGGTGCGACCTCGATATAGCCGTTCCGTTCGGTCTGGCGATCGAGCATGAACTGCCCCAGGGCGCGGTTGAGGCGGGCCATCTGACCGCGCAGAACCGCGAAGCGCGCGCCGGACATCGCGGCGGCAGCCTCGAAATCCAGGCCAAGCGCGGGGGCGAAATCCGGATGTTCGCGGGGAGTGTCGATCGGGCGGGGGGTGCCCCAGCGCTTGACCTCGACATTGCCGGCTTCGTCCACGCCGTCCGGCACGTCGGCAGCGGGCAGATTGGGCAGGGCGGCGAGGCGGGCGTCCAGCGTATCGCCGATCCGGGCGGACTCCGCCTCCAGTTCCGGCATGCGGACCTTGAGCGTCGCGACCTCCGCCATCAGGTCCGCCGCGGTGGCGTCGTCGCGTGCGGCCTTCGCGGCGCCGATCGCCTTCGATGCCTCGTTACGACGGGTCTGCGCCGCCTGCAATTCGGTCGCCAGCCGGCGGCGGTCGGCGTCGTGCGCGAGCAGTGCGTCCGATTCCGGGGCGAGACCACGGCGGGCAAGCCCGGCGTCGAATGCGGCGGGATCATCGCGGATCAGGCGGATATCATGCATGGGCGAGATCCTATGGCGGCCACCCCGCCCATCCGCAACCCTATCCCATGATCGGCGTTGGCAAGGCAGGCATGAAGAACAAGGAGATGATCCAGCGCGACAGGCGGGCGAATATGGGCGAATATTGCCCGATATTGCAGGATACTGGCGGATGCGACACGATCGATCCTGGTGAATGCGCAGGCCGCCACGTCCGCAGGACGGGCGCCGAACAGCCGCGAACATCGACAGAATTTGCCTGCTTCGGATGGTTCAGCCGGCCGTCAGGTGGCATGGGTCAGGGTGCTGCAATAGCAGGACAGGCTCGTTCCATCCCTGTGACGGCGCGTTTCATCGTCGGAAAACACGATTTTGCTTGGAGATCGCATACCGATCCCCAATTTCATTACGGAAGGGAGACCATATCATGAAGACGTTCATTCTCATTGCAGGCGCGGCCCTCATGGCGAGCGGCGCACAGGCGCAGACTGCCGCGACCACGGCACCCACGGCCAGCAGCGCCGCATCGAAGGTCACGACCGGCGCGACCGTGACGGATACCGCTGGCGGTACCGTCGGCACGATCAAGTCCGTCGATGCCGGCTTCGCGGTGCTGTCGACCGGCACGGTCGAAGTCCGCCTGCCGCTGTCCTCCTTTGCCAATGGCGCGAGCGGACCCGTGATCGCGATGACCAAGGCACAGGTCGAAAGCGCCGCGTCGGGCGCGACGGCGGAGCGCCAGGCGAAGCTGGCGGCGCAGATCACGGCGGGGACGACCGTGATGGACCAGCAGGGCGGCACCGTCGGCAAGATCGAGTCGGTCGACGGGCAGTTCGCGACCGTCGCGACCGCCAACAACAAGGTGAAGTTGCCGGTCAGCGCCTTTGCCGCCGGCGAGAGCGGCCCGGTGATCGGCATGACCGCCGCGCAGCTGGATGCCGCGGCTGCCGCTGCGGCACCGGCGCCCGCCGCCGATGCCCCGAAGACGGCGAAGTAACAGGGGATCCGCCGACGCGGCCCCGATCAGCCCCTTCCGGAGCGATCCGGGAGGGGTTTTTCATGTCCGGTAAGAGGTTATTCCGCGTCGGGTTCGGCGCGGTCGTGCGCCTTGCGACGGCCGATCTGGCGGCGGGCGACCAGCGCGGCTGCGGCGGCGCCGAACAGCAGGACCATCGGCGGCGCCGGTACGGGCGTGGGATCATCCGGATGATGCGGCGGAACATGACCGCTGCTGGTCCCCGAACTGCCGCTGCTTCCGGTGCTGGTGCTCGTGCTGCTGCTGCCGCTCGTGCTGCCGGACGTGGAGGAGGATGTCGACGAGCTGCCGCTGGTCGAACTGGAGCCCGACGTGGATGTCGAGCCACCGCTGGTGGAGGTGGACCCGCCGCTGGTGGAGGTGGACGTCGATCCGCCGCTGGTCGACGTGGAGCTGCCCCCCGTCGATGTCGAGCTGCCGCCGGTCGAGGTGGAACTGCCGCCGGTCGACGTGGAACTGCCGCCAGTCGAGGTCGAGCTTCCGCCCGAGGACTGATTCTGGTTCTGGTTCTGGTCGACATTGACCGTCGTTCCGCCACCGGTGGAGGAGGAGGTCGATCCGGTCGAGCTGATGTCGCCCCCGGACGTCGAGCTGACGACGCCGTTCGACGAACTGGTGGTCGTGGTGGAGATATTGCCGGTGCTGCTGCCGCCTCCGCTGGAACTGCCGCCGAAGAAGCCGCCGAAGAACCCACCGCCGCCGAAACCGCTGGATCCGCCCAGCACGACGGGAAAGCCGCCGCCCTGGCTGCTGAACCCCGGATCGCCGGCATAGCGCGGCTGCGGATCATAGGGCGGATCGGCGGGGGTCGAGACGATGGTGGTGGTGCCGGGCGTGCATGTCGTGGTGACGGTGCGGCGGATCCGGCGGACGATGCGGGCCGGCGGTGGCGGACGATAGGCGACGCGTTGCGGCTTCACCTTCGCATATTGGACGCGCGCCGGCCGTTCGGCGACATGGACCGCGCCACCGCCGATGACCGCGCCACCGCAGGCGCAGGCACAGAGTTTCGCCAAGGCCATCTTCACCGACATGGTTCTGTCTTTCGTTCTTTCTCAGCGCCACCGGTACGATCCGAGATCTTCGATGGAAGTCCCCAGCCGCTGCACAACATATTCTAGACGAGGGAATGCAGAATAAATTCCTAACCGCAATATCCTTAACTCTCTTTTTGTCGGCGCGGCGACAAAATGTCAGGCGGCGATGCCGGATCGGACGGTTCGTCGTCCCGTTGCGGGACATGAGAAATCGACGTCATGCCGGTGTTTCGCGGCGTCGTTCGCATGGCATGGCACGCGCGAATCACAGAAAGACGCGGACGGTGCGCCATGACCGGCGGGCAGCCGCGATCAACCCGATGACGTCTGCTTGTGCGACCCCGGTGTCGGCGATATAGGCCCGCGCAGACGCCCGCCGATCCATGATCGACGCCGATCAGTCCCGGACGGGCGAAGGAGAGCGGAAACCATGATGGCGACGGCAGCAACAGGCGCTCCGGACGCAGACGGGCTGGTAGAGGAGGATGTCCTGCGTCCCGACTACAGACCGTCGCCGGACGAAGAGTTCATGAACCCCGCGCAGCAGCAATATTTTCGACGCAAGCTGCTCGACTGGAAAGACGCAATCCTGCGGGAAGCGCAGGGTACATTGGCGCAATTGCAGACCGATACGCTGCGCGAAGCCGATTCAACCGATCGCGCGTCCAGCGAGACGGACTGGTCGATCGAGTTGCGGACGCGTGATCGGCAACGCAAGCTGATTTCCAAGATCGACGCGGCGTTGCGCCGGATCGATGCCGGCGAATATGGCTATTGCGACGTGACCGGTGAGCCGATCTCGCTGGGCCGGCTGGAGGCGCGGCCGATCGCGACGATGACGGTCGAAGCGCAGGAACGGCACGAGCGCAACGAGAAGGTATCGCGCGAAGAATGATCCCCGCCGGGTTAACGATTTCTCCAGCCCGGCGATGTAGACCCGCCTGATCGCGAGCGGATCGGCCCGATCCACCGGTACAGAGGAGTTTGGGGGACGTGCCCGACCGTTTCGATCCCGAATGCGATCTTGCTGCCGAGGCGGCCTTGCATCAGCGGATCGCAGCGCGGGACAGCATGTTCCTGCAGGCGCGGGTGATCCGCGCGGACGGATCGGATGTGGCATTGCGGGTTCGCAACCTGTCCGCCGGCGGCATGATGGCCGAATCCGAACAGCCGTTCGTCAAGGACGAGCGGGTGACGGTGGAGTTGCGCAGCGTGGGCATGGTCGGCGCGCGGATCGCGTGGATCAACGCCCCGCGTTTCGGGGTTGCGTTCGACCGTCCGATCGACCCGAAGCTGGCGCGCAAGGCGCCCGCGCAGTCACCGGGCACGAACCTGACGCTGTTGACGCCCACCGGCAAATTGTGGCGGCCTGGCCTGAAGTGACCCGGACGGGATCATGCGGTCCCGACCCCGTGACGGTTCCGAGCCGAACATCGTGCGACCCGGAACCCCGCGCGACGTGATCAGCTGCGGTGCAGCGCTTCCTTGATCCGCAATTTCTGTTTCTTGAGGCGGGCGAGCAGGGTGGTATCGGGCGCGGGCCGCGTCCGTTCGGCGTGGATCATGTCATCCAGCCCCGCATGCTTGG
This sequence comes from Sphingomonas sp., assembly GCF_036387535.1. Classification (GTDB taxonomy): domain Bacteria; phylum Pseudomonadota; class Alphaproteobacteria; order Sphingomonadales; family Sphingomonadaceae; genus Sphingomonas_R. Next base: position 15,547 of record NZ_DASVTO010000081.1, read on the forward strand.
CGCTCAGCGCCGACTCATGTCCGGTGTCCATCGAGATGGTCTCCTTTCTGCCACTGTCAGAATAGACAATAGATCATCGATTGCGCCGGCTGTCAGCCCTTTGCCGATCGATTTCGACGGGTTGCAGCAAACGGTGCGACCAGTGGAAAAACGCCAACGGACGGGCTTGAGTGTGCCCCGGTTCGCCCGTATCCGGGGATCCGGGCGCAGCGGCTTGGGAACGATTTCGACATGGACGAACTCGCGCAGCGGATCGAGGTCATGCGGATCGAGCATCGCGATCTGGACGACGCCATCGCCGCGCTGAACAGCGCGACGGTGCGCGACGAACTGCAGATCGCCCGGCTGAAACGCCGCAAGCTGCGCCTGCGGGACGAAATCGCCCAGGCCGAGGACATGCTGGTCCCCGATATCATCGCCTGACCCGGGCACGCGACCGGTAGCACTGCTTCGATTTTTACCCTCTTTGTCCATTTCCCATAGGGTCGCCATGTGCGATGCGGCGGGGCTGACACTGTGCGGAGACGGCGAATGACCGACGACGATCATTATGGCCTGACCGAACGCCTGGTCGACGCGCTGCACACCGAAGCGTTGTTGATGGCGGACGAGGCGCGCGCCTATTTCGACGAGCAGGGGCGGGTGGAGCGCGACCGGCTGGCACCCGCGGAACGGGTATTGTTCGCGTGCGAATCGCTGAAGGTGACGACACGCCTGATGCATGTGATCGCCTGGCTGTTGTCGCGGCGGGCGTACCGGACGCAGCCGGACGCGGTTCAGCCCCCGCGGCCGGTGGCGGACCCGATCGCGAGCAGCCCCGAGGATGTCGCGGCGCTGCCCCCGGTCGCGCAGCAGCTGATCAGCGCCAGCCGCGATCTGCACGAGCGTGTGCGCCGGCTGGAAACCGACATCCTGCGCGGGACGAACGAAGGCAGCCCGGCGCGGCTGTTGATGGGGCGGCTGGAGCGTGCGCTATAGCGTGACGGGTCAGGAGCCGATCCGGCGGGCGAGATCGGCGCGCGCCGCGGCATAGCCTTCGGCCAAGCGGTCGACCAGCACCCCGGCGGGTTCGACGGCCTGGATCGCGCCGATCCCCTGGCCCGATCCCCAGATGTCGCGCCACGCCTTCGTCTTGCCGGCGCCGGTGCCGAAATCCATGGTCTTCAGGTCCCCCTCCGGAAGGGCGTCGGGATCCAGCCCGGCGGCCACGATCGATGCGCGCAGATAATTGCCGTGAACGCCGGTGAAGAGATTGGAGTAGACGATATCGGCGGCGCGGCCGTCGACAATGCCCTGCTTGTAGGCGGCATCGGCATTCGCCTCCGTCGTCGCGATGAAGGGCGAGCCGATATAGGCAAGGTCGGCGCCGAGCGCCTGCGCCGCCAGGATGGACGCCCCGGTGGCGATGGCGCCGGACAGGATCAGCGGCCCGGTGAACCAATCGCGGATTTCCCGCACCAGCGCGAACGGCGACAGGGTGCCGGCATGGCCGCCCGCGCCGGCGGCGACCGCGATCAACCCGTCCGCGCCCTTGTCGATCGCCTTGCGCGCGAAGCGATCGTCGATGATGTCGTGCAACGTGATCCCGCCCCAGCCATGGACGGCGGCGTTCAGATCCTCCCGCGCGCCGAGCGAGGTGATGACGATCGGGACCTTCCACCGGGCGCATACGGCAAGATCTGCTTCCAACCGGTCGTTGGAGCGGTGCACGATCTGGTTGACGGCGAACGGCGCAGCCGGCCGGTCGGGATGATCGCGATCATGCGCGGCCAGTTCCTCCGTGATCCGGGCAAGCCAGTCGTCCAGCACGCCGGCCGGCCGGGCGTTCAGCGCGGGAAAGGACCCGACGATCCCGGCCTTGCACTGCGCGATCACCAGATCGGGCGTCGAGATGATGAAGAGGGGCGATGCGATGACGGGGAGTCGCAGCCGGTCGAACAGGGGAGGAAGGCTCATGCACGTAACGATATCGAAATGCCGGCGCGAGGCAAGCGAAGCTTTACGTTTGCGTAAAGGTGAAGCGTCAAGGCTTCAGGCGCTGGCCGTGCTGCTCGGGGCGGCGGCGGTGATCCAGCCGAGCGCAGGCAGACCGATGCGGCGATCACCGCGCATGTCGGTGTGGATCGCGAGCAGCCCCTGCGTCTGGAGATAGGCGAGCAAACGGCGGACGCGGCCGAGCGAATGCGTGCCATAGACCGCCGCAATCTCAGCATCGTCGGGGCAGGGCGCGCCGTCCAGCGCGGCGCGGGCGAGCAGGAGGTAGATGCCCTGCATATCCTCTTCCAGCCCGCGCGCGACATCGGCGGCCGGTGCGAAGCGGGTGTCGTCGGCGATCCCGCCGGCCAGACCGGCGCGCGCCATCGACAGCCGACTGCGGAAGCGGGCGAGGTCATAGCCGGTATCGGCCAGGCCGTGCATGCGGCAGCGCACGCCGAAATCCTGAAACAGGATGGCGGGCGAGCGATAGGCACTGTCCGGTTCGGCGACGATCTCGCCCAGTACGGTCGCGACGATGCGGTCGCGATCGACGCTGCTGACCTGTGGCCGATCGAGCAGCGAGGACATCGGCAACGGCCGGGCGATGTCGCGGATCAGATCATCGGCGGACGGCGCGGCTGGCGGCGGCGGTGGCGGCGCGGCGCGCGGTTCCGCCGGCGGGGCGGCGAACAGCAGCATCTGCGCATCCTCCCCCGTCGGGGCGGGCGCGAGATCGAGGAGTTTCGGGCTGGACGTGCGCGCCTGCGTCTCCACCGCGCCGATGCGGATCGCGACCGGGCGCCGGCAGAGCGCGGGACCGAGCGCCAGGAACTGCCCGCGTTCCAGATCGCGGATCTGTTCGGCCTGGCGGCGTTCCATGCCGAGCAGATCGGCGGCGCGCGCCATGTCGATGTCGAGAAAGGTGCGCCCCATCAGGAAGTTGGAGGCTTCGGCCGCGACATTCTTCGCGAGCTTGGCAAGGCGTTGTGTCGCGATCACGCCCGCCAGCCCGCGTTTCCGCCCGCGACACATGAGGTTGGTCATCGCGCCGAGCGACGCGCGGCGCGCATCGTCCGCGACCTCTCCCGCGGCGGCGGGCGCAAACAACTGCGCCTCGTCAACCACCACCAGTGCCGGGTACCAATGGTCGCGCGGCGCATCGAACAGCGCCATCAGGAACGCCGCGGCGCACCGCATCTGCGCCTCCGCGTCCA
>NZ_DASVTO010000082.1:0-12839 GCF_036387535.1 Sphingomonas sp.
GCGACAACCAGGGTGCGATGGCAAGCCTGGCCGACGCCCCTTTCGGCATAGCCCTGCTGTGGCTGGTTGCGCTCGGACTGGCGGGTTATGCCGTGTGGCGACTGAGCGAGGCGGCATTCGATCCCGAAGGCCGCGGAGCGACGGCAAAGGGCGCGTTCGAACGTGCCGGCTCCGCTGTTAGCGGCGTGTCGCACGTCCTGCTGGCGGCCTACGCCGTCCGGCTCGCCCTCCATCGGGTATCGGCCGGTGGCCGGTCACCCGGCGATGACAGCGCGCAGGATAAGACCGCCTGGCTGATGGCGCAGCCCGGCGGCGTCTGGCTGGTGGGTCTGGTCAGCCTGGCGCTGTTCGGCGTCGCGGCGGCGCAGGCGATCAAGGCCTACCGCGCCAGTTTCCTCCGCAATCTGGGCGGCGATGTACCGGCGCCGGGCTATGTCCGCGTCGCGGGCCGCATCGGCTATACCGCCCGCGCCATCGTGTTCGCGCTGATCGGCTGGTTCTTCCTGCGTGCCGCGCACCATGCCGATGCATCCGAGGCCGGCGGCATGGGGCAGGCGCTCCGCCGTCTGCAGGCGCAGGATGACGGGCCGCTGCTCCTTGGCATCGTGGCCGCCGGCCTGTTCCTCTTCGGCCTCTACAGCCTGGTCGAAGCGCGCTTTCGCCGGATCCGGGTCCGCGTTCCGACCTCATTCCGCGCCTGACCCCAACGATCCCCGCGCAGCGTCGGCAACCAAGATCCCGGTTCAGGGAAGATCCCGGTTCAGGACGGTGCGCGCGCGGGCAGTGCATAGGCGATGATGGAATCCCCCAATCTGGTCCCCAGCGATCCGTGCCCGCCGGCCACCACGATCACGAACTGCCGCCCCGATACGGCCGACCGATAGGTCATCGGCGTCGCCTGCGCCCCGGCCGGCAACCGCGCGCGCCAGATCACCTGCCCGGTGGTGACGTCATAGGCGCGGAGATAATAATCCAGGGTCGAACTCAGGAAAGCCACGCCCCCGGCGGTCATCATCGGCCCGCCCAGCGTCGGTACGCCCATCTTGAAAGGCAGCGGGATCGGCGTCTCGTCGCGCGTCGTGCCGTTCTTGTGACGATAGACCACCTTGCCCGTCACCAGGTCCATCCCGGCGACATAGCCCCAGGGCGGCGCCTGGCACGGCAGACCGAGCTTCGACAGAAACGGATTCAGCGCCACCGCGAACGGGGCACCCGCATTCGGATTGAAGCCATGCTCGGCCGATCCACCGCGGTCCGATGATCCGGCGGGCCCGCCCTGCCCATCCTGGCGCGCATCGTTCCGCGGGATCAGCTGGTCGACGAACGCCATGTAATTGGGATGCGCGAACGCCACCTGCCGTACCGGGTCGATCGCCATACCGCCCCAGTCCATCACCCCGAAATTGCCCGGAAACACCAGTGATCCCTTCAGGGATGGCGGTGTGAACGGTCCATCATAACGCAGGCTCCGGTAGGTGATACGACACAGCAGCTGGTCGAACATCGTCGCACCCCACATATCGGCTTCACGGATGGGCCGATCGGGCATGAACGATGCGGTGGAAAAGGGTTGGGTCCGCGACACCCGGTCGCCCGGCGCAGGCCCGCCGGGCACCGGCCGTTCCACGACGGGATGGATCGCTCGGCCGGTCCGCCGGTCGAGGATGAAGATATTGCCGGTCTTGGTCGATTGCACCAGCGCCGGGGTCACCCCTCGACCGGGAATGGTCAGGTCGACCAGCGCCGGCTGCGCGGGCACGTCCATGTCCCACAGGTCGTGATGAACCGTCTGATAGACCCAGCGAACACGCCCGGTCGCGATGTCAAGCGCCAGGATCGCGCTTGAAAACCGTTCGGTCGCGGACGTACGTGCTCCGCCCCATTGGTCGATCGCACCGTTGCCCATCGGCAGATAGACCATGCCCAGCGCCTCGTCGGCTGCTGCGGTGCTCCAGCTGTTGGGTGTCGACGGAACATAATGCTGCCCGGCAGCGATCGGCGCGGTCGCATCCGGATTGCCCGGATCGAAGTTCCAGACCAGCCGACCCGTCGCCACGTCGAACGCGCGGATGACGCCGGATGGCATCCCCACGGCGGCATTGTCGAAGATCGCGCCGCCGACGATCACCAGCTTGCGCGTGACCAGCGGGGCGGACGTGAACTGGAACCAGCCCCCATTATAGTGCAGCGTGGCCGGGGCTAGGCTGACGCTGCCGCCCACGCCGAAGCTGCGACACATCCGGCCGGTACGCGCGTCGAGCGCGATCAGCCGCGCATCGTTGGTGGCCATCACGATCCGCTGCGGACAGTCCCCGCCCGGCGCGCGCGCGGCTCCCGCCCACCCCGCATCATGGTAGGAAACACCACGACATGTCAGATGCTGCAGGTTCGGCGGCGTCCGCATCGCAGGGTCGAACCGCCAGCGGGTCCGCCCCGTCTCCGCATCCAGCGCCAGCACCTGATTGTGCGGCGTACAGGCATAAAGCGTGTCGCCGACCTTGATCGGGGTCAGCTCATAGGTGAATTCCTCCGGATCGCCCTTGCGCCGCCCGTCGCCCATATGCGCCGTCCATGCGACCTGCAGCCGGCCGACATTGGCCGGCGTGATCTGCGCGAGGGGCGACCATTTGTCCCCGCGCCAGGATCGGCCATACGCGGTCCAGTCATCGTCGGGGACACCGGCATAGGCGGCGGGCACCGGCGTCCGCGCGCCGGGCAGTTGCCCGTCCTGATCGTGCCGCTCGCTGAACAGCGCGATCGCCGCGACCAGCCCCGCGCATGCCAGCGACAGGATCAGCGGCCCCGCCTTCCGCAACCAGCCCTGGCCCGCCGCATCGGGTCCAAGCCGACGCGTGATCCAAGGCGTTGCCAGCACGATTCCGATCAGGAACACGATATCGCCGCGCGGCACCAACGGCCACCAGTCGAAACCGACCTCCGCCAGTGCCCAACCCAGCGTGCCCAACACCACCACGGCGAACAGGTGCAGCGCGACAGCCCTGCGCCGCCAAAGCAGCCACGCGGTCACCATCATCGCGGCGCCGGCCACCGCATAATAGCCGCTGCCACCCACCGCGATCAGCCAGCCTCCGCCGATCAGGCTGCCCAGACCCAACAGCCCGATCACCGCTGCGATCACCCGCAACGCCCGGCTGCGACGGCGCACAGGCGCAGAGCCGATCCCCTGTTCCGCCATGACGCTGTCTCTCCGCAACCGCCGCGATCTCAAACGTTTAACCACAATGCGGGACGCGATACGAGCCGCAATGCCGTAACCTGCATCAGACAGCGGCTACCGGATTCGGGTTTGACCCAGGATCTTGAGAATATGGCGGAGAGGGTGGGATTCGAACCCACGGTACCTTGCGGCACAACGGTTTTCGAGACCGTCCCAATCGACCACTCTGGCACCTCTCCGCAGAGGTTCTGACGCCAACGCCACGGCGTCGGCGGCGGTCTGAGCGGCGGGCTCTAGCGGAGGCGAATGGCTTTGCCAAGGGCTACATGACGGCGCTTGCGAAGGCGGTGCGAGCCCCTAGATTAGACGAATGACAAAGACCTTCGCCTTTTCCCCGGAACAACATGCCGCCAGCCGGTCCGCGCCCGCGATCGCGCACGCCCGATTCGCGATCGGCGCGGTCGTGCGGCACCGCCTGTTCGAATTTCGTGGCGTGGTGTTCGATGTCGACCCGATCTTCGCGAACAGCCAGGAATGGTATGACGCCATTCCGGAGGATATCCGCCCGTCCAAGGACCAGCCCTTCTACCATCTGCTCGCCGAAAACGCCGACAGCAATTATGTCGCCTATGTCAGCCAGCAAAATCTGGTGGCGGACGAAAGCGACGAGCCGGTCGATCATCCTGCCATCTCCAGCCTGTTCGATGGCTATGAAGACGGCCGCTACTCGCTTCGGCGTGAACATCGCCACTGAGCGATGAACGGGGTGCGGGGATGCGCGCGCCGACAGCGGTGCTGTCCGTCATGATAGTACAGCCTGCTTGCGAAACGCCGTCGCGCCCCGCACTCTATCGCATATGGCTACTCATCCCCACACCCCCCGCCCTGCCCCGCCGCGCTTCGGCTTTGCGGCCCAGGTTTTTTTCGGGGTCGCGGTCGGCCTGATCCTGGGCTTTGTCGCGCGCGGCCTTGGCGGCACGCCTGACGCGCCGAACGCGCTCGCCCGGGCGCTCGAACTGACCGGATCGATCTTTGTCCAGTTGTTGCGGGCGCTGGTGCCGCCACTGGTCTTCACCGCGATCGTGGCATCGATCGCCAACCTGCGCAGTCTGGAGGGCGCCGCCGGCCTTGTCTGGCGCACGCTGCTCTGGTTCGGCATCACCGCCCTGATCGCGGTGACGATCGGCCTGACGCTGGGCACGCTGCTGCAACCCGGCGTCAATTCCGGTCTGGCGCCCGGGTCCGGCGCCGTTCCGGAGACGGCGGGCAGCTGGCTCGACTTCCTGAAGGGGATCGTACCCGCCAACCCGATCGGGCTTACCGTTTCATCGCACCTCGATGCCGGGGGCAAGGTCGCGACCAGCCTGTCGTTCAACGTGCTCCAGATCGTGGTGATCGGCATCGTCATCGGCATCGCCGCGGTCCGGGTGGGGGAAAAGGGTGATGCCTTTCTCGCCTTCAACCGCTCCTTCCTCGATATCGTCCGCAAGATCCTGTGGTGGGTCATCCGGCTCACCCCGATCGGCACGGCCGGCCTGCTCGGCACCGCGGTGGCCAAATATGGCTGGTCGACGCTGGCGCAGCTCGGCGCCTTTGCCGGCACCGTCTATATCGGTCTCGCGCTGGTCCTGCTGGTCGTCTATCCCGCCATCCTGCTGCTGAACGGGCTGTCGCCGCGGGCCTTCTTCGCCGGCGCCTGGCCCGCGATCCAGCTCGGCTTCGTATCACGTTCCTCGATCGGGACATTGCCTGTCACCGAAGCCGTCACGATCGCCAATCTCGGCGTGCCGGAGGATTATGCCGCCTTCGCCGTTCCGCTGGCCGCCACCACGAAGATGGATGGCTGCGCGGCAGTCTATCCCGCGGTCGCCGGGCTGTTCGTGGCGCAATTCTACGGCATTCCGCTGCATCTCAGCGACTATCTGCTGATCGCCTTCGTCTCCGTGGTCGGTTCGGCGGCGACCGCCGGGCTGACCGGAGCGATCGTCATGCTGACGCTGACCCTTTCCACGCTCGGGCTGCCGCTGGAGGGCGCGGGCCTGCTGCTTGCGATCGACCCGATCATCGACATGGGCCGCACCGCGATCAATGTCGCCGGCCAGGCGCTTGTCCCGACGGTCGTTGCCAAGCGCATGGGGATTCTCGATGAGGCGCGCTACAACTCGACCGCGGCTACCGGCCTGCCCGCCATCGCCTGAGTGGAAGTTTCACCATTTTGTTGACTTTGGCTCACCCAAAGGTTAGCCGCGCCTTTCTTCCGAACGGGGTTGGCACGCAGTCGATTCCCGCACCGGACCAGCTTTGAAGAAGTGATGAGGGCCATGTTCGCTATCGTGCGCACGGGCGGCAAGCAGTATCGCGTTGCCGCAGGAGACAAGATCGTCGTCGAGAAGATCGCGGGTGACGCGGGCTCGACCGTGTCGCTGGGCGACGTGCTGTTCGCCGGCAAGGACGGCGCAGCGCAGGATGTCGGTGGCCTCACCGTCTCCGCCGAAATCGTCGCGCAGGCGAAGGGCGAGAAGGTCATCATCTTCAAGAAGCGCCGTCGGCACAATTATCGCCGCAAGAACGGCCATCGCCAGCAGCACACCATCCTGAAAATCACCGCGATCGGCGATCACAAGGCCGAGCAGACGTCGGCGCCCGCCGCGTCGGCCGAAGCCTGATCCCCGCGAACCGGAGTAGAGAGACATGGCACATAAGAAAGCAGGCGGCTCCAGCCGCAACGGTCGCGACTCGGCCGGCCGGCGCCTTGGCGTCAAGAAGTTCGGTGGCGAAACCGTCATCGGCGGTAACATCATCGTGCGTCAGCGCGGCACCCGCGTCTATCCGGGCGTCAATGTCGGCATGGGCAAGGATCACACACTGTTCGCGCTGACCGAAGGCCGTGTCGCGTTCCACGAGGGCAAGCTGGGCCGCAAGTTCGTGCGCGTCGACGCCGCAATCATGGCGGAAGCCGCCGAATAATCGGACGATCATGGGTCGTCCACCGGTTGGGCGGCCCACCGATCCTGAACAAGGATCATGAGGGAGACGGGTCGCAAGCCCGGCTCCCTTTTTTGCGTCTCCTTCGCATGATCACGTCGCCGGGCCGTAACCCACACGGGATACCGGCCGGCGCAGGGATGGAGACGGGTGATGTTCGCACGGACCGAACGGCTGTTGCTGCGGCCGGGATGGATGGACGATGCGCCGGCCCTGGCCCGTGCGCTGGCGGACGTGCGGATCGCGCGCGGGTTAGCGACCATCCCCCACCCCTACGCGCTCGCAGACGCTCAGGCGCATCTCGGCACGGCCGATGTCCCCCGGTTGCCACGCATGCTGATCTTCGAACGGACTGGTGGCGCGCCGGACCTGGTCGGCGGTATCGGCCTGGTTGCCGATGGCGATCGCGCGACCCTGGGCTACTGGATACGGCCCGACCGCTGGCATCACGGCTTGGCGACGGAGGCCGGACGCGCGATGGTCGCAATCGCCGACATGCTGGGTCATGCCGAACTCGGCGCAACCTGCTTTCTCGACAATCCCGCATCGAGCGCCGTCCTGCGGAAGCTCGGCTTCGGGCGGACCGGCAATATCCGGAGTTGCGGCAGCCTCGGCCGCTCGGACCGGCCCCTCTGCCGCGACATGCGGCGCTCGGCCGCTGCGGTCGGCATGCCCCACCCCAGCGGCTACCGACAGGATTGTAAGAAAGCCGTGCCGGCCTGATCGGCTCCAGTCACTCCTGTCAGTAAGGCGACTCGGCTCATCCTACTGACAGGCCTGTAACCGGAGGTTCGTGCGTTCCCGCGGCACTGACAAGCCGGTCAACAGCGATTGGATATGTCGCTGCGGATCCCGCGGCCGCCACGCGTGGGACCGGCCGACAGGTTCCGCTCCCGAACCAGCGGCGCCCGGCTACTGGCACGGCGTTCGGCATCGGTGACCCGACGTTCGGCATCGGACGTCGGCTCCTGTGCCTCTGCCGATCCTGCTCGGATTGGCGCCGATCGACCGGTGCCAGGCCGGACCATCGTCAACCGTCGGTACGGGGGGCGAACGAAGATGACAGGCGACGTCCGTGCGGATCATACGCGCCGTACCTCCTGAGGCTGCGTCCACCGTCGTGCCGCAGCGACACGCGCCTTCAGGGGTTACGGTCCCACGAATGACCACTGATCCACCTCAGCCGGCGCAGATGCTTAGCCGGTCATTCTCATAGAGTTTCTATCACCTATAATGGGTGATGAATTGCGCCTAAGCCGTTGCGAAATCGCGCTCAGCCGACCGGATCAGCCCACGATCGTCCTCGTTCCAGGGGTGGAAGCCAGGCAGGAAAAAGGCGATCCACGGCCCCAACACGCGGCGAAGAATGCCCGGCTTCATGAACGCAGCCAGGAACAGGCCCCAGCCGGCCCGAACCCCCGTGATGCCGTCCTGAGCCAGCAGATCCAACGCGCCCTGTGTCCGCCCGACCAGGAAATGGTGGGTGACCAGCGCCATGACGCGGGCCTTGACCGACCAGCGCCGGCAGCGTGTCCAGCCGCGCGTCGCATGCAGCCACGTGTCATAGGCGACGCCCTTATGCTCGATCTCCTCGATGGCATGCCAACGCCACAGCGCGGCGCTCTGGGCGTCGGCGGCGGCCAGATGCGTCCGGTCGGCCAACAGCGCATGCGCCAGGATAGCGGTATAATGTTCCAGCGCGATCGTTGCCGCCAACGCCACGATCGGCGGCCGCGCGCGTATGACCCCCAAGCGGTCGTCGACGGCCTGTTCCAGCCTGCTGACATCATAGCCAGCATCGGCGACCCGACGATTGAAGGCGACATGCTCGCGGGTGTGCATCACCTCCTGCTTCACAAAGGCGGCGATTTCCGTCGCCAGCCGGGGCTCGGCTCCATCCCGGAACGCCCGCACCGATTCCACGAAAAACGCCTCGCCCTTTGGAAAGGTTACTGACAACGCGTTATAGATGGCGGTCTGGAACGGATCGCCGCCAAGCCAATGGCGATTCTGCTCCTGACCGCGCCCGAAACGGCGGTCGCGGGGGGTGATCGACAAATCGACAGGTGTGCGGGTAGGCATGACCGGACTCCGACGTAGAAGCGTTTTGACAAGGCTGTTAGTAGTATGGAACCAACACCAGTGTCAACAAGGACGCGTCTGACTGCGGCCGACAGCAAGGACGCCGCCATCGCCGCCGCGCGCGCGCTCCTGATCGAATCCGGGCCGCAGGCGGTCACGTTGAAGGCGGTCGCCGCGCGCATCGGCAAGAGCCACGCCAATCTGCTCCACCATTTCGGGTCCGCGGCGGGGCTGCAGAGCGCCCTGGCCGCCACCATGGCCGATCGCATCATCCTGCGCATCCGGGATGCCGTGCTGCAGGCCCGTGCCGGGGAAGTCGACCCGCGCGTGATCGTCGACCTGACCTTCGACGCGTTCGATGTCGAGGGTGCGGGCGCGCTCGCCTCCTGGATGATCCTGTCGGGCGATCGCCGTGCGCTCGATCCGATCATGGACGCCATTCATGCCATGGTGGAGGCGATCGGCGATCAGGATGGTCGTCCGGTCAAGGCACTGACACTGTCGTTGGTACTGACGGCGCTGGGCGACGCCCTGCTCGGCGGCCCTGTTTCCAAGGCCTTGGGCCTGCCCCGCTGGACCGCCCGGGAAATGGCGGTGATCCAGCTGCTCGCCATGTCGCTGCACAGCGGCGGCGATGCGGAAGAGGAGGACGGCGACCGCATGATCGACTGACATCCGAGTCAGCCCGGTGATGAACCCGCGAACTGTCCGCATCATGGTTCCGTTTTACGGCCTGATCGGCTAAGGGCGCCGCCATGCATTTCCTCGACCAGGCCAAGATCTTCGTTCGCTCCGGCGCTGGCGGCCCCGGCGCCGTCTCCTTCCGCCGTGAAAAATTCGTGGAATATGGCGGCCCGGACGGCGGCCATGGCGGCAAGGGCGGCGACATCATCTTCGAAGCCGTGGCGGGCCTCAACACGCTGATCGATTTCCGCTACACCCAGCATTTCCGCGCCCCGCGGGGCAAGGGCGGCTCGGGGTCCAACCGTACCGGCGCCGGCGGCGACGATCTGGTCATCCGTGTGCCTGTCGGGACGCAGATCCTGTCCGATGACAAGGAAACCGTGCTGCTCGACTTCACCGAAGCCGGCCAGCGCGAGGTTTTCCTGCGCGGCGGCGACGGCGGGCGCGGCAATGCCAGCTACAAGACATCCACCAATCGTGCGCCCCGTCAGCATGGCAGCGGCTGGCCGGAGGAAGAGGCCTGGGTCTGGCTGCGGCTGAAGCTGCTGGCGGACGCCGGGCTCGTCGGGTTGCCCAATGCCGGCAAATCCACCTTCATCAACGCCGTATCCAACGCCAATGCGAAGGTCGGCGCCTATCCGTTCACCACCGTCCGCCCGCAACTGGGCGTGGCGACCCATCATGGCCGGGAATTCGTCGTCGCCGACATCCCCGGCCTGATCGAAGGCGCCGCGGACGGAGCCGGCATCGGCGATCGGTTCCTGGGCCATATCGAACGCTGTCGCGTGCTGTTACATCTGGTCGACGCGACCGGGGACGATCCGATCGATGCGTGGCACATCGTCAATGACGAGCTTGCGGCCTATGGTGCCGGGCTGGAGGACAAGCCGCAGATCCTCGCGCTCAACAAGATCGACGCGCTTGCCGACAAGGATGTCACCAAGCTCGCGAAGTCGCTGGCGAAGGTCAGCGGCAGCAGGGTGATGCTGCTGTCCGGCGCGGCCGGAACCGGGCTGGAACCGGTGCTGGACGCCATCGTCGCCGCACTGGGGCCCACTCCGGACAAGGGTAACGCCACTACCGACACGGGGGAAGGTCCGCCGGCGGCCGCCTGGTCGCCGATCTGATCGGCGGGACGGACTGACGGTGTCACACCGCTTCGCCCCGGAGCAGTGCCCGCGGCTGATCGTGAAGATCGGCTCGGCACTGCTGGTCGACCCGGATGGCGCGATCCGCCGCGAGTGGTTGACAAGCGTGTCGGCAGACATCGCGGCGGCTCACCTGGCGGGTCAGCAGGTGGTGGTCGTGTCCTCGGGTGCGATCGCACTCGGTGCGCGGCGGTTGGGGCTGCCCAAGGGCGGCCGCGCTTCATTGGAGGATGCGCAGGCCGCCGCCGCCGTCGGGCAGATCGCACTGTCACAGATGTGGGCAGAACTGCTGGCCGGGTGCGGGCTGACCGCGGCGCAGATGCTGCTGACACTCGATGATCTTGAGGATCGCCGGCGTTATCTGAACGCCGCATCCACACTCGACCGGCTACTGACATTGAGGACGGTTCCGATCCTCAACGAAAATGACTCCGTGGCGACCGCGGAGATCCGCTTCGGCGACAATGACCGGCTGGCCGCGCGCGTGGCACAGGCGGCGCGGGCCCAGGGCGTGCTGCTGCTGTCGGACGTCGATGGGCTCTACACCGCCAATCCGCACCGCGATCCCACCGCGCGCCGCCTTGGCGAGGTCGTGCGGATCGATGCGCGCATCCGCGCTATGGCCGATGGCGGCTCCGCATCGGGGATGGGATCGGGCGGCATGGTGTCAAAGATCGAGGCGGCCCGGATCGCGCAGGCCGCCGGTGCCCATCTGGCGATCGCCAATGGCCAGGTCGATCACCCGATCGCCCGCTTTGTCGACACCGGTGAAGGTACGGTGTTCGTCGCCGATCCCGTCCGCGGCGGGCGCAAGATGTGGCTTGCGGGCCGGATGACGGTCCGCGGCGCGATCGAGGTCGATGCCGGTGCCGCCGCCGCTCTTGACAAGGGTGCCAGTTTGCTTGCGGCGGGTGCCGTGATGGTCAGCGGTCGGTTCGATCGCGGCGATGTCGTCGAAATTCGCGGTCCTGCCGGGCCGATCGCGCGGGGGCTGGCCGAATATGGCGCGGACGAGGCGCTGCGCATCGCCGGTCGGCGCTCGGCGGACCATGCCGGCATCCTGGGCTACGCCCCCCGTGCCGCGCTGGTTCACCGGGATCAGATGGTGCTATTGTGCCGCTGATCGCGATAACGGGCGGCACCGGCTTCGTCGGCGGTCATCTGCTGGCGCAGGCGGCGGCGAGTGGATACCCGGTCCGCGCGCTCACCCGCCAGCCCCGACCCAATCGCGCCGGGGTGACATGGGTGTCAGGAACCCTGGATGATCCCACCGCGCTGTTGCGGCTGGTGGAGGGTGTCGACGCCGTGATTCACGTCGCCGGCCTCGTCAACGCCGCCGACCGCGCCGGCTTCGCGGCCGGGAACATCGCCGGTACGCAGGCCATACTGACAGCAGCATCGGTTGCCGGCGTCCGACGCTTCATCCATGTCTCCTCCCTCGCGGCGCGCGAACCGGGGCTCAGCGATTATGGCTGGTCGAAGGCAGAGGCCGAACGGGTCGTACTGACATCCGATCTTGATCATGCCGTGGTGCGCCCGCCGGCCATCTATGGACCGGGTGATCGCGACATGTTCGAGCTGTTCTGGATGGCGGCGCGCGGCGTCGTGCTGTTGCCACCCGGCGGCCGCTTCTCGGTCATTGCGGCGGAGGATCTTGCCCGCTTGCTGCTGACTCTCGTGTCCACAACCGGTCGCGTCAGCCTTGAACCCGATGATGGAACGCCAAATGGCTGGGATCACAAGGATTTCGCGCGATTGATCGGAGCGGCGGTCGGGCGGGCGGTCCGGCCGATCGCCCTGCCCCGCGCGGTTCTTCGCACCGGTGCGGCCCTCGATCGCCTGATCCGCCGTGGCAATGCCCGGCTTACCGACGATCGTGTCAGCTACATGTGCCACCCGGACTGGGTGGTGCACCCCACCATGTCCGCGGAACCGTGGCAGCCGCTGATCCCGACACCTGCCGGCCTGCGCGCGACCGCATCCTGGTACCGCGCGCAGGGTTGGCTATGATCCGCCTTTTTGCCGCAATCGGCTGGCAGAGCTTCTCGCGACTGATTAAGGGACGCCCATGAACACGCGCCAACACACGTTCGAGAAAGTCGCCGAGCAGATCGAACCGTTCAACAAGAAACAGGTGGCGCTGACCGATGCCACCAGCTTCGCCGGTGATCTCGAATGGGACAGCTTGACCGTGATGGATTTCGTCGCGGCGATCGAGGACGAGTTCGACATCCTCATCACGATGAACATGCAGGCCGAGATCGAAACGATCGGGCAGCTGGTCGATACGGTGCAGAAGCTGAGCCCGGCGGCATGACCGACGCATCCCAGACACCCGACGCGTTCGCTCTGGCGGATACGCTGCCCAACCCGACCCCGCGCGATCTGCTGTCGAAGTTCGATGGCCTGATCGCCGAGCGTCAGGCGCTGCTCGATACCGGTGTCCGCGATCCGTTCGCGATCGTGATGGAGAAGGTGCTGTCGCCCACCTTGGCGGTGATCCAGGGGCGGGAGACGATCCTGCTCGGCACCTATAATTACATGGGGATGACCTTCGACCCGGATGTGGTTGCCGCCGGCAAGGACGCGCTCGACCGTTACGGTGCAGGCACGACCGGAAGCCGGGTTCTGAACGGCACCTATCAAGGTCACAAGGCGTGTGAAGATGCGTTGCGCGAATTCTACGGCATGGAAAGTGCCATCGTATTTTCCACGGGATATCAAGCCAATCTAGGCGTTATCTCGACTTTGTGTGCGAAGGG
>NZ_DASVTO010000083.1:0-24405 GCF_036387535.1 Sphingomonas sp.
GGTTCGAAGGCGGTCCGGTCCCGCGCCCGCCGCACTGGTCGGGGTTTCGCGTCACGCCCGACCGCATCGAATTCTGGCAGGACCGCGCCCACCGCCTCCACGAACGCCGGCTGTTCAAGGCGCAGCCGGGCGGCGGCTGGACGGAAGGGCTGCTGTTTCCGTGACCCGGTCGGACGGGCAACTGACGTCGCGCGCCGCGCTCGCCAGCGTCTGTGTCGCCACCGGCCTGCTGGTGCTGAAGGCATTTGCCGCCTGGCATACCGGCTCGGTCGCGATGCTCGCGTCGCTGGCCGACAGCGGGCTCGATCTGCTCGCGTCGCTTGTCACGCTCTACGGCGTCCGGCTCGCCGCCACGCCGGCGGACGACGATCATCGGTTCGGCCATGGCAAGGCGGAGGCGCTGGCCGCCCTGTTCCAGGTCGCGCTCATCACCGCCTCCGCCGCGGGTATCGCATGGCGCGCGATCGCCAGCTTCCGTGCCGCGCAACCGACCGCCGATGCGGCCTTCGGCATCGCCGTATCGATCGTGGCGATCCTCGCCACCTTCGCGCTGCTGGCCTATCAGCGCCGGATCATCCGCCAGACCGGATCGGTCGCGATCCGCGCGGACAATATCCATTATCAATCCGATCTGCTGCTCAACCTGTCGGTGATCGCGGCGCTGGTGCTCGATCAATATCTCGGCTTCGACGGTGCCGATCCGATCTTCGGCATCGCCATCGCGCTCTGGCTGGCATGGGGCGCGTTCCAGGCGTCCAGCCAGGCGATCGATCAGTTGATGGACCGGGAATGGCCGGAGGCGGAACGCGACGCGTTCCTGGCGGTCGCCGCCGGCCATCCCGAACTGCGCGGCATTCATGATTTCCGCACCCGCCGCTCCGGCAGCCATGATTTCGCGCAATTCCACATGTATGTCGCACGCGACATGACCGTCGCCGATGCGCATGACGTCATGGACGAGGTCGAAGCCAAGATTCGCGGCGTGTTCCCCAAGGTGGAGATCCTGATCCACCTCGATCCCGACGGCCATGTCGATCATCCCGACAATCCGCTGGTGGAGGCCGACGTGACCCCGCCCTGGTTCGGCAAGCGGCCGGGGTTCTAGCAAAACACACGTCATCCCGGCGCAGGCCGGGATCTCCCGAAGGTGAAGAACCCACCCCTGGCCCAGCCCAAACGAGACCCCGGCCTACGCCGGGGTGACGATCATCGACAGTAGACCTTCATCAGGCAGTAGAAAGCAGCCCGCCATGCGCTTCACCCAGGTCGATGCCTTTACCCCCAACCGCTTCGCCGGCAATCCGGCTGCGGTGATCCCGCTCGATGCCTGGCTGGACGATGCCATGCTCATCGCGATCGCGGCGGAGAACAACCTGCCCGAAACCGCCTTCCTCGTCCCCACGGACAGGATCGACGCCGACCATGAACTGCGCTGGTTCTCGCCGACCTGCGAAATCGCGATGTGCGGCCATGCCACGCTCGCGGCCGGTCATGTCCTGCTGGGCGATGCCCCTGGTCGGGATCGCATCCGCTTTGCCACGCGGCGCGCCGGCATCCTGACCGTCGATCGCGATCCCGCCGGCTATGCGCTCGATCTGCCCGCCACGCGGATGACCGCCACCACCAACCCAGCGCTGCTCGCGGCGCTGGGGCTGTCCGGTGGCGCGGTGCTCCATTCGACCCCGCCGGTTCAGGAAACGACCATCATCATGCTGCCGGACGAGGCCGCCGTCCGGGCGCTCGCGCCCGACATGGCGGCGCTGGCCGCGCTACGGCTGATGGCGATCTGCACCGCGCCCGGTGACCGGACGGACATCGTCAGCCGCGTGTTCGTGCCCGCCTGGGGAATTGACGAGGATCCGGTCACCGGCGCCGCCCATGCCGCGCTCGCGCCCTTCTGGTCCGAACGGCTCGGCCGGAGCGAGATCACCGCGCATCAGGCCAGCGCGCGCGGCGGTGATCTGCTCTGCCGGGTCCGCGGCGACCGCGTCATCCTGGTCGGCCAATGCGTCACCGTGATCGAGGGCTGCTTCCACCTCTGATCCGCGCCGGGCTCAGACCAGCACCCGCTCCGGCTTGGCGACCATGCCCAGGTCGGTGTGCGCGTCGATATCCATCAACGGCTTCAGCAATCCGTCGCGCAGGTCATAGACCCAGCCATGCAGCTTCAGCTTGCGCCCGGCCGCGAACGCGCCGCGCACCGGCGCCGTCCGCGCCAGCCGCATCAACTGATCGCGTACGTTGAACTCCACCAACCGGTTCACGCGCGCCTCGCGGTCCGGCATCGCGTCGATCTCCTGCCGGTGATCCTGATATACCTGTCGCACATTGACCAGCCAGTCCGCGATCGGCCCGGTCGCGCTGTCGTCCATCGCGGCCATGATCCCGCCGCAACCATAATGGCCGCACACGATGATATCGTCGACCTTGAGCACATCGACCGCGAACTGCACCACCGACATCAGGTTCAGATCGGTGTCATAGACCAGGTTGGCGATATTGCGGTGGATGAACAGGCCGCCCGGCGGCGACTGCGTGATCTGGTCCGGCGCCACCCGGCTGTCGGAACAGCCGATCCACAGGAATTCCGGCTTCTGTCCCTTGATCTGGCGCGTGAAGAATTCCGGATCGAACTGATGCTGTTCGGCGGCCCACGCCATGTTGGCCAGGATCAGTTGCTGCGTTTCCTTCATGCGAACCGCACCTCCTTGATCGGCGCGGCGATCCGGCGCGCGCTGCGCCCGGACAGGTCGCCTTTCACCAGCACCGAAATATCGCGATAGGGCGCGCCTTTGATGAACGCGTTGATGATGTCGATATTGTCGTCATCGACGAAGCTGGTGCTCGACAGGTCGATCAACACGTCGCGCCCGTTCGGCACGCGTTCCAGCGCGGTCTGCAATTGCGGCTTGTGGATGAAATACAGGTCGCGCCGCGCCCGGACCATGCACGCCTCCGGCGTCTCGACATAGCTGATCACCTGCCGGAAATTGCGCGCGATCACGAAGCCGAGCCCGACCACCATCCCGATCGCGATCCCTTCCAGAAGATCGGTGAACAGGATCGCGACGATCGTCACCAGAAACGGCACGAACTGCCGCAAGCCCTGCCGCCACCGCTGCAGGTACAGCGCGGGCTTGGTCAGCTTGTATCCGGTCTGGATCAGGATCGCGGCCAGCGCCGACAGCGGGATCATGTTCAGCACGAACGGTATCAGGATGACGCTCAGCAGCAGCCAGAAACCGTGCAGGATCGTCGACAGCGGGCTGTCCGCCCCCGATCCGACATTGGCCGAACTGCGCACGATCACCGACGTGACGGGAATCCCGCCCAGCATGCCGGCCACGATGTTCCCCGTACCCTGCGCCAGCAATTCGCGGTTCTTGTCGGTCACGCGTCGCTTCGGGTCGATCTCGTCGACGGCCTTCACGCTCAGCAGCGACTCCAGGCTCGCGACGATGCCGATGGTCAGCGCGGTCGTCCACACCAGCGGCATGCCGATCGCGCGGAAATCCGGCATCTGGAACAGGCCGATGAACTCCGCCGCCGATCCTGCGACCGGCACCTTCACCAGATGCGTCGGCTGCACCGCCAGGGCCGGCGCGAACCCCATCAGCAGCTGGTTCGCGACGACGCTGAACACCACCACCACCAGCGGCCCGGGCAACAGCTTCAGCGGCCCTTCGTTAGGCTTGGCCTTTTCCCACCAGAACAGGAAGATCAGCGAGATCAGCGCAATCCCCGCCGCGCCGAACACGATGTCCTCGCGCACCGTGTAGCCGATCGCCGACAACGTGTTGCGGCCATCCTGCTGGAAGAAGGAAAAGCTGCCCTCATAATCGCCGTCATATCCGATCGCGTGCGGAAACTGTTTCAGGATCAGGATGATGCCGATCGCCGCCAGCATGCCGGTGATGATGCTTGACGGCACGAACTCGGCCAGCACCCCGCCCTTGGTCAGCGAAAAGCCGATCTGGATCACACCGGCCAGCATCACCGACAGCAGGAAGATCTGATAGGTCGGCAGGCTTTCGATCGCGCCCAGCACGATCGCGGTCAACCCCGCGGCAGGCCCGCTGACCGACAGCGCCGATTTGCTGACCAGCCCGATCACGATCCCGCCGACGATGCCGGAGATCAGCCCGGCGAACAGCGGCGCCCCCGATGCCAGCGCCACGCCCAGGCACAACGGCAACGCGACGAGCGCCACCACGATCGAGGCCGGAAGGTCGGACCGCCAGCTCTTCCCAAGCCCGGATAGCGTCATGTGCGTTCCTTGTGTCAATCGCTCGGGTCTACTCCACCGCTCCGGTCCCACGCGACCCCGGAACGGCGCAGACACACTTCCTTACAAAGCAGCAAGATTGGCGCAGCAATCGATCGCGCGACCGACGCGGCTTCCCCGCCAAAGGCCTGTGGATCGCGACGGACGTGGCAAGGGTCGACATCCCCCGCGCATCGCCCTAGGCGCGCAGCATATCCTTCACGCCCGGAGATCGCCTTGACCGCCCCCACGCTCGATATCCTCGCGATCGGCAACGCCATCGTCGACGTCCTCGCTGCCACCGACGATGCCTTCCTCGCGCAGGAGGGGATGACCAAGGGTCAGATGCAGCTGATCGACGCACCGCGCGCGCAAAGCCTCTATGCCGGCATGGGCGCGGGGCGCGAGGTCAGCGGCGGGTCCGCCGCCAACACGCTGGCGGGCGCCGCGATGCTCGGGGCACGTTGCGGTTTCGTGGGGCAGGTCGCCGACGATCAGCTTGGCGAGGTCTTCGTTCACGACATCCGTGCGCAGGGGATCGCGTTCGACATTCCCGCGCGCGATGCCGCCATTCCCACCGGTCGTTGCCTGATCCTGGTCAGCGCGGATGGCCAGCGTACGATGAACACCTATCTCGGCGCGGCGCAATTCCTGCCCGTGGCTGCGGTCGACCCCGCCCTGGTCGAATCCGCGGCGGTCCTCCTGCTCGAAGGCTATCTGTGGGATCCGGCCGAACCGCGCGCCGCGATGCAGGCCGCGATCCGCATCGCCCGCGCCGCCGGGCGCAAGGTCGCACTCGGCGTGTCGGCGGTGTTCTGCATTCTCAACCATCATGCCGATTTCGTGGCGCTGGTCGAACGCGGCGATATCGACATCCTGTTCGCCAATGAAGAGGAACTGCTCGCCCTTGCCGCGCTCGATGATTTCGATGCCGCGCTGGACAAGATTGCGCGGTCCGTGCCGCTGCTGGTCGTCACCCGCGGCGCGGACGGCGCGATTGCGGTCGAGAACGGCGCCACCCGCCATGTCGTCGCCGCCGAACCGGTGACGCGCATCGTCGACACCACCGGGGCGGGCGATCTCTTCTCGGCCGGCTTCCTCGCCGGCCAGGCTCAGGGCCGCGCGATCGCCGATTGCCTCACCATGGGGGCGGTCGCGGCTGCCGAGATCATCAGCCACTACGGCGCGCGTCCTGAAACCGACCTCAGGGCGCTGGTCGCCAACCGCCTCGGCTGAACCGAAAACCCCCTCCTCTTGACGAGGAGGGGGCTCGGGAAGGGTGGCGGCTTTGCCCCACCGGCGTCGTCCGGGTCGTTATCCGGCATCCCGCGATCGGCGCGATCCCGGAACCCCGGCCGCCCGATCGATCACAGCGCCTCCGGCGCGACCGGTGCCACATCGATCCCGCGCGCGACATGGCTCTTGCGATAGCCATAGGCGAAATACAGCACCAGCCCGACCGCACCCCAGACCGGCAGGACCAGTTGCGCGTCGCTCGGCAAGGCGATGAACAACCCGATGCAGCCCACGATCGTGAGCGACGCCACCAGCCATACCGCCGGCACGCGGAATGCCCGCTTCACATGCGGATGCGTCTTGCGCAGCCGCAGCACCGCGACCGCCACCGCCAGGAATGCGAACAGCGTCCCGGCATTGGCGATATCGGCCAGCTTGCCGACCGGCAGGAACGCCGCCGCCAGCGTCACGCCCACGCCGGTGATCGCGGTGATGATATGCGGTGTCTTCCACTTCGGGTGGATCGTCGACAGCCGTTCCGGCAGCAGCCCGTCGCGCGACATCACGAAGAACATCCGCGTCTGGCCATAGATCATGACCAGGATCACCGACGGCAGCGCCAGGAACGCCGCCAGCCCGATCAGATTGCCGATTTTCAGATAGCCGATCTCGCGCAGCACATGCGCCAGCGCCTCCTTGGAACAGGGCAGCGGCTCGACCGCCGAAGCCGCGATCGTGGCGCAGCGTGCCGCCAACTCGGTCGATCCGGGCGCCAGCCACTGGCCCGCGGCGTTCAGCACCGGCTGCGCCCCCAACGGGGATCCGATCGCGCCGGATGCGACCAGCATATAGAATACGGTACAGATCGCGAGGCTCCCGATCAGCCCGAGCGACACGTTGCGCTGCGGGTTCTTGGTCTCCTCCGCCGCGGTCGACACCGCATCGAACCCGACATAGGCGAAGAAGATCGATGCCGCCGCCCCGACCACGCCGGATCCGCCCGAACCCAGCCAGCCCTGCGGCGCGAACGGCGTAAAGTTCTCCATCCGCATCGCCGGCAACGCCAGCACGATGAACAGCGTGAGCGCGGCGACCTTGATCGCGACCAGCACCGCGTTGACCTTGGCGCTCTCGCTCGTGCCGATGATCAGCAGGCCGGTGATCGCCAGCGCAATGACGACCGCGGGCAGGTTGATGATCCCGCCCGCATAGGGCCCGGCGATCAACGCCTGCGGCAGTTCGACGCCGAACCACCCGCGCAGCTGTCCGACGAAATAGCCGGACCACCCGACCGCCACCGCGCTTGCCGCCACCGCATATTCCAGCACCAGCGCCCAGCCGACCGTCCAGGCCAGCAATTCGCCCAGCGACGCATAGGTATAGGTATAGGCCGATCCCGACACCGGGACCATCGAGGCCAGTTCGGAATAACAGAGGGCCGCGACCGCACAGACCGCACCGGCGATGATGAAGCTGATCATCATCCCCGGTCCCGCCTTCTGCGCGGCTTCGGACGTGAGGACGAAGATACCCGTCCCGATGATCGCCCCGACACCCAGCAACGTCAGTTGCAATGCGCCCAGCGATCGGTGCAGCGACTTCTTCTCCGCGGTCGCCAATATGGCGTCTAACGACTTTACACGCCCGAATATCATTACGGTTCCTATCCCCCACGCCGGCAACGCGCGGGTTTTCCCGCTCCGGCTGAAAGGTGAAAGACTAACCGCTATTCCGCACCGCGCAATAGGCTTGGCATGCGGGCCGGCCGGATCTCACGCGCCCAACCGGATCGCCGATGGCGCGCGCTATCCCGCCACCATCCGCCCCAGCGAGCGCCCACCGAACAGGTGGACGTGCAGGTGCGGCACCTCCTGTCCGCCATCACCGCCGACATTGGCCAGCAACCGGTACCCGGGCGGCACCAGCCCCAGGTCGCGCGCCACCGTCGCCACCGCGCGCACGAACCCGGCAATCTCCGCCTCGCTCGCGGCCGACGCGAAATCGTCCCACGACACATAGCGCCCCTTGGGGATCACCAGCACATGCACCGGCGCCTGCGGGGCGATGTCATGAAATGCCAGCGCGAAATCATCCTCATACACCCGCCTGGCCGGAATTTCCCCGCGCAGGATCCGCGCGAAGATGTTGCCATCGTCATAGGGGAGCGTCGCATCGATCGGCATGGCGTTCAGTCTCCGTTGGACGGCGTCTCACCACGGGCAGCCTTCTCGGCCAGCCCGGACAGTCCCTCGCGGCGGTCCAGTTCGGCCATCACCGCAGCGATCGGCACATCCGCATCGGCCAGCAAGACCGCAAGGTGGAACAGCAGGTCCGCGGCTTCGCCGATCAGGCCGTCACGGTCGCCGGCGACCGCGGCGATCACGGTTTCCACCGCTTCCTCGCCCACCTTCTGCGCGATCTTGGGCGTTCCCTTGGCGAACAGCCGCGCGACATAGGACGCATCCGGGTCGCCCCCGCGCCGCGACAGGATCGTCGCTTCCAACCGGCCTAGCGCATCGCTCACGGCGTTCTCCATCACACCGCCCGCACCGGCAGGCCCGCCGCCGCCAGCGCGGCCCGCGCCTCGGCCACGCTGTGCTGCCCGAAATGAAAGATCGACGCCGCCAGCACCGCGCTCGCCCCGCCTGCGACGATGCCGTCGACCAGGTGGTCCAGCGTCCCGACCCCGCCGCTCGCGATCACCGGCACGTCGACGCGGGCCGCGATCGCGCGCGTCAACGCCAGGTCATAACCGTCACGGGTCCCGTCGCGGTCCATCGACGTCACCAATAGCTCGCCCGCGCCCAGTGCCGCCAGCCGGACGGCGTGTGCGACCGCGTCGATCCCGGTCCCGCGCCGGCCGCCATGGGTGAAGATCTCCCACCCGTCGCCCACGCGCCGCGCATCGACCGATCCCACCACGCATTGCGCCCCGAACCGATCGGCAATCTCGCCCACCAGCTCCGGCCGCGCCACCGCGGCGCTGTTCACCGCCACCTTGTCCGCCCCCGCCAGCAGCAGCGCGCGTGCATCGTCCGCACTGCGCACGCCGCCACCGACCGTCAGCGGCATGAAACACACCGCCGCCGTCCGGGCGACCACGTCCAGGATCGTCCCGCGCCCCTCATGACTTGCGCCGATGTCCAGGAAGCACAGTTCGTCCGCCCCGGCCGCATCATAGACCCGGGCCTGTTCCACCGGATCACCGGCATCGGCCAGGTCGACGAAATTGACGCCCTTCACCACGCGCCCGTTCGCGACGTCCAGACAGGGTATGATCCGCGTGCGAACGGTCATGGCAAACAGCGCCGCCGATCAGCCGGCGGCCCCACCGGAACCCGCACGCGCTCCCCCGCGTCGGCATGCGAGCGATCCCGGCCCCTCACGCCTGCCCGACCTCCAACGCGCGGCGCAGGTCCAGCCGCCCGTCATACAGCGCACGCCCCGTGATCACGCCTTCGATCCCCTCCGACGCCACCCGTGCCAGCGCCAATATGTCGCCGATATCCGTCACCCCGCCGCTCGCGATGACCGGGATGGTGGTGCGTTCGGCCAGCGCGATTGTCGCCTCGATATTGCACCCCTTCATCATCCCGTCGCGCCCGACATCGGTGAACAGCAGCGCCGCCACCCCCGCATCCGCGAACCGCCCCGCCATGTCGGCCACCGCCACGTCGGACACGTCTGCCCAGCCGCGCGTCGCGACCATGCCGTCGCGCGCATCCACCGCCACCACGATCCGCCCCGGCAGATCGCGCGCCGCGGTCCTCACCAGCTCCGGATCCTCCAGCGCGGCGGTGCCGATCACCACCCGCTCGACGCCCAGCGCCAGCCAGCGATCGATCGCCGCCCGGTCGCGAATCCCGCCACCCAGCTGCACCTTGCCCGGAAAGCGCCGCACGATCGCCTCGACCGCGGCGGCATTCACCGCCGCGCCGGCAAAGGCGCCGTCCAGGTCCACGACATGCACCCACTCCGCCCCCGCCTCGGCAAAGGCCGTCGCTTGGGCTGCCGGATCGTCGCCATAGACGGTCGCCCGTGCCATATCGCCTTCGGCCAGGCGCACGACCTGCCCCGCCTTCAGGTCGATGGCGGGAAAGATGATGATGCTCAAGGCCGCCACTCCAGGAAACGCGACAGGAACGCCAGGCCGTAAGCCTGACTCTTTTCGGGGTGAAACTGCACGCCGATCACGGTGCCCCGCGCCACCGCCGCCGTCACCGGCCCGCCATGATCGGTGATCGCCAGCCGGTCGGCCGGATCGTCGACCGCGAACCGGTATCCGTGCAGGAAATAGGCCTCGCCCGGGATCAGCAGCGGATGATCGCGGTCCGGCACCACGTCGTTCCAGCCCATGTGCGGCACCTTAGCCGCCGGGGTCGGCGCCATCGCCGCCACCGTGCCACCGATCCAGTCCAACCCGGCATGCACGCCATATTCCTCGCCACGCGTCGCCAGCAACTGCATGCCAACGCACACGCCCAGAAACGGCACGCCGCGCCCGTGCACGGCATCGCCCATCGCCGGGATCATGCCGTCGACGGCGCGCAGCGCCCTGGCGCATGCGCCGAACGCGCCGACCCCCGGCAACACGATCCGGTCGGCCCGCGCCACGACATCGGCGTCGGCGGTCACCACCAGGTCGGTACAGCCCGTCGCCCGCAACGCATTCTCGACCGACCGCAGATTGCCCGCGCCATAGTCGATCAGCGCCAGCGTCATGCGGAACCGCCCCCGGAACCACCCCCGGAACCACCCAATGTGCCCTTGGTGCTCGGCACCTGATCGCCCTTGCGCGGGTCCACCTCCACCGCGAACCGCAACGCGCGCGCCGCCGCCTTGAAGATGCTTTCGACAATATGATGGTTGTTGCGCCCGTACAGCGTCTCGACATGCAGGGTGATGCCCGCGGTCTGCGCCAGCGAATGAAAGAAATGCTCGAACAATTCGGTGTCGAAATCGCCCAGCTTCGCCTGCGAGAACGCCGCCCGCCACACCATATAGGGCCGGCCGGAAATATCGATCGCGACCCGGCTCAGCGTCTCGTCCATCGGCGCATAGGCATGGCCGTAGCGCTGGATCCCCTTGCGATCGCCCAGCGCCCGCGACAACGCCTCGCCGATCGCCAGTCCGGCATCCTCGGTGGTGTGGTGCTGGTCGATATGCAGGTCGCCGGTCGCCTGCACGTCCAGGTCGATCAGCGAATGCCGCGACAATTGCTCCAGCATGTGATCGAGAAAGCCGATGCCGGTGGCGATGCGGTAGACCCCGCTGCCGTCCAGGTCGATCGTGACCCGGATTTCGGTCTCGTTGGTCTTGCGGTGGACGGTGGCGGTGCGCATGGCCGGCCTATAGGTGGGTGGCGTTTCGCACGCAACGCGCTTGACCCCGCGCGTGCCCGCGTTCACCAAGCGAGCCATGACCGACACCGCGCCCGACAGCCTGATTCCCTATGACGAAATCGTCCAGGAGGCGTTGCGCGCCGTCGTCGGCCGCGTGCTGGGGGAGGTCGAACGCGGCGGCGGCCTGCCGGGTGACCATCATTTCTACATCACGTTCAAGACCCACGCCGCCGGTGTCGACATCCCGCAACATCTGGTCGAACGCTTCCCGGACGAAATGACGATCGTGATCCAGAACCGCTATTGGGATCTCATGGTCCGCGAGGACGGGTTCGAAGTCGGCCTCTCCTTCAACCAGATTCCGTCGCGGCTCGTCATCCCGTTCGCCGCGATCACCGGCTTCGTGGACCCGGCCGTCAACTTCGCCCTGCAATTCCAGGCGCAGGGCGACGACGACGCGATCGAAAAGACTCCCGCCGGCAACGACACGCCCGTCGCCGAACCGATCGAGGACGGCTCGAACGTGGTATCCGTGGATTTCACCCGGAAGAAGTGATGTCCGTCATCCCGGCCGACCCCATCCGTCATCTCGGCGAAGGCCGGGATCCAGCTCCACGGACGTCACCAGCGGCTTCATCGTAGCGTCCGGACCCCGGCCCGCGCCGGGGTGACGAACGGGGAGAGCGCGCTACCGGAAGCATGCCGCCACGGGCTTCCCATGCAACTCAAGCCCGCCTCGAACGCTTGGCCCCCATGACCCAGACCCGCACCGAAACCGACAGCTTCGGCCCGATCGACGTCCCCGCCGACGCCTATTGGGGCGCCCAGACCGAACGCTCGCGCCACAACTTCCCCTTCGGGCCACAGGAACGCATGCCGATCGGCATCGTCCACGCGCTCGCGTTGGTGAAGCAGGCCGCGGCCCGCGTGAACCGGCTCCACGGCCTTGATGCCGCGCTTGCCGACGCGATCGACACCGCGGCGGCGGAGGTGGTGGCGGGCACGCATGACGATCATTTCCCGCTGGTGATCTGGCAGACCGGCTCCGGCACCCAGTCCAACATGAACGCCAACGAGGTCATCGCCGGCCGCGCCAACGAACTGCTCACCGGCACGCGCGGCGGCAAGAACCCCGTCCACCCCAACGACCATGTCAACCAGGGGCAATCCTCGAACGACAGCTTCCCGACCGCGCTGCACATCGCCGCCGCCCGCGCGCTGGCCGATGCGCTGCTCCCCGCCCTCCGCGCGCTCCACGCCGATCTCGACCGCAAGGCCGGCGCGTGGGACGACATCATCAAGATCGGCCGCACCCATCTCCAGGATGCGACCCCGCTCACGCTCGGCGACGAATTCTCCGGCTATGCGCAGCAGATCGCCGACGGCATCGCCCGCATCGATGCGGTCCTGCCGCGGCTGTACCGGCTGGCGCAGGGCGGCACCGCGGTCGGCACCGGGCTGAACGCACCCGCCAATTTCGGTCCTGCCATCGCCGCCGAGCTGGCCGACCTCACCGGCCTGCCGTTCGAAACCGCGCCCAACAAATATGAAGCGCTTGCCAGCCATGATACGCTGGTCGAACTGTCCGGCGCGCTCAACGTGCTCGCGGTGTCACTGTCGAAGATCGCGAACGACATTCGCCTGCTCGGCTCCGGCCCGCGCTGCGGCCTCGGCGAACTGCATCTGCCCGAAAACGAACCCGGCAGTTCGATCATGCCGGGCAAGGTCAACCCGACCCAGGTCGAGATGCTCACCATGGTCGCGGCGCAGGTGATGGGCAATCATGTCGCGATCACGATCGGCGGGCTGCAGGGCCATCTCGAACTCAACGTGTTCAAGCCCTTGATCGGCGCCGCCCTCCTCCGCTCGATCGATCTGCTCGCGACCGGGATCGACAGCTTCCGCCAACGCGCGCTGGTCGGGCTGGAACCGGACCGGGACCGCATCGCTGCGCTGCTCGATCGCTCGCTGATGCTCGTCACCGCGCTCGCGCCCGAAATCGGCTATGACAACGCCGCCAAGATCGCCAAGCACGCCCACCAGCACGGCCAGACCCTCCGCGAAGCCGCGCTCGCGCTGGGGCTGGTCGACGCCGACACCTTCGACCGCGTGGTGAAACCCGACGGCATGCTCGGTCGCTGAAGCGCGGACTGTCCCTCGCTCCCTCTCCCACCGGGAGAGGGAAGGGGCCCGCGCCGCAGGCGTGGGAAGGGTGAGGCCCCAACCGTCCCGGATCGAAACGATCGCACCCTGTAATCCACATGGAGTATTTTCGTGGTTGCAGCGCAGCATTAACGAATCGTTCACCAATCAAAGGGGAACGATCATGCAGACCACCACCCGCCTCCGCCTCCTGCTGGCCACCGCCTGCACCGTCCTCGCCGCCGCCACCCCCGCCGACGCCGCGCTGATTCAGCAGGTCTATAGCGGTACGGTCGTCTATGGGTATGACAATCTCGGGATCTTCGGCGCCGGCCCGGACCTCACCGGCCTCGCCTACACCGCCACCTATCTGATTGATGACAGCAAGGGCACCGAATCCAACTACGTCTATGATGATGGCGCGGGGACGTATTACTACAGTGTCGACCAGATCGTTGGGGGGATCGGCTACAACGGCACCTCCAATCCGGTATCCGCCAAGTTGACGATCGCCGGTGTGACCATCGCTTTAGGCAGTGATTACTATGGGTCTGCATACAAAAGCGACTACAGCCCAATGTCTAGCAGTATTGATGGTTTCTCCACCCAAGTATTTGATTACGTTATCAGCCCAGATGGTTCTACTTACGCTTCTTATTCTCTTTACAATTACGCCTATGTAAACAGCGCTCGCATCACGAGTTCTGACCTTCGCACCCCCGACGCGTTCACGCCCCTTTCTGGATACGGTTCCGGCACCTACCAAAACTATGACTACGCGACCGGCACGCAAGCCTACGCGCAATTCGACGCCACCAGCTTCACCAGCAGCCCGGCCGCCGTGCCAGAGCCTGCCAGCTGGGCGCTGATGATCGGCGGCTTCGGCATCGCCGGTGGCGCGCTGCGGCGGCGGCGGTCCACCATGGCCGCCACCCCGGCCCGGCACCCCGCCACCGCCTGACCACCTCACCGGCCGCGGCCCCGCGCCGCCGCGGCCGGTGCCTTGAATGATCCCCCCGTTCGGTTCGAGCCTGTCCCACGGTCTCGACGAGCGCGAACCGGGTGACGTCGGGCAGGGGAAACACCGCGCACCGATCGCGCCCCGGCCATCACGCCTCCGGCACCACATCGGTATGCACGTCGAACCGACTGAGCACCGTCGGTCCGAACGCGGTGGTCAGCGCGGTGTCGGTCGCGTCCCGCCCCCGCGCCATCAGGATCCGGCCGATTCGCGGACGATTGTGGCGCGCATCGAACGTGTGCCATTCGCCGCTCAGATACACGTCGAACCAGGCCGAGAAATCCATCGGCGCATCGACCGGCGGGATGCCGATATCGCCCAGATATCCGGTGCAGTAGCGCGCGGGAATGTTCATGCAACGGCACAGCGTCACCGCCAGATGCGCAAAATCGCGGCACACCCCCTGCCGTTCCTGAAACGCTTCCCACGCGGTCTTGGTCGCGCGCGCATGTTCGTAGCCGAACCGGATATGGCCGTGCACGAAATCCACGATCGCCTGCACCCGCGCCCATCCCGTCGGCGTATCGCCGAACAGCGACCAGGCGGTGTTCGACAACCGATCCGTCTCGCAATAGCGGCTGCCCAGCAGGAAGGTCAGCACCTCGTCGGGCAGGTCCGCGACCGGCGTCTGCGCCGCGTCCGGCACCACCGGATCGGGCAGGCCGCTGTCCTCCACGATGAAATCGGCCGACAATGTCACCCCGCCCGCCGGCATGGTCAGCCGCGTGCAGACATTGCCGAACGCGTCGACATAGTCATAGGTCGGCACGTCCGGGCTGCACTGGATACGGTGCGGCGTCTTCAGGTCGCGGTGCCGCGACGGATGGACGCTCAGCGCCGCCATCATCGGCGTCGGCCGGTCCGCGGTGAAATGGATGTCATAACCGGTGCGGATCAACATGACGGCACGTCTCCCTGCTGGGCGGGCGGATGGCGGTAATGGCGGTGGCAGGCACGGCGGCGCTATCCTCGTCGAGATGGACGTGGATATCGACGGTCATGCCCGCGTCGCTGCCCGGAAATCCGGACCAGCTGCCCGACAGCGGCACCGCCTGCATCGGATCGCGCGCCACCGCGACGCGGATCAGCCCGCTATTGCCGACGATCCCGTTGGTCGGATCGAACTCGACCCAGCCCGATCCGGGCAGGAAGATGCGGACCCACGCATGGGTATTGCCGCCGCCGACCCGGCCCTCGCCGCGCGACGGGCTGTAGACATATCCCGATACGAACCGCGCGGCGAAACCCAGCGCGCGCGCCGCCTCCATCATCAGCACGGCATAGTCGCGGCACGTTCCCTGCCGCTTGCGCAGCGTCTCGATCGGGGTCTGCGTGCCCTGTTCGTAACGCGGCGCATAAGTGAAGTCGCGCCGGATCGTCGCGGTCATGTCCGCCAGCATGCCGAGCGTGTCGGTGGGGCGGTGATCGGACACGAACCCCCGCGCCCACGCATCCACCACGCGCTGCGGATCGACATGCTGCCGCTCGATCGACCGCAGCAGATCGGGCATGTCTTCGGACGCATAGGTGAACGGAAACGCCCGCGCATACGCTTCGATCTCGACCGATCCTTCCGCCATCGGGCTATGTTCCATCCGCACCACGCTATCGAAGCGCAGCTCTCGCGCGCGGCCGTCGAACCGCGCCACCGCCACCGAATTGCCGAACACGTCGTGCAGCCAGCGCAGCTCGACCGGTTCGGGCGTGATATCCAGCCGCGCCTCGATCAGGCGCTGGTCATAGCTTTCGCGCGGGCGCACCATGATCCGGTGTTCGCCGAACGCCACCGGTTGCCGGTATCGATACCGGGTGCTGTGCGCGATCGTCAGGAACGGCATGAGGAGGACATCGGGCGTGCAGACAGCTTCATATGATATCCTGTTGTCCGCGGACGACCCGGCCCCGGTCCGGCTGGAAAATCCGGAAGGCCGCAGTCCCTTACTTTTGATAGGGGATCATGCCGGAAACGCCATCCCCGAAAAACTCGGTGACCTGGGCGTGTCCGCCGCCGATCGCGCGCGCCACATCGGCTGGGACATCGGGATCGCCGGCCTGGGCGCGGCGCTGTCGCGGCGGCTGGATGCGGTCTGGATTTCGCAGGCCTATTCGCGGCTGGTGATCGATTGCAACCGCGATCCCGCGCCCGATGCCGATCCCAACGCGATCGTGTCGGTCAGCGACGGCACGCCGATTCCCGCCAATCACGGCCTCGGCGATGCCGACCGCGCGGCGCGTGTCACCGAAATCCACGCGCCATATCAAAACGCGATCGCCGACGAGATTGCGCGCCGCACCGCTGCGGGCCTTCCCACCCTGCTGGTGGCACTGCACAGCTTCACCCCCACGATGGCCGGAATCGTCCGCCCGTGGCATGTCGGCATCCTGCATGACGGCGGCAATGACCGCCTCGCCCTGACCGCACTGGCGCTGCTCCGGTCCGATCCGGTGCTGACCGTCGGCGACAATCAACCCTATGCGATGGACCGGATCGATCACAGCATCCCGCGCCATGCCTTCATCGCCGGGCTGCCTTATGTGGAGTTCGAGGTGCGGCAGGATCTGCTCGCCGACACCGCGGGGATCGATCGCTGGTGCGGCATCCTGTCGCGCACGCTGCTGGCGGCGACGAGGGAAATCGGCTGAGCGTCGTCACATCGCTGTCATCGTTCCGTCATAGTGCGGCGGGCGTGACCGCGCTTTCCGCCGACCCTGCACCGCGCCGCCGCCTGCCGCTGCTACTCGGCCTTGCCGCCATGCTTGCGGCCGCGGTCTATGCGACGCGGTCCAGAGACGACGCTGCGTCCATGCCCGCGCCGGTTGCCGCATCCACGGCACCGGCGGTCCCCGCCCCGATTCCGGCACCGATCCCCGCGTCCGCGTCCGCCGCCCTGCCGCCGCCCGCTTCCATCACGCCGCAACGCGGCAACATTCCGGGCCTGTCGGTCAATGCCACCTTCGCCACCCGAACCGGCGGCGGTAGCGTTCTGGTGACACGGCCGGACGGCACCCGCGCACTGGTCGCGGTGGGCACGGATGCCGTTCCCGGCATCCGATTGCGCGCGGTCCGCGCCGATCGTGCCACCTTCACCGCCGGCGGCACCCAGTTCTGGCTGCCGATCCTGTCCGAATCCGCGGCAAAGGCCGATACCAGCCCCGCTACCCGGATCGCCGCCGCGCCACCCCCGCCCGTACCATCGGCGGCAACGCCCACCGAGTCGCAGATCCGCGAATCGCAGGCCTATCAGGCGGCACTCGCGCCCGGTCAGGACGGCGCCTGGCGCGGCTATGCCGTCCGCTCCATGCCGCCGCTGTTCGCCAAGGCCGGGCTCAAGGCCGGGGACATCATCACCGGCATCAACGGACGCGCGTTCGATCGTCCCGCCGAAATCGCGCAACTGGCGCGCGAAGCGGCGCTGTCCAGTACAATCGTGTTCCAGGTTCGCCGGAACGGCAAGATGCAGGAACTGCGCGTCGAACCTTGATGACATTTTCATGACAGCGATCGGCATGCCGAAGTTCCATAAAAGTCATGATCGATCCACCTTTGTAACATTACCATCACAGACACCTCATAACGACGCGGCAACGAACCGAACGCCGGCATGCAGTGCGGCGTGCTCGGCACGAACGTGCAATCAACAGGGGCCGAACATGAAATCCTTCAAGACAATCCTGATGCTCGGATCGGCACTGGCCTTGACGGCCTGCGGCGGGGCCGACGACATCGCTTCGCCCGGCGAAGGCACGATCGTGACCCCGGCGCCCACGCCGACCCCGACGCCCACGCCGACGCCCACGCCGACGCCCACGCCCACCGGCCCGGCGGCGGATTGCCCGACCGGCACCACCAACGCCGGCGTGATCTCGAACCTGCGCAACTGCCAGCTCAGCGGCCGGATCTCGACCAACCTGTCGCTCGCCAAGCGCACCGGCACGATCTACTCGCTGTCCGGCCGGGTCGATGTCGGCACCGATGTCGGCGGTGACGGCGCCGCTGCCGGCGGTGCGGCGGTGACGCTGGCGATCGATCCGGGCGTGGTCCTGTTCGGTTCGTCCGGCCTCGACTATCTCGTCGTCAACCGCGGGTCGAAGATCAACGCCGTCGGCACGTCGACCGCGCCGATCATCTTCACCTCGCGCGCCAATGTCGAAGGCACCGCGACCGACAACAGCCAGGGCCAGTGGGGCGGCGTCGTCCTGCTCGGACGCGCCCCGATCAGCGACTGCCTGTCCGGCGCGGTCGGTGGCGCCGCAAACTGCCAGCAACAGGTCGAAGGCACGACCAACGCCTTCTACGGCGGCGCGACCCCGGCCGACAGCAGCGGCGCGATCCAGTATGTCCAGATCCGCTATGCCGGTTTCGAACTCGCGCCGGGCAACGAACTGAACGGCCTCACCCTCGGCGGGATCGGGTCCGGCACCACGCTAGATCATATCCAGGTCCACAACAGCTCGGATGACGGCATCGAATGGTTCGGTGGCCGCGTGAACAGCAAATATCTCGTGCTGACCGGCAATGACGACGACAATCTCGACACCGATCTCGGCTACAAGGGGTTCACCCAGTTCGTGATCGCGGTCCAGCGGTCGGGCGGTCAGTCGGGCGATTCGATCATCGAAGCCGACTCGAACGGCAACGAGGATGCGCAGCCGCGCCAGAATGCGCGCCTCGCCAACTTCACCTTCATTCACCGCTCCACGCTGTCGGCGTCGGCCAATGCGATCCTGCTGCGCGGCGGCACGGATTACACGCTGGTCAACGGTATCGTCACCAGCCCGCGCTTCTGCCTCGACGTCGATGGCACCACGACGGTCCAGGCGGCGGACACGACGAAGGATGAAGCCGGCGCTCCCGTCACGCGTTCGGTCGTCTTCTCCTGCACCGCCGGTGCGTACAATGACGACGGCAACGTGACGCTGGATGCGATCAAGGCCTTCTTCGAAGCCGCGGGCAGCAACGACAATCCCGCCTTCACCTCGACACTCACCGGCACGTTCATCAACGGCACCGGGGAAACCGCGGTGACGCCGTTCAACGCGTCGACGCTCGGCTCGTTCTTCGTCTCGACCAGCTATATCGGTGCGGTCCGCGACGCGAACGACACCTGGTACCGTGGCTGGACCTGCGACAGCGCGACCGCCTCGTTCGGCAGCAACGCCGCCTGCACGTCCATCCCGACGCTCTGACCGCGAAGACGATTGCGTGGACGGCGGCCCGGGCGGTCGCCGTCCCGTCCGTTTCACGACCTTTTCCGGGGGATCCGACATGTTCAGGCACACCGCGCTGGCGACCATCTTGCTCTTTTCGACCGCGCTGACCGCGCCTGCCTTCGCCCAGTCGGGCGGCGGTGCCAGCGGTGCGCCTGCACCCGCATCCACCCCCGACGCCGCCGCCCCCGTGCAGGAGGATGCGCCCGTCGACGTGTCCGCCCCCGGCCAGTCGGACGAGATCGTCGTCACCGGCCGCTTCACGCCCGATCCGGTCCGCCGCACCACTGAAATCGTGTCGGTCCTGTCGACCGCCGACATCGCCCGCACCGGGGAAGGCGATATCGCCGGCGCGCTGACCCGCGTGACCGGGCTCAGCGTCGTCGGCAACGGCTTCGTCTATGTCCGCGGTCTCGGCGATCGCTATTCGCTCGCGCTGCTGAACGGATCGTCACTGCCCTCGCCCGAACCGCTGCGCCGGTCGATCCCGCTCGATATCTTCCCGACCAGCGTGCTGGCCAGCGCGCTCGTCCAGAAAAGCTATTCGGTCAACTATCCCGGCGAATTCGGCGGCGGCGTCATCAATCTCACCACCCGCTCCATCCCCGAAAAACCGTTCCTCGCCTTCAACATCAGCGGCAGCGGCGATACCGAAACCACCGGCCGGCTCGGCTATACCTATTATGGCAGCCGCAGCGACTGGACCGGGTTCGACAATGGCGCGCGCGATGTCCCCGCCCCGCTCGCGGCGGCGTTCAACAGCGGCAACCTGATCGCCGAAGGCGCCAATTTCTCGCGCAGCCAGATCCAGGCGATCGGCGCCAGCCTGCTCAACGCGCCGACCTCGGTGCTCCAGCGCAGCGACACGATTCCCGCCAACGTCGGCTTCGACGTCAGCGGCGGCATCTCCAAGGATATCGGTACGCTCCGCCTCGGCCTGATCGCCGCGGCGGGCTACAGCAACACCTGGCGGACCCGCGCCGCGACGCAGCAGCTGAGCGGCGGCTTCGTCAATGGCGATACGCTCAATCCCGACGTCAATTTCCGCACGGTTCTCACCGACAACCGCATCGTCGTGAACGGCCTGCTCGGGTTCGGCGCGGAATTCGGCGAGAACAAGCTTCGCTGGACCAACCTGTTCATCCGCGACACCATCAAGCAGGGCCGGCTGGCCCGCGGCACCGATGCGCTCGGCTCGGACGGCACCACCCCGATCATCGACCAGAATACCCGCTGGTTCGAACGCCAGCTGATCGATACCCAGGCGGTCGGCGAGTTTCGCTTCGGCGATGCCAGCCTCGACCTGCGCGGCGCCTATGCCAATTCGCAACGCGAGGCGCCCTATGAACGCAGCTTCCGCTATACGTTCGACAGCGCCGCCAATGATTTCGTCAACAATCTCGGGCAATCGGGCAACGCCCGGATCGCGTTCAGCGACCTGAACGAAAACGCCTATAGCGGCGGCATCGATCTCGGTTACAAATTCCCGACGGCGGTGCCGATCACCCTGCAGGGTGGCTACGCCTATAACGACAATCGCCGCAACTCGGTGCGCCGCGACTTCCGCTTCATTCCCGCCGGCGGTTCGCTGGGCGCGGATGTCGCGCAGGAACGACCCGACTATCTGCTGTCGGACTACAACATCTACACCTACAACATCCTGCTCGCGGAAACATCGGGCCAATCGGGTGCCGCCGCCTATGATGCCGGCCTGCGCGTCCATGCCGGCTATGGCCAGGCGACCGTCACGCCTTTCTCGCAACTCACCGTCAATGTCGGCGTCCGCTATGAGGATGGCCGCCAGTTCGTCACCCCGCTCGAACTCAGCGGTCAGCCATCGGCCACGATCGCGCAGACCCAGATCAAGCGCAATTACTGGCTGCCCGCCGCGACGATCACCTGGAACTTCGCACCCGACATGCAGGTGCGGCTGAACGCGTCGAAGACGCTGGCGCGCCCGCAATTCCGCGAACTCGCGTTCCAGGTCTATCAGGATCCGGACAATGACCGTCAGTTCTTCGGCAACCCGTTCCTGACCGACAGCCAGCTGAAGAATGCGGAGGCGCGCTACGAATATTATTTCGGCCGCGATCAGCGTTTCTCGCTCGCCGGCTTCTTCAAGCGGATCGAAAATCCGATCGAAACCTTCGCCTTCCGCTCATCCGGCCTGCTGCAATCCAGCTTCGCCAACGCACCCAGGGCCGATCTGTACGGCGCAGAGGTCGAGATCCAGAAATATGTCCCGCTGGAAGGGCTCGGGGGTGGTTTCTTCACCGCACGCAAGCTGCTGATCAACGCCAACTACACCTACACGAAATCGAAGCTGAAGATCGGCGGCGACGACCAGATCATCTTCGCCGACGGTACCCGCTTCGCCGCATCCGATTTCTTCAACAACGGTGCGCCGCTGACCGGTCAGTCGGATCATCTGGCCAACATCCAGCTCGGGTTCGAAGGCAATGACAAGGAACGCGTCTCGCAGCAGACCGTCCTGCTCAACTATGCCAGCAAGCGCGTCACCAACCGCGGCCCGTCCGGCACCCCGCAACAGCCCGACATCTTTGAAAAGCCCGGCTTCCGGCTCGATTTCGTCGCGCGCCAGGCGGTGCCTTTCTACGACCGCTTCGTCGAATTGAAGTTCGAAGCCCGCAACATCCTCGGCACCCGGTTCCAGGAATATCAGAAGACCGGGACGTCGCGGATCGACATCAACACCTACGACGTCGGCACCAGCCTCTCGCTCGGCCTCGGCGTCAAGTTCTAGGCGGATGGAGGCACCCCCCCTTTCCATCCGGGGAAGGGGGGGCGCGGGGTCGGGGAACGCCCGCTGATATGGCCCGGGTTCAGCCCCAGGTCCGCTCCCGAAACCACTTCGTCACCACATATTTCACGCCCTGTCGCACCTTCATGCCCTGGTGCAATGTCGCGGGATTCACCCGCCCGTCGGGCAACCGGTTGTTCCAGCACAGCAGCTTTCCGGTTTCCGGCTGGATCGTCTTGTCGATCGCCTTGAACCGCGTCGCACCGCCCGCCTCGGGCACGTTCAGGTACAGCATCGCCGTCCAGGTCCGCTGGCCGGACACTGCGCAGTAGCGATGATAATCCAGGCCGGTCGGCTCGAAATAGTCGGTGTGCGGCTTGAACTCCTGCCCCACCGCATAGCGCTGCCCCTGCAACGGCTCGCCCAGCGCGGGGTCGATGCCCAGCAGCGCCGCGATCCGCGCATCCAGCGCCGCCACGATCGGATCGTCGCCGTCCAGGTCGCAGGTCTCGCTGGTCCGGAACGCCGGCTCTCCACCGTCGTCGGCGATAGTCGACGGACGCCGCTGCCCGTCGATCCTGTCGGTCAGCACGGCACAGTCCGCAGGATCCAGAAAAGCCTTCACGATCCGCAGGTCGATCAGCCGATTGGGCACGCGTTGCGCGCTTTCGATCGTGACTGGCTGCATCCCGTTCCGCTCCTGCCTGCGTCTGTGCCGTTTCTACCGTCCTGCCCGGCGTCGCCATAAGCTGCAAGCAACACATCATGCGGAATGTCGGCACAAGGTTAACCGGATTTTTACGGCACTTTGGGATGAAGGGCCGTGGAGCGTCTCTGTCCTGCTGCGCCGCCATCGTCCGTAACTTGTCCTGAAGAGGTTGAGCGTCATGCCCACCATCGCGTCGCACATGATCTGCGGATTCAGCGATCACAGCACCCCCGCCACCACGACGCATCGGGATCCCGCAGCATGAAGAACCTGTCCATCGGCCAGAAACTGGCGGGCGCCTTCATGGGCTGCCTGCTGATCCTGTGCGGCCTGAGCGGCCTCGCGCTGTACACGCAGGCCAATCTCAACGCGGCCACCAGCGATCTTGGCAAAGTCCAGATGCCGAAGCTCACGGCCTTCGGTGATGTCCGCACCGCAGTCGCCGACTATCGCCGGCTCGAAGCGTCTCAGATCGCGGCATTCAGCGATGCCGACAATGCCGGCGTAACTGCCGACATCGTGAAGATCGTCGAGCGGATCGACGAGCGCACCGCCTTCCTCGACAATGCTTTGAAGAATCCCGCGTCCGTGGAACAGTTTGCGAAGTTCAAGGATGCCTGGGCGGACTATCACCGCGACTCCCAGCCGGTGCTCGCCCTCGGCCGCGCGAACAAGGTTCAGGAGTTTTCGGCGATCTACAATGGCCGTGAAAAGCGGGCATTCGAAAATCTGATGACCGTCATGAACGAATCGGTACGGGTTCAGAACCAAGTCACCGATGCCAATGTCGCCGCTGCTTCGGCGCTGGCGGATCGCGGGCGTACCACCACCTTGATCGGTATCGCCGTCGCGATCGCGGCGGTCGTCATGCTGCTCATGCTGCTGATCAAAGCTATCGCCGCACCACTGACCCGCATCACCGGCGCGATCGGCCAGCTTGCGTCCGGCAATATGGCGGCCGACATTCCGACCGATCAACGCGCCGACGAAATCGGCAAGCTGTCGCAGGCGATGCTCCTGTTCCGCGATCAGCTGCGCGGTGCGGAGGCGGCGAAGGCGGCGCAGACGGACCTGATCTGCGACAGCATCGGCACGGGCTTGGACGCGCTGTCGCGCGGGGATCTCACCGCGCGGATCGATGCCGACCTGACCGGCCCCTTCGCCAAGCTCAAGGCCGACTTCAACCGCGCCATGGATGCGCTGGGCGAAACGCTCTCCGCCGTCTCGCGCGCCACCAGCGGCATCCACACCGGTGCGACCGAAATCAGCCAGGCCTCCGACGACCTGTCCCGCCGCACCGAGCAGCAGGCCGCCTCGCTGGAGGAGACCGCCGCCGCCATGGACGAGATCACCGCCACCGTCCGCGAAACCGCATCCGGCGCGGTCCGCGCCAACGAGGTCGTCGCCGCCACCCGCAGCGATGCCGAGGATGGCGGCCGCGTCGTCCGTCAGGCCGTCGAGGCCATGGGCGGCATCGAACGCGCCTCGGGCGAAATCTCCGAGATCATCTCGGTCATCGACGGCATCGCCTTCCAGACCAACCTGCTCGCGCTCAACGCCGGTGTCGAGGCGGCACGCGCCGGCGATGCCGGCCGCGGCTTCGCCGTCGTCGCCTCCGAAGTCCGCGCGCTCGCCCAGCGGTCGGCCGAGGCCGCCAAGGACGTCAAGACCAAGATCACCGCATCCGCCGGTCAGGTCGACATCGGCGTCGCGCTGGTCGGC
>NZ_DASVTO010000084.1:0-21385 GCF_036387535.1 Sphingomonas sp.
GCATCTTCACGCTGCAAAAGCAGGTACGGCGCGACCAGCGACCACTCCTCGGCGCTGACGTCAGACGGATACGGCTTGCGGAAAATGCTCATCCAATACTGGATGAATCACACCCGCTTCCAAGTCCATAACAGCCTCTAGTTCCGGTGCCGAGAAGGAGGCGTTCATGGCGAAGACGGCACTGGTAGTTGGCGCGAGCGGGATCGTCGGCAGCGCGACAGTAAAGCTGTTGGCAGAGCAGGGCTGGGCGGTGCACGGCCTCGCGCGGCGCCCAACGGATCAGGCGGGCGTGCATCCGGTCGCGGTGGATCTTCAGGATGCGGCCGCGACCGCAGCGGCGGTGCGCCATCTGAACGCCGACGCCGTGTTCATCACCACCTGGCTGCGTCAGGACAGCGAGGCGGCGAACATCCGCGTCAACTCGGCGATGGTCCGCAATCTGCTCAACGGCCTTCCCAAGCCCACCGGGCCGCGACACGTCGCGCTGGTCACCGGTCTCAAGCATTATCTCGGGCCGTTCGAGGCGTACGGCAAGGGCACGTTGCCCCAGACGCCGTTCCGCGAGGAACAGGGTCGGCTCGACGTCGAGAATTTCTACTACGCGCAGGAGGACGAGGTGTTCGCCGCCGCTGCCCGCGATGGCTTCACCTGGAGCGTGCACCGCCCGCACACCGTCATCGGCCTTGCCGTCGGCAACGCCATGAACATGGGCACAACGCTGGCCGTCTACGCGACACTCTGCCGCGAAACGGGGCGGCCTTTCGTCTTTCCCGGCTCCGCGGCGCAATGGTCGGGGCTCACCGACATGACGGACGCCGGTCAGCTGGCCCGGCACCTGGTTTGGGCCGCGGAAACCGAGGCGGCGCACGACCAGGCATTCAACGTCGTCAATGGCGACATCTTTCGCTGGCAATGGATGTGGGGCCGCATCGCCCAATGGTTCGGGGTGGAAGCGGCGCTGTTCGACGGCACCGTTCGACCGCTCGAACAACAGATGGCGGACGACGCCGGGCTGTGGCGCGCGATCGCGACGCGTGCGCGGCTGGCCGAACCCGACCTCGGCCGTCTCGCCTCGCCTTGGCACACCGACGCCGATCTTGGCCGTCCCGTCGAGGTGGTCACGGACATGAGCAAGAGCCGGCGGTTCGGCTTCACTGACTATCAGCCGACCGACGATGCGTTCTTCGCGCTGTTCGAGCGGCTGCGTGCCGACCGTCTGATCCCCTGACACCGGCGATGGCCGACTTCGACCGCGCGGATGATCGGCATCGCCCTTGTTGCGCGAAACGCAACCACGCACCCGCACCCGTCGGTACGGTGCTCTCCGCCATCGGCGGACAGGCGAACGCACGCAAGCGACGGTGGCGAACGGTTTCCGGGCGACCATGAGGATCGTTATCCGATATCCGCCGCGTCCAGAAGCTGGGAAATGGCTGACCGCAGGGCGAAGTACCCCTTCGTCGTCCTTGGCCATGTGCGCTCGTCCCAGGCCCGGCGCACCGGCATGCACGGCGGAAGCGCGGCAGCGGACGGGCCGACCGGCGCCCATGGCGCCACCACCGGCAGATCGCCCGCCCACCCGTCGGCGAACGGAACGACCGGGCAGCCATAATGCGCTTCCGCCCGGACCAGGGCATCTGCCATCGCGTCGCGGTCGGCGGAACGGACCTGCTCGGACGCGCCGTCGGCATGCGCGATCAGCCCGCCGATCGCCATGACGCGCGCACTGCCAAGATCGAGACTTTCAGGATGAAGATCGTCCAGATGCAGCAGCAGCGCCACCTCGCGATGGGGCAGGATGGCGACGCGTGCCAGCGGCACCAGCGGGTGAGTGATGTCCTCGGTCAGCGGTTCCGGGTCTTCGTTCAGGCCGGTCGGGTTGAACCGGCCCTTGGTATACCGCGCGATGTTCTCCGCCCGCGCGAGATACGCCTTGCCGCGCGTATGCAGACCGGCGACCCACCGCCATGACAGCGTATTGCTGGCCGGATCGCCGTCGAGCAGATGCTGCAGGAAGAATTCGGCGCCCAGCGCCCAGGGCAGGCGAAGCGTGAAGATCCAGATCGAGGCGAACCACATGCGCGCATGGTTGTGCAGCCAGCCATGCTCCACCAACTCCCGCGCCCAGTCGTCGAAGCCCGCGATGTTGGTGCGCCCGGCGATCGCCTGCTCATACACATGGCGGAGGCCGGAACTGACGGCAAGATCCGCGTGCCCGTCGATCACCTGCTGCTGGTACGTCGTCCAGATCGT
Organism: Sphingomonas sp.; assembly: GCF_036387535.1. GTDB lineage: Bacteria > Pseudomonadota > Alphaproteobacteria > Sphingomonadales > Sphingomonadaceae > Sphingomonas_R. The sequence goes on from NZ_DASVTO010000084.1 coordinate 2,254, forward strand.
GGGATGCGTTTCCAGATGCCCCTTGAAATAGCTGCGCCAGAAAACCTCCTGGACGAACTTCTCGGAACCTTCGCGGCCATGCGCGCCGATCGCCGCCGCGGCCACTTCGTCCTCCAGCACCAACCGCCGCCGCAGATAAGGCGACAGCGTGGACGTGGTGGGAACCGCGCCCGGCCCAAGGTCGGTGTTGCGGCGATCAGCATAGATCTCCCCGGACGACCGGACGAAATCGTCAAGCCGGGCAACGCCTACGGCGCGGGTGAACGCTGGGAAAACGGGCATACGGCATCCCTACTGTATCGACGCACCTCGATGCGCCATCGAAGCCGCATAGCACAGGGCGTCCCGCAACAATGGTCGAGAGGAACGGCAGGCGCGATGTTGCGATTATGGTCAGGAAGACAGGACCACGACCTATTTCTAAGTCTCGCAAACCACTGAAGATACGCTAGCGTAACCACCCTTTTAAGGCTGGCGTACGAAAGTGTCTACATTGACAGGCCTGTGCGCGCCAATGGGCGCGCTACGGATATCGACGAAACAGGCTCCCAAGCACCGTTTTCTAAGCGGTTAAGATGACGGGGCATTCGCGGCGTAAGTTCATCACGCCCACGACGCCGCGGCCCAGGTCCCGGGTGAAGGCGGTGCCGTCGTCCAGAACGGCACAGACTTCGCAGTCGTGAAATTCACGCTGTTCACGCCGCAACAGCGCACGATGAGCCAGTAGCAGGGGGTATCGCCAAACCGCGACTGCCAGGGCGGTTTGTATCGGTGGGGCGGGGTGGTAAGGGCTGCCGATGCACGACCCTGCGGGACATCATCATCACGAGCGCGGGCAGGGGCATGGCGGCCCCGGCCATCATCATGATCATGCCGCCGGCGCCAATGCGCGCATGCTGGGCTGGGCGCTGGCGCTGACCGCTTTCTACCTGGCGGCGGAGGTGGTGGGCGCGTTCTGGTTCAACAGCCTGGCGCTGCTGTCCGACGCGGCGCACATGATGACGGACGTCGCGACGTTGGTGATCGCGTTGCTGGCGATCCGGATCGGTGCCAAGCCCGCCGACGACCGCCGCACCTTTGGTTATCAGCGGTTCGAGATCCTGGCGGCGGCGTTCAACGCGCTGCTGCTGTTCGCGGTCGCGATCTATGTGCTGGTGGAGGCGGTGCAGCGGTTCCGCACGCCCGAACCGGTGCAGTCCAACGGCATGCTGGCGATCGCGGTGCTGGGCCTGGCGGTGAACATGCTGTCGATGCGCCTGCTGATGGCGGGCAAGGACAGCAATCTGAACATGAAGGGTGCCTATCTGGAGGTATGGGCCGATGCGATCGGGTCGGTCGGCGTGATCGCGGGGGCGCTGGCGATCCGGTGGACCGGCCGCACCTGGATCGATCCGGTGGTGGCGGTAGCGATCGGGCTATGGGTGGTGCCGCGAACCTGGACGCTGTTGCGGGATACGGTCAACGTGCTGCTGGAAGGCGTGCCGGGCGGGTTGAGCCTGCCCGAAATCCGCCAGGGGATCGGCGTCCTGGACGGGGTGGGTGGGGTTCACGACCTGCACGTCTGGTCGGTCGCGTCGGACAGCGTCAGTTGCACCGTGCATGTCGAATTGCAGCACGGGGCGGATCCAGACGGGGTCAGGCGGTCGGTGGAGCGGTTGCTGGGCACGCGATTCGGGATCGCGCATTGCACGATCCAGACCGAGGCGATCGCGGAAGCCTGTGGCCACCGCGATCATCTGCACCCTTAGGCTGCCGGATTCTCCCAGGCGACCGCGCTCGGGACGGACGGAACCGTGTAGGGGAGCAGCCGGGTTAGAGGACCGAGGCGTAGTAGCTGGACACGCGGCCGGCATAGGCACGGTCGAACACCGGTTCGCTGCTGCCGGTGAAGCTGGGGCCGCCTTCCAGCAGGCGTTTGTCCATCGACACGATATAGGCCACGTTTTCCGCATCATAGGTCAGCGACGACCAGGGCACAGGATAGAAATGCTGGCCGATGCCGAGCAGCCCGCCGATGCGCAGCACGGCATAGGTGACCTGGCCGGTGCGGCGATCGATCTTGAAGCTGGACACCGCGCCGAGCGAGTCGCCGTCGCGGGTGCGGACGGCCGTTCCGTCCACCTTGTGCGAGGAAATGAGGAAGTCGACGTCTTCGTCAACGGCGGTACGGGCGGCGTCGGTCATGCGAAGTCTCCGATGGATCGGAGCAGAGAACCGTTACGGGGGCGGTGTGTTCCCGGCCGACGCCGATCGCGCGTCCGCCCGACGCCGTTTTCCGTCAGTCGCGATAGTCGAAGCTGCGCGCCTGCTGCCCGATCAGTGTGACTTCCACCCGGCGGTTGCGCTGGCGTCCGGCCGGCGTGGCATTGGTCGCGACCGGTGCGGTTTCACCGAACCCCTGCACCCGGAAGCGTGCCCGGTCGACACCCATGTCGGCCAGTGCCAGGCGCACGGTGGCGGCGCGGCGTTCGGACAGCGACCGGTTTGCGACGGTGGTGCCGACCGAATCGGTGTGCCCGTCGATCCGCACCCGGATGGCGCGATGCGTACGGAGATAGCCGGCAAGCGGGCGCAAACGATCCGCGGCACCGGGGCGCAATTCGGCGCTGCCGGTGCGGAACAGCACGTCCTGCAGCGTGAACATGGCGCCGTACCGGGTCTGGCGCATGCCATAATCGCGCATGCCGCGCCGATCCCAGCCGCCGTCCGCGTGGACCGCGACCGGGACCGCGACGACCCTGTCGCGCGCATCCCAGTCGAAACGGCCGCGGTCGCGACCGGCGATACGCGCGAAGGCGATGTTGGCCTCTGCCGCCTCGCGCCGGTTGATGCGGCCATCGTCATTGGCGTCGAAATTGCGGATCACGAACGCCCGGCCACGGCCGGTTTCGCGCAGTGCGGGATCAAGATCGCGAACGCCCTGCCCCACGAGCAGGATATCGCGGTCGCCGCGCCGACCGCCGCTCCAGTCCCAGCGATCCTGCGCGGATGCGGTGGCGGGCAGCGCGGCCAGCGTCAGCGTGCCCAAGGTGGCGGCGAGCATCATTTTGCCGAGTGTCATGCGTCGGTCTCCTTCATAACGGATGCCCGGCTTCGGCCACACGCGTTGAATATGGGATGAGCCGGGTCGGCAGCCCTGGTTCATCCTGGTGGAGTGACGGCCGAAACCGGCCTAAGCAGGATGCGGGCAGAGGAGACCATGATGCACGATGACGATCCGGTGCTGCAGACGCTGATGCCGGCGACGCACGATCTGGGCGGGTTCAAGGTCCATCGCACCCTGCCGCATCGCGACCGCACGATGGTGGGGCCGTTCGTGTTCTTCGACCAGATGGGGCCCGCGCACCTGCCGGTGGGCGAAGGGATCGACGTGCGGCCGCACCCGCACATCGCGCTGTCGACCGTGACCTATCTGTTCGACGGGGCGATCGATCATCGCGATTCGCTGGGGACGATCCAGACGATCGAGGCGGGCGCGGTGAACCTGATGACCGCCGGCGCCGGAATCGTGCATTCGGAACGGTCGCCGGTGATCGAACGCGCCAAGGGGCCGCCGCTGTCGGGGATCCAGACCTGGCTGGCGTTGCCCGACGGGCGCGAGGAGATCGACCCCGCGTTCGAACATGTCGCGGCGGAGGCATTGCCGGTGTTCGGCGATGCGCGTGCGCGGGCCACGGTCATCATGGGCAGCCTGTGGGGCAAGACGTCGCCGGTCACCGCCCATGCGCCCACCATCTATGCCGACATCGTGCTGGAGGCGGGCGGCGCGGTGCCGATCGATGCGGATGCGGACGAACGCGCGCTGTACCTGGTAGACGGCGCGGCCACGATCGACGGGCGCCCGCTGGAAAAGATGGCGCTGATGCTGTTGAAGCCCGGGATCGTAGCGACATTGCGGTCGGAGGGCGGCGCGCGCGTGATGCTGGCCGGCGGCGGCGCGTTCGCCACCCCGCGCCACGTATGGTGGAACTTCGTCTCCTCGTCCCGCGACCGGATCCGCCAGGCGCGCGAGGACTGGAAGGCCGGGCGGTTCGCGACGGTGCCGGGCGACCCCGACTATATCCCGATCCCCGATGTCCCCAAGACGGTGAGCTACCCATGATGACGCGCATTGCCCTGCCGACCGGCGTGGAACTGGATGTCGCGGAGGCGGGCGATCCCGCGAACCCGGCGCTGATCTTCCTCCACGGATTTCCGGAGTCGCACCGGACGTGGCGGCACCAGATCGCGGCGCTGTCCGGTGATCATTTCTGCATCGCGCCCGACCAGCGCGGCTTTGCGCGCTCGTCCAAGCCGGGAGCGGTTGCGGACTATCGCGCGGACCGGCTGGTGGCGGATGTGATCGCGCTGGCCGATCATTACGGGATCGATCGGTTCACGCTGGTGGCCCATGACTGGGGCGGGGCGATCGGCTGGGCCGCGGCGTTGCAGCACCCGTTGCGGGTGGCACGGCTGGTGATCGCCAATGCGCCGCATCCGCTGATCTTCCAGCGCAGCCTGATCGACGATCCGGCACAGCGTGCGGCCAGCCAGTATATCACCGTGTTCCGCGCGCCCGAGTTCGAGAACCGGATCGCGGACATGGGGTTGGAGACATTCTGCGACCGGTCCTTTGCCCCGCATGTCGACGCGGGCAAGATAACGGCCGCGGACCGTGCCGCCTATCTGGATGAATGGCGGCAGCCGGGAGCGTTGACCGCGATGCTGAACTGGTACCGGGCGTCGCAGATCGTGGTGCCGGCGATCGGCGCGCCCGCGGAGCCGCCCGCGTGGACGCAGGCGCCATTCCCGGTGCTGGAGATGCCGGTGCTGGTGGTGTGGGGCATGCGCGATGTCGCGTTGCTGCCGGTGCAACTGGACGGACTGGACGCGCTGGTCCGCGACCTGACGATCGCGCGGATCGACGCGGGGCATTTCGTGCCCTGGGACGCGCCGGATGCGGTGACCGATGCTATGCGCCAATGGCTGGCGCGGGATTGATCCGGACCCTGCGCGGCTGACGGCCGTTCAAACGCAATGCGCGCCTTTTCCCAGCTTCTCGACAGCCTGGTCTATACCCGGTCGCGCAACGCCAAGCTGAAGCTGATTGCCGAATATCTGCGCACGACGCCCGATCCGGACCGCGGCTGGGCGATGGCGGCGCTGACCGGCGACCTGAATATTCCGGCGGTGAAATCGGCGGCGATCCGCGGGCTGGCCGAGGCGCGGGTCGATCCGGTGCTGTTCGCGATGAGCCGGGATTATGTGGGTGACACGGCCGAGACGGTGGCGCTGTTGTGGCCGAAGCCGCTAGGGGAACCCGCCGAGATCGACGACGGGCAATTGGGGCTGGCGGCGGTGGTCGAGCGGCTGCGCGGCCTGGGACGGGCGGACGGTCCGGCGGCGATCGCGGGCATGCTGGATCATCTGGATTCGTCGGGCCGCTATGCCCTGTTGAAGCTGGCGACCGGCGGGTTGCGGGTCGGCGTGTCCGCCCGGCTGGCGAAGACCGCACTGGCGCAGGCGTTCGGGCTGGACGTCGATGCGGTCGAGGAGGTGTGGCACGGGATCGATCCGCCCTACGCGGCGCTGTTCGATTGGGCCGAGGGCCGCGCGACGCAGCCGACCGCCGCCGACGTGCCGGTATTCCGGCCGTTCATGCTGGCGCATCCGCTGGAGGATGCGACGGTCGACATGGCCGACTATGCCGCGGAGTGGAAATGGGACGGGATCCGGGTCCAGATCGTGCGGACTGCCGGCCAGACGCGGCTGTACAGCCGGGCGGGTGACGACATCACCGGCAGTTTTCCCGATGTCGCGGCCGCGGTGCGCCAGGACGGCGCGCTGGACGGCGAATTGCTGGTGAAGGGCACGCAGCAGGGCAGCACACTGGCCGAAGGTGACGGGGCGGCCAGTTTCAACGCGTTGCAGCAGCGACTGGGGCGCAAGGTGGTGTCCGCGCGGATGCAGGCGGATTATCCCGCGTTCGTGCGCGTCTATGACATCCTGTTCGATGGAGCGGAGGACGTGCGCGCACTGCCATGGACGCAGCGGCGGGCGCGGCTGGAGGCGTTTGCCGGCGCGCTGGACCCGGCGCGGTTCGACCTGTCCGTGGTGATCGATGCGGCGGATTTCGCGGCGCTGGAGAAGATTCGTGCGACATCGCGCGATGCCGCGATCGAAGGCGTGATGCTGAAGCGCCGCGACAGCCCCTATGTCGCCGGGCGGCGCGCGGGGATGTGGTACAAATGGAAGCGCGATCCGCTCAGCTGCGATTGCGTGATGATGTATGCGCAGCGCGGCAACGGGAAACGATCGAGTTTCTATTCCGACTATACCTTCGGCTGCTGGACCGAGGAGGGCGAGCTGCTGCCGGTCGGCAAGGCCTATTCCGGATTTACCGACGAGGAGCTGAAATGGCTCGACAAGTTCGTGCGGACCCACACGACCGGACGGTTCGGCCCGGTGCGCGAAGTGGAGAAGACGCTGGTGCTGGAGGTGGCATTCGATTCCATCCACGAATCGAAGCGGCACAAGTCCGGGCTGGCGATGCGGTTTCCCCGAATCTCGCGGATCCGCACCGACAAGCCTGCGGCCGAAGCGGACCGGATCGCGACCTTACGGCGGATGATCGGGTAGTCCGGATCAGCGCGGAATGCGGATTTCGAACAGCGCGGGCCAGTTCTTGCCGGTCACGAACAGCCGGTCGCCCTGCGCGTCATAGGCGATGCCGTTCAGCACCGCGTCCGGATCCCGCGCGCCGACCTGCGCGACGATCGAGCGGAGGTCCAGCCAGCCCTTGACCACGCCGGTCGCGGGATCGATCCGCGCGATCATCGGTGTCTGCCACACATTGGCGAGGATCTCGCCCTTCACATATTCCAGCTCGTTCATGTTGTAGAGCGGCTGGCCGTCGGCGGTGACGCGGAGCCGGCCCTGTTCGGCAAAGCTGACGGGATCGAGGAAGCGCAGTTCCGGGGTGCCGTCCGACAGGATCAGGCGGCGGCCGTCGCCGGTCAGGCCCCAGCCTTCGCCGGGATAGCGGAACTCCGCCTTGCGGCGGAGCGTCGCGCGGTCCCAGCGCCAGCCGCGTTCGCTTTGCCAGCTGAGGCTGACCAGATCGTCCTTCCACAGCGCCATGCCTTCGCCGAAGACGGTGGCGGGGACGGCGGTGCGTTGCAGGACCTTCCCATCGGCGAGGCGGACGTGGCGGATTTCCGACCGTCCGATCTGGCCGGTGCTTTCGTACAGGCTGCCGCGGTCCCACAGCAGCCCCTGGGTGAAGGCGTTGCTGTCATGTGGATAGCGCCGGACGATCGTTGGCACTATCACCGGGACCGGCGTCGGCGTGGCCGCCTGCGTGGTCGGCGTGGAGTCCCGCGGCGGCGGCGACCCGGGCGGAGCGGCCGAACAGGCGATCAGCGGGAGCAGGCACAATAACGGGCGCATGGCGGGTTTCCGACAGGAGCGGGTGACACCGTATATCGCGGAGCCGGCGCCAGGGCGCCAGGGAATTTGGGCGATCAGCCGATCAGCAGCGCCGACAGGACCAGGACAAACCCCAGGAACGCCACGCCGAAGATCGCGGTGCGGAGTTTCGGGATGCCCGCGGCATAGACCGGCAGATAGGCGAGCCGCGCCCAGAAGAAGAGATGTGCGCCCAGTTCGGTCTTCCAGCCCAGCCGGCCAGCCGCGACCGCCCCGAGCAGCGCGACGGCGAACAGCGGAAAGGTTTCGAAGAAGTTCGCCTGTGCGCGGGTCAGCCGGCCGACGATCGGGTTGGGCGGCGGCAGCTCCTCGTCGCGCGCGCCCATGTTCCAGCGGACGCCATATTGCCGCGTGCGGACCTGCGCCGCAGCCAGGATATGGACCGCGCCCAACAGGGTGGACCAGCCGAGCAGCGTCAGTTCGATGGGCATGTGGCGGATTTCCCGATCGGGGTAGCGGACACCGGAGCGTAGGGCGGCTGTATTGTCGGCGCAATACGCTTTTCCGCTTGATCGTCGGCGATGCGACCCGCATATTCCGGTCATGCTGAACCTCGCCTCGATCGGCATCGGTGCCGTCACCTTCTTCTTCGCGCTGTTCGCGTTCATTCCGTTCCTGGGGTGGGCCAACTGGTTCCTGATCCCGATGGCGCTGGTGGGGCTGGTGCTGGGCGCGCTGTCGCGATCATCGTCCGGGCGCAATTTCAACATCTTCGTGCTGCTGGTGTGCATCGTCCGGCTGTCGCTGGGCGGCGGCATCTTCTGATCGCGGAGGCGGTGCGCCGGGACGCGCGGTTCGGCGCGCTGTGCGGCGTCGGGGCCTATGTTTCTTGGGGGCTGCTGCCGCTGTTCCTCAAGACGTTGAGCGGCGTGCCGACGGTGCAGATCGTCGCGCACCGCGTGCTGTGGTCCCTGTTGCTGCTGGCTGCGATCGTGACCGCGGTGCGGGGTTGGGCGGCGATCCGGGCGGCCGTGACGACGCCGCGATCCGTGCTGGCGCTGGGGCTGAGCGCGGTATTGATCGCGATCAATTGGCTGGTCTACATCTGGGCGGTGACGCACGGCCATGTCGTGGAGGCAAGCCTCGGTTATTTCATCAACCCGCTGGTGAACGTCGCGCTGGGGGTGATCGTGCTGCGCGAACGGCTGCGGCCGGTCCAGGCGCTGGCGGTCGCCATTGCGGTCGTGGGGGTGCTGGTGCTCGCGCTGTCGGGCGGCAGCGCGGTGTGGATTTCCGGCCTGGTGGCGTTGTCGTTCGGCATTTACGGCGTGGTGCGCAAGCTGGTCGCGGTCGATGCGCTGGCCGGGCTGACGATCGAAACGGCATGGTTGGCGCCGGTCGCGCTGGCGCTGCTCGCCTGGACGGCGGAGCAGGGAACGGCGGCGTTCGGGCCCGACCTGCGGCTGAACCTGCTATTGATGCTGGCGGGGGTGGTGACGGCGTTGCCGCTGCTGATGTTCGCGGCGGCCGCGCGCCGGATGCGCTATGCGACGCTCGGGCTGTTCCAATATGTCGCGCCGACGCTGCAGTTTCTGGAAGCGGTGTGGCTGTTCGGCGAACCGCTCCGGCCGGTGCATCTGGTGACGTTCGGGTGCATCTGGACCGGCTGTGCGCTCTATGCCGCCGACATGTTCCGCGGCGCACGCGCGCCGGCGGTGCTGGCGACAGAATAGGGCTTGTCCCCGGCAGGCCGCCTGCGTATAGGCGCCCATCTTGGCTCCGCCGCTCGGCTCCTACCCGGGAGTATCAAACGATCGGCACTCCGTCGGGGAGTAGCTCAGCCTGGTAGAGCACTGTCTTCGGGAGGCAGGGGCCGGAGGTTCGAATCCTCTCTCCCCGACCATATTTCTGCTACTTTCTTATATTTACAGGCGATACGCGGAGGATTAATAGAACCTTAGATGAAGAACATCTCAAGGTCGATCATACGATAGCACGACATCTTGCCAGCATGGTTTCATGGCTTCCCACGCAGCGCGCTGACGTCGGGTAGACGCGATGCCGTAATGCTAGCGATCGTCAAACGTAGGCAGTAACGATCCGGCCAACGGTCGATGGCGACCGGTCGCCGAGCGCGCGATGCAGCCGGTTGCGAGGGCATCGCTTTGGCAAAGCGCCTGGCAAGGCGCGCAAAAGGTAACGCGCTACTATCGGGAAACTCGATCGCTCCGGTCGTGCGTGGAAGACGCGATCCATTTCCCCGCGGGCCTGTCGGCGACTGACCGGAGGAGGTAGCAGACGCGGCGGGCGTCTCCGTCGCCGCTTTTACCGTCCGTGTCGAGCGGGGCGTCGCGACGTGACGGGGGAAGGACAGCCCTGACACACCGGGGCGATCAACGCTGACATCCCACGGTACGATCCGCGGCGGAAGACGCGCCCCGCCCCGGCAGCCCCGCGGGGATGGACGGCATGGCCCCGCATCATACGACATTACCGATCCTTCACGGGATCGTCACCACGCCTGCACCGCGCGGCGTCTACGGATCGTGGGCCGACGCGTTCGCTCCCTGGCGCGTCGGCACCCCCCTTCCGCTTGCGCGACAGGTCCTGCGATGCACGCCCCCATCTTCTACGATCCCAGCGGACGGCGCCGGCGCTGGTCGCTCGGCACGCTGTTCGCGGCGCTGCTGCTGGTAGTCGCGGCGGCGGGGATCTTCGCGTTCACGGTCGTGTCCGTACCGGTGCCGCGCCCGCTCGCCTTCACGGTAGAACGCCCGCATCCCCGCCCGCTGGTCCAGCAGGTCGGCCATTTGCGGCACAAGGTCAGCAGCCGGCTGCACGCGCTGTTCGGGCGCTGGCTGCCGCTGGCTGCCACGGGTGCCGCCGCGCCGGCGCATCAGACCGTGGTCGGCTTCTACACGCCGTGGGATGATGCCAGTCGGGCCTCGCTGGCCGCCCATGTCAACGAACTCGACTGGCTGGTGCCGGATATCCTGTCGGTCACCGGGCGGGCGCACCGGCTGACGCCGATCGCCGACCCGCATCTGGACGCCATCCTGAATGGCGCCGCGCACCGGCCCGCGGTGCTGCCGATGGTGCAGAATGCGCTGAACGGCGCCTGGGACGGCGCCGGCACCGCCGCCCTGCTGCACGACCGCGTCGCGCGCACCGCCTTCCTAACGCAGCTGGAACCGATGCTCGCCACCCGCAACGCGCGCGGTGTCGTGTTCGACCTCGAATCGATGCCGACCTCGGCGCAACCCGATTACAAGGCGTTCCTGGCCGAAGCGCATGCCCGCTTCGCCCCGCATGGCTGGCTGGTGACGCTGGCGGTGCCGGTCGGCGATGCCGACTGGAGGCTGGCCGATTATGCGAAGATCGCCGATCGGCTGTTCATCATGGCCTATGACGAACATTGGCCGGACGGCGCGCCCGGCCCGATCGCCAGCCAGCCCTGGTTCGTGCGCCAGATGAAGGACGCGGTCGCGCGGATCGGCACGGCCAAGGCGATCGTTGCGATCGGCAGCTATGCCTATGACTGGACCGAGGGCGAACATCCGGCCGAGGCGCTGTCGATCGAGGAGGCGTGGCTTGCTGCGCATGACAGCGGCGTGATTCCGCGTTTCGACCGCGCCAGCGGCAACAGCAGCTTCGACTATCAGGATGCGGGCACGGTGCATCATGTCTGGATGCTGGACGCCGCCAGCGCCTGGAACCAGCTTCGCGCCGCGCGGGCACAGGGCGTCGCCGGGGTCGCGCTCTGGCGGCTGGGGACCGAGGATCCCGGCGTCTGGCCCGCGCTGAAGGCGTTTCCCGGCGGCCGCATCCCCGATCTGCGCGCCATCTCCTCGTCCACCAATGTCGATGTCGAAGGCAATGGCGAACTGCTGCGCATCGCCCAGGTTCCGACACCCGGCGCGCGGCGGTTGGCGGTCGATGCGCAGGGGTTGGTGCGGGATGAACGCTATGACCGGCTGCCGCTGCCCTATGTCGTCGAACGCACCGGTGATCGCCCCGGGCTGGTCGCGCTCACCTTCGATGACGGGCCGGACGGCGACTGGACCCCGCGGCTGCTCGACATCCTGAAGGCGAAGGGGGTTCCCGCCACCTTCTTCATCGTCGGCGAAAATGCGGTGGCACATCCCGGTCTGCTCAACCGGATCGTGGCGCAGGGCAGCGAGATCGGCAACCACAGCTATACCCACCCCAATCTCGCGCTGGTCTCGCCACGCGGCACCCGGCTTGAACTGAACGCGACGCAGCGGCTGGTGGAAGCCTATACCGGCCACGCGATGCGGCTGTTCCGCGCACCCTATTTCGGCGACGCCGAACCCACGACCCGCGACGAACTCGATCCCGCGCTGACCGCGCAGCAAGACGGCTATCTGAATGTCGGCCTGCACGTCGATCCGGGCGACTGGACGCGCCCCGGCGTCGACGCCATCGTTGATCGCACCGTGGCGCAGGTGATGGGCGCCACCGCGGATCGCTCGGCCCAGATCATCCTGCTGCACGATGGCGGCGGCGATCGGTCGCAGACGGTGGCGGCACTGCCACGCATCATCGATACGCTGCGCGCGCGCGGCTACCGCTTCGTTCCCGTCTCCGAACTGGCCGGGTTGCCGCCGGCACAGGTCATGCCACGCGTCGTCGGGGCGGATCTGCTGGCGGTCCGCGCCGATGTCGGCATCTTCCTGGCGCTCGGCGCGCTCGGCTATGCGATCAAATGGCTGTTCTTCGTCGCCATCGCGCTCGGCCTCGCGCGCGCGCTGTTGCTGGCCGGTCTCGCCCTGATCGCGCGTCGCCGCGAACGCGCCCTCGTCCCGCCGGCGATCGATCCCGCGCGCTTCGTCTCGGTGCTGATCCCCGCCTTCAACGAAGCCCGCGTGATCGAGGCATCGGTCCGCCGCGTGCTGGCGAGCGCGGATGTGGCGCTGGAGGTGATCGTGATCGACGACGGATCGACGGACGACACCAGCGCGATCGTCGCCCGCGCCTTTGCGGACGATCCCCGCGTCCGCCTGCTGACGCTGGTCAATGGCGGCAAGGCGGCCGCACTCAACACCGCGCTCCGCACGACCCGTGGCGAGGTCATCGTCGCGCTCGACGCCGATACCCAGTTCGAATCGCAGACGATCGCCCGGCTCGCGCGCTGGTTCGCCGATCCCGATCTCGGCGCGGTCGCGGGCAATGCCAAGGTCGGCAACCGCGTCAATCTCGTCACCCGCTGGCAGGCGGTCGAATATGTCACCGCGCAGAATCTGGAACGCCGCGCGCTGGCGCAATTCGATGCGATCACCGTCGTCCCCGGCGCGGTCGGCGCCTGGTCACGCGCCGCGCTGGACGATGTCGGCGGCTATCCGGTCGATACGCTGGCGGAGGATCAGGATCTGACGATCGCGATCCAGCGCAATGGCTGGCGCGTCGCCTATGATGTCGACGCGGTCGCCTGGACCGAAGCCCCCGAAAGCTTCCGTGCCCTCTCGCGCCAGCGCTTCCGCTGGGCGTTCGGCACGCTGCAATGCCTTTGGAAGCATCGCGACGTCGTCCGCACGCGCCATCCGGCGGGGCTGGCGTTCGTCGGGCTGCCGCAGGCATGGCTGTTCCAGATCGCGTTCGCTGTGGTCTCGCCGATCATCGATCTCGCCTTGCTGATCAGCATCGTCGGTACCGCGCTCCGCGTCCACCAGCATGGCTGGGCCCAGACGCAGAGCGACGTGCTGCGGATGGCGGTCTACTGGCTCGCCTTCACCGCGATCGACATCCTGTGCGGCTGGATCGCTTACCGGCTGGAAAAGCGCCGCGAACGCTATCCCGCGCTGCTGCTGATCGCGCAACGCTTCGTCTATCGGCAGTTGATGTATTCGGTCGTGCTGCGCGCGGTCGCGGCGGCACTCACCGGCCCCTGGGTCGGCTGGGGCCGCATGGAACGCAGCGGCCGGGTCACCCAGCCGACCTGATGCAATAGGCTCAGTCGACGCGCATCCGATAGCCATTTTCGAAATCCGCGACCAGCATCGCCGTGATCGCGTCGCCCACCACTTCGGGCGTCTTCAACGTCGCGGCATCCTCGCCCGGAAAGGCGCGCGCGCGCATCCGGGTCGCGGTCGCGCCGGGATCGACGATCGCGGCGCGCAGCGTGCTGATCCCTGCCATCTCGTCGGCATAGGTCAGCACCAGCGTCTCCAGCGCCGCCTTGGTCGCGGCATAGCCGCCCCAATAGGCCCGCGGCCGCGCCGCGACCGACGATGTCAGCATCACCAGCCGCGCGCGGTCGCTCTGCCGCAACATCGGGTCGAACGCCGCGATCAGCGCCTGCTGCGCGGAAATGTTGAGCGTCAGCAGATTGGCTAGTTCCTTCGGGTCGATCGACGGCACCGGCGTCAGCGTGCCGAGCGTCGCGGCGTTCAGCACGAGAATGTCGAGCGCGGGCCAGCGTCCGCCGATCGCCGCCGCCAGCTTGGCGACCCCGCCGCTTTCCGCAATGTCCAGCGGGGCGATCGTAGCGCTGCCGCCCGCCGCGAAGATCCGCTCCTCGACTTCCTCCAGCCCGCCCGCGGTGCGCGCCGTCAGGATGACGTGCGCGCCTTCGCGCGCCAGCGCTTCGGCCGTGGCCGCGCCGATCCCGCGCGACGCACCGGTGACCAGCGCCAGCCGGTTGTGAAGGGGAAGATCGGTCATCACATGCCTTCTCGATCTGAACATCACCCCGACGTCCCCCACCCGTCCGCCCCGAGCGAAGTCGAGGGACGTGTCTCAGGCGCTTTGCAGCATGTCTCGACTTCGCTCGACACGAACGGGGTTCTGGCGGGTTGCTAAGGGATTCTGGAAGGTTAGGAAAATGAAGTCAGGCGGGAACACGCTCCGCCAGCAGCGACAATTGGTCCGCCGGCGCCACATCTTCCTGGTCGGTAAGCCGCGTCGGATAATCACCGGTGAAGCAGGCGTCGCAATATTGCGGCCGGGTTTCGTGCCGCCCCTGCTCACCCAGCGCCCGGTACATGCCGTCGACCGATACGAACGCCAGGCTGTCGGCATCGATATGGCGTGCCATCTCCGCGACCGTCATCTGCGCGGCAAGCAGCTTGGCGCGTTCCGGCGTGTCGACACCATAATAACAGCTGTGCCGCGTCGGCGGCGATGCGATCCGCATATGCACCTCGGTCGCGCCAGCCTCGCGCATCATCTGCACGATCTTCACGCTGGTCGTGCCCCGGACGATCGAATCGTCGATCAATACGATCCGCTTGCCCTTGATCAGCGCGCGGTTGGCATTGTGCTTCAATTTCACGCCCAGATGGCGGACCTTGTCGCCCGGCTGGATGAAGGTGCGGCCGACATAATGCGATCGGATGATCCCCAGCTCGAACGGAATCCCCGACTGCTGCGCATAGCCGATCGCCGCCGGCACCCCGGAATCGGGCACCGGGATCACGATGTCGGCATCCACCGGATCCTCGATCGCCAGCTGCGCGCCGATCGCCTTGCGCACCGAATAGACTGACGATCCGTCGACGATCGAATCGGGGCGGGAGAAATAGACATGCTCGAACACGCAGGGCCGCGCCGGCACCTCCGCGAACGGGCGGATCGACCGCAGTCCCTTGTCGGACACGATCACCAGCTCGCCCGGATCGATATGGCGGATGAACTCCGCCCCGCACACGTCCAGCGCCACGGTTTCCGATGCGAAGATGTAGCTTTCGCCCAGCCGCCCCATCACCAGCGGCCGGATGCCCAGCGGATCGCGGCAGATCAGCATCCCCTCCGGCGTCATGCACACCAGCGAATAGGCGCCCTCCAGCTGCTTCAGCGCATCGATGAAGCGGTCGAGCAGCGTACGATAGGACGACATCGCGACCAGGTGGATGATCGTTTCGGTATCGCTGGTCGACTGGAAGATCGAACCGCGCCGGACCAGATCGTGGCGCAGCTTGGCCGCATTGGAGATATTGCCGTTATGGCTGACCGCGAACCCGCCGCTGTGCAGTTCGGCAAATAGCGGCTGCACGTTGCGCAACGCGGTCTCGCCGGTGGTGGAATAGCGGACATGGCCACAGGCGGCGTCGCCCGGCAACGCGCGGATCACGTCGTCACGATCGAAATTGCCCGCGACATGGCCCATCGCGCGGTGGGTGTGGAACATGCGTCCGTCCCAGCTGGTGATGCCGGCGGCCTCCTGCCCCCGGTGCTGCAGCGCGTGCAGGCCCAGCGCGACCATGGCCGCCGCGGTGCCGTCTGCACCCCAGATGCCGAAGATGCCGCACTCCTCGCGCAGTTTGTCTCCGCTCAGGTCGGAGTCGAAGGGGTCAGTGATGATCATGGGGTGATCCGTTACGGGGTGCGGATGCCGCCCATATAAGGGCTACCTTATCATTTGTCGCCTCCCCTTTGTCGCGCGATTGTCATCGAAACCGTGATCGATCTGTCCCGGAAAATGCCATCGAATTTGCGATGCGGCGCGGCTATCGCGGCGGCATGACCATCGAAACCACCGATCGCCTCGCTCCGCATTACGACGCGAACGGCCTTGTCACCGCCTTCGTCACCGATGCCGCGACCGGCGAACCGCTGATGCTCGCCCATATGAACGCCGATGCGCTGGCGGCCACGCTCGCGGGCGGCGAAGCGGTATTCTGGTCGCGGTCCCGCAACCGCCTGTGGCGCAAGGGCGAAACCTCGGGGCACGTCCTGAAAGTGGTCGAGATCCGCGTCGATTGTGATCAGGACGCGCTGTGGCTGCGCTGCGAGCCACGGGGGCCCGCCTGCCACACCGGCGCGCGCAGCTGTTTCTACCGCCGAGTCGAGGACGGACGGCTGGTCATGGTCCAGGCGTGATCGCCCGCAATCGCATTGCGACGTAACGGAAACCTTTGACGTTGACGTGAACGTCACCCTGTCATAAATGATGGGCATGCTTCAGCATGCCGCCATTCACACCCCCGACACCCACAACCGGGACAGCTTCACCATCTCCGATCTGTCGGAGGAGTTTGGCGTCACCGCGCGCGCTTTGCGTTTCTACGAGGACGAGGGATTGATCGCGCCGCAACGGATCGGGCTGACCCGCGTCTATTCCCGACGCGATCGGGCCCGGCTGGCCTGGATCCTGCGGGGCAAGCGGGTGGGGTTCAGCCTGGCGGACATCCGCGAGATGATCGACCTCTATGATATCGGCGACGGGCGCGAGACGCAGCGTCATGTCACGATCGACAAATGTACCGCCCGCATGGAATCGCTCCGCCGGCAGCGTGAGGATATCGACGCCGCGATCCTCGAACTCGAAGTGTTCATCGCGCAGGTCGCCGCCGCCGACGAGGCCGCGCACGGGGCCGTATCGATCAAATAAGCCGTTCATTCATTCTGGGAGAGACCGATGCCTACTTACACCGCGCCGGTGCGCGATACCCGCTACATCCTCGATTCGATCCTCGGCCTCGAAAATTACGGCAACCTGCCGGGCTTCGAAAATGCGACGCCCGACATGGTGGAGGCCGTGCTGACCGAAGGCGCGCGGTTCTGCGAGGAAGTGCTGTTCCCGCTCAACCAGTCCGGCGATCATGAAGGCTGCACGCGCCATTCCGACGGCAGCGTGACGACGCCCAAGGGCTTCAAGGAAGCCTATGACCAGTTCGTCGCCGGCGGCTGGGCCACGCTTGGCGGGATCGAACGCTTCGGCGGCCAGGGCCTGCCGCATGTCGTCGCCGCCGCGTTCGAGGAATATCTGATCTCCGCCAACATGGCGTTCGGCATGTATAACGGCCTCACCATGGGCGCCACCGCCGCCATCCTCGCCAAGGGGTCGGAGGAACAGCAGCAGACCTATGTGCCCAAGATGATCTCGGGCGAATGGGCCGGCACCATGAACCTGACCGAACCGCATTGCGGCACCGATCTCGGGCTGATCCGGACCAAGGCGGCGCGCAACGCCGACGGCAGCTTCGCGATCACCGGCACGAAGATCTTCATTTCGTCGGGCGAACATGACCTGACGTCCAACATCATCCACCTCGTCCTGGCCAAGGTCGAAGGCGCGCCGGATAATGTGAAGGGCATTTCGCTCTTCATCGTGCCGAAGTTCCTGCTCGATGCCGATGGCAATGCCGGCGACCGCAACGGCGTGGTCTGCGGCTCGATCGAAGAGAAGATGGGCATCCACGGCAACTCGACGTGCGTCATGAATTATGACGGCGCGACCGGCTATCTGGTGGGCGAGGAGAATAAGGGCCTGGCCGCGATGTTCATCATGATGAACGCCGCCCGGCTCGGCGTGGGGCTGCAAGGTCTGTCGATCGGCGAGGTCGCCTATCAGAACGCGGTGGCCTACGCCAAGGATCGTCGCCAGGGCCGCGCGCTCACCGGTCCGGTCGATCTCGACCAGAAAGCCGACACGCTGTTCGTCCACCCCGACGTCCGCCGCATGTTGATGGATGCCAAATCCAAGCTGGAAGGCGCGCGTGCGCTGTGCCTGTGGGGCGGGTTGCAGGTCGATCTCGCCCATCGGGGCGCGACGGAGGAAGACCGCACCGCCGCCAACGATCTCATCACGCTGCTTACCCCGGTCATCAAGGGCTATGTCACCGATCTCGGCTACGAAATCGCGACGAACGCGCAGCAGGTCTATGGCGGCCACGGCTACATCCGCGAATGGGGGATGGAGCAATATGTCCGCGACGCCCGCATCGCGCAGATCTACGAAGGCACCAACGGCGTGCAGGCGATGGATCTGGTCGGGCGCAAGATCGGTCAGAATGGCGGCCGTGCGCTGATGGCGCTGGGACAGCTGATGGGCGCCGAACTCGCCGCCGCCAAGCAGGATCCCGCCACCGCCGACTTTGCCGGCCGGCTGGAAAAGGCGGCGGGTGACCTCCAGACCGCGTCGATGTGGCTGATGCAGAACGGCATGGCCAATCCGAACAACGCCGGCGCGGCCGCCTATCCCTACATGACGCTGATGGGAATCGTGACGCTCGGCTGGATGTGGTTGAAAATGGTGCGTGCTTCCACCGCGGCGATCGCGGCGGGTGAAGGCGACCGCACTTTCCATGAAGCCAAGCTGGTGACGGCGCGCTATTATGGCGAACGCGTCCTGCCCGATACGGGCAGCCTGCGCCGCAAGATCGAAGGCGGGGCGGATGTGGTGATGGCATTGCCGGTGGAGGCTTTCTGATGTTCGCAGCGGTGACGGGTTTCCTGCTGATGCTGCAACCCGTCCCCGCTGCGCCGCCTGCCTTGTCGACCACGCCGCCTTCCGAAATTCCGGCTGCCATCGCCGCGGCCGGGCTGCCGCCGCTGGCCGGCGACGCGTTCCGCTTCACCGATGTGTCGCCCGGCGGTCGCGACGCGACGCTGTTCGATGCCCGCCGCACGGCATCTGGCACGGAACGCACGATCATCGGCCTGTCACGCACCCAGTCGGGTTGGGAAGTCACCTCGCGCGACAGCCACCGGCTCGCGGGGGAGACGTTCGACTATCTGTCGAAGCGGATCGAAACCGCGATCGCTACGCCCCCGCCCGCCGCCGGCTCCTGCCCGGACGGATCGGATTATCGCAGTGAACGCGCACAGGCCGGGGTGATCCGCGCGCTGGCCGGTTGCGGCGAAGGCCATCCGAACGTCATGCTCGCCCGCCTGTTCGGGGTTCGCGACACGCCCTGACCCGCGGCCCGGACGCATCCGCCGGCGCTACGCGGTCGCGGTCACGATCCACCCCGACGCATCGAAC
>NZ_DASVTO010000085.1:0-2852 GCF_036387535.1 Sphingomonas sp.
AGCCGACGCCCGGCTCCAGCCCGTCGTTCGCCTGGCTGACCGCGACCACGCTGCTGCCCAGCCCGCGGATGGTGAACGCGGTGTTGCGCGGATTGGCGGAGCTGTAGTTCAGCGCGGGCACCAATTGCGACAGCTGCTGGATGTTGACGACGTGCGCGCTCTCGATCCGGTCGCCGTCGACCACCGACAGCGACTGCGGCACCTGCTGCGCATTCTCCGCCCGGCGCCGCGCGGTGACGATCACGACGCCCCCGTCCGCATCGTCGGCCGGCGGGGCCGGAGGAGCCGCAGGCGCGGCGGTTGCCAACAGCAGAGCGATGATCGTCATTGTCGCTCCTCGCGTTATGTAGCCGTGCTACATAACCGATCGAGATCGTTGTGGAAGTGGCTTTGCGCAATGGCACTCGCGGGCGTATAGCGCGGCAGCCATGTCGCTGACCCCCGCCACTCCCCTCCTGCCGCCGGCCGAATGGCGCGATTTCCTGGCGCTGACCAAGCCGCGGGTGATGAGCCTGGTCGTGTTCACCGGCCTGTGCGGGATGCTGGCGGCGCCGACGTCGATCGCGCCGGTGCTGGGCTTCACCGCGATCCTGTGCATCGCGCTGGGCGCCGGGGCGGCGGGTGCGCTGAACCAATGGTATGAAGCGGATATCGACGCAGTGATGCGGCGCACCGCCAACCGGCCATTGCCCGGCGGGCGGATGGATCGCCAGTCGGCACTGCATTTCGGGGTCGGGCTGTCCGCCTTTTCGGTCATCCTGATGGGCCTGGCGGTGAATGTCGCCGCCGCCGCGATCCTGCTGGTGTCGATCCTGTTCTACGTCCTGATCTACACCGTCTGGCTGAAGCGCCGGACGCCGCAGAACATCGTCATCGGGGGTGCCGCAGGCGCTTTCCCGCCGCTGATCGGCTGGGCGGCGGCGACCGGCGACGTTGCGCTGCTGCCGCTGATGCTGTTCGCGCTGGTGTTCTTGTGGACGCCGCCGCATTTCTGGGCGCTCGCGCTGTTCGTGGAGACGGATTACGCCAATGCGGGCGTGCCGATGCTGCCGGTGGTCGCCGGAGAGCGCGTGACGCGGCGGCAGATCGGGCTGTACACCATCCCGATGGCCGCCGTGGCGATCGCACCGTGGCCGCTCGGCCTGACCGGGGCGATCTACGGCATCGTTGCGGTCGCGACGACCGCGCTGTTCGGATGGCTGGCGGCGGTGGTGGCGATGCGCCATACCGCGCCGGTGCATGATGGCGCCGCGGATGCGATGCTGGCGGAAAAGCGCCTGTTCCGCTATTCCATCCTCTATCTCTTCATCCTCTTCGGCGCGCTGGTCGCGGATCGGTGGCTTGCATGATCCCGGACGACGAAATCCGCCGCCGCCAGAAAGCGCGCGCGGTGGTCATGGCCGTGCTGCTCGGCGGCTTCGTGCTGCTGATCTTCGGGATCAGCATCGCCAAGATCCGCGCCGGGATGGTGCATTGATGGCCCGCATGACGCGGCAGGGATGGCCCGCATGACGCGGCAGGGGCGCACGGCGACGCTGGCGGTGCTGTTCATCTGCCTGATGACCGGCATCGCCTGGGCCAGCGTGCCCTTGTACCGTATGTTCTGCCAGGCGACCGGACTGAACGGCACGACCCAGCGCGGGTTGCGAGCGCCCGGCGGGGTCGACGGACAGGTGCGCGTCAATTTCGATGCGAACGTCAGCCCGAAGCTGCCGTGGACGTTCCGTCCGGAAAATCCGCACGAACTGGTCGCCGTCGGCGCGCGCGACATGGTGTTCTTCACCGCCACCAATCGCTCCGCCAAGCCGATCACCGGCACCGCCACGTTCAACGTCACGCCGGCGCAGGCGGGGAAATATTTCACGAAAATCCAATGCTTCTGCTTCACGCAGCAGACGCTGAAACCGGGTGAGACGGCGCGGATGCCGGTGATCTTCTTCGTCGATCCGAAGATGCTGAAAGACCCGGATGCCGCCGATATCCAGACGATCACGCTCAGCTATACGTTTTACCCGGTGGATTCCGGCAAGGCGGCAAGCTAGAGCTAGGCGATAAAGCGACAGGGAAGCGACGATGGCCGGCGCCAAGAACCACGATTATCATATTCTGCCCCCCAGCATCTGGCCGTTGTTCGGCTCGATGTCGTCGCTGGTGATGGCGGCGGGCGCGATCATGTGGATGCACGGCGGCCACATGGCTGCCGACAAGGCCAATGGCGGCGGCTGGATATTTCTCGCCGGTCTGGCCGGCGTGCTGTTCACCATGTATTCCTGGTGGGCGGACGTGGTTCGCGAAGCCCATCACGGCGATCACACGCCGGTGGTGCAGCTGCATTTCCGCTATGGCATGATCCTGTTCATCGCGTCGGAAGTGATGTTCTTCGTCGGCTGGTTCTGGGCTTTCTTCGATTTCTCGCTGTTCCCCACTGCGATGCAGATCGTCGACGGACAAGTCGAACGCGCCGCGGAAGGCGCCGCAGCCATTGCCGCAAGCTGGCCGCCCAAGGGCCTGACCGTCATCAACGCGTTCGAATTGCCGCTGCTCAACACGCTGATCCTCTTGGCCAGCGGCACGACGGTGACATGGGCGCACCACGCCCTGATCCACGGCGAGCGCGGCGGCGAGAAGACCGGCGCCTGGGGCCTGATCGGCGTCGGCAACCGCGACGGCGTGTTGAAGGGCCTGTGGCTGACGGTGCTGCTGGGCGCGTTGTTCAGCGCGATCCAGGCGTATGAATACGCCCACGCGCCGTTCCCGTTCAAGGGCATCAACTTCGGCGCGGCCTTCTTCATGGCCACCGGGTTCCACGGGTTCCACGTCCTGATCGGCACCATCTTTCTCGCGGTATGGCT
>NZ_DASVTO010000086.1:0-6577 GCF_036387535.1 Sphingomonas sp.
GGGACGCGCACCGCCGACCCGTCCAGCTTGCCCTTCAGCTCAGGCAGAACCTCGCCCACCGCGCGTGCCGCGCCGGTGGTGGTCGGGATCATCGACATCGCCGCCGCCCGCGCGCGGCGCAGGTCCGGGTGGATCTGGTCCAGGATCTTCTGATCGTTGGTATAGCTGTGGATCGTGGTCATCAGCCCGCGTTCGATGCCGATCGCGTCGTTCAGCACCTTGGCGATCGGCGCCAGGCAGTTGGTGGTGCACGACGCGTTGGAGATGATCTTGTGATCGCCCGTGATCTTGTCATGGTTCACGCCGTACACGACGGTCAGGTCGACGCCCTTGGCCGGCGCGGAGATCAGCACGCGCTTGGCCCCGGCGGTCAGATGCTTGCCCGCCGAATCCTTGTCGGTGAAGAACCCGGTGCATTCCAGCGCGATGTCGATCCCCAGTTCGCCATGCGGCAGCTTGGCCGGATCACGCTCCGCGGTTACCAGGATGCGGTGCCCGTCGACCACCAGATGGTCGCCGTCCGCGCTGACATCGCCCTTCCAACTGCCGTGTACGCTGTCGCGCTTGAACAGCAGCGCGTTCGCCTTGGCATCGCCCAGGTCGTTGATCGCGACCAGTTCCAGCCCGCAATCGGGACGCGACAGGATGGCGCGCGCGACCAGCCGGCCGATACGGCCGAATCCGTTGATGGCAACCTTCGTCATGCGTTCTGCTCCGTGGTTGGCGTCAAGGCGGCAAGCACCTGTGGCGCGATCTGATCCGGGGTTAGCCCGAAATGCTCATATAGGTCGGGTGCGGGCGCGGATGCCCCCCACCCGTCGACGCCGAACCGCAGGCCATCGACCATCGTATACCGCTCCCACCCCATCGTGGTCCCGGCTTCGATCGACACGCGCAGGATCGCGTCGGGGCGGGCATGCGGCAGTATGTCGTCGCGGTAGCTGCGCGGCTGGCGGTCGAACCGTGACCAGCACGGCATCGACACCACGTCGGCGCCGACGCCTTGCGCCTCCAGCCGGTCCGCCACGCCCAGCGCGATCTCGACTTCGGATCCGCTCGCGATCAGGATCACACGGCGATCGGCCTTGGCGGCGCGCAGGCGATACGCGCCGCGCGCGCTCCTGTTCTCGTCCACCGGCCGCTCCAGCTGCGGCAGGTTCTGTCGGCTCAGCGCCAGCAGCGACGGCCCATCCGCCTTCTCCAGCGCCAGTGCCCAGCATTCCGCCGTCTCGATCGTGTCGGCCGGGCGGTACACGTCCAGGTTCGGGATCACGCGCAACGCCATCAGATGCTCGACCGGCTGGTGCGTCGGGCCATCCTCGCCCAGCCCGATCGAGTCGTGCGTCATGACATAGACGACCCGCGCCTGCTGCAACGCCGACAGCCGGATGGCGGGACGCGCATAATCGGCAAACACCAGGAAGGTCCCACCATAGGGGATGACGCCGCCGTGCAGCGCCATGCCGTTCATCGCCGCCGCCATGCCGAATTCGCGGATGCCGTAATAGACATAGCGCCCGCCATAATTGTCGGCGGTCAGCGGCGCCTGATCCTTGGTCCTCGTGTTGTTCGATCCGGTCAGGTCGGCCGATCCGCCCAGCATTTCGGGTACCGCCGCATTGATCGCACCCAGCACATTTTCCGATGCCTTGCGGGTCGCGATCGCCTGCGGCTTTTCCACCAGCCCGGCCAGATAGGGCGACAGCCAGTCGGTATCGGGCAAATGGCCGGCCATCCGCCGCGCGAATGTCGCGCGGTCGGGATGCTGCGCCAGCCGATCGGACCAGGCCGCCCGCGCCGGCGCGCCCCTGGCCCCGATCGCACGCCACCCCTCGACGATATTGGCCGGCAATACGAACGCCTCGTCCATCCAGGCGAGCGTCTGCCGCGCCGCCGCGACTTCGTCCACGCCCAGCGCGGACCCGTGCGTCGCCGACGTCCCCTGCTTGTTGGGCGCGCCGAATCCGATGATCGTCCGGCATGCCACGATCGACGGCCGCGGATCCGCCGCCGCTTCGGCCAGCGCGCGCGCGATATCATCGGCGTCATGTCCGTAGCAGGCGACCGTGTGCCACCCCGTCGCGGCATAGCGCGCCAGCACATCCTCGCTGGACGACAGCGACACCGCGCCGTCGATCGTGATCCGGTTGTCGTCCCACAGGACATTGAGCCGCCCGAGCTTCAGATGCCCGGCCAGCCCGATCGCTTCATGATTGATGCCTTCCATCAGGCACCCGTCGCCCGCGATCACCCAGGTCCGGTGGTCGACCAGATCGTCACCGAACGTCGCGTTCAGGTGGCGCTCCGCCACCGCCATGCCGACCGCCATCGCCAGTCCCTGGCCCAGCGGTCCGGTGGTGCATTCGACTCCGGCCAGCTCGAAATTTTCCGGGTGCCCCGCGGTCGGGCTGCCCAACTGCCGGAACCGGCGGATATCCTCCAGCGTCGGCCGCGCATAGCCCGTCAGGTGCAACAGCGCATAGATCAGCATCGATCCGTGGCCCGCCGACAGGACGAAGCGGTCGCGATCGGCCCAGGCGGGGTCGACCGGATCGAATTTCAGATGATCGCGGAACAGCACGGTCGCGACATCGGCCATGCCCATCGGCATGCCCGGATGTCCGGAATTGGCCGCCTGCACGGCGTCCATGGTCAGCGCGCGAATGGCATTGGCAAGCGGTGGGCTGGTCGTCATCGGGCGATCTGAACTTTCTGTCCGGTCGTTCCGGGTCGAAACTGGCCGGATCCGTGCGGGCGATGCTTTGGCGGCGACGATGCCCATCGTCAACCATGCGCGCCCGGGATCGTGACCCGGATCAGGACCGGACAACCTTGTCAGCCATGGCACGGCGCCCGCCGTGCCGGTCGCGTCCGCAATCCGCCCCATCCGAACGACCCTTGCGGCGGGGCGGGTGGCTGCTATCTCCCGGCCATGGACGATCACACCCTCGAAGACGCGATCCTCCGGCTCGACGCCGCGGTGACGCGGGCCGAAACCGCCTTCGCCGCCCGGCGCCGCATGCCCGTCACGCCGCCCGCGGCAGCGGTCGATACCGATCTCGTGCGGCGTCATGCCGCCCTGCGCGCCGGTACGGAGGCAGCACTGGAACGGCTTGACCGGCTGCTCGGCCCGGACGCGCGCTGATGGCGAAGATCACGCTCACCATCGGCGGCTATGCGCACGAAATGGCCTGCCGGGATGGGGAGGAAGACCATTTCCTGCGCCTCGCGGGATTGTTGGATGCCAAGGCGACCGAAGCCGCGCGCGCGGTCGGCGGGCTGACCGAAACGCGCATGCTGCTGTTTGCGGGACTGCTGCTCGCGGATGAAAATGCCGGCCTGCGGGCGGCTGCGGCTGCGGCACCGCCGCCGCAGCCCGTCGCCACGCCGTCCGCCGATCGCGAAAGCCTGCCCGATCCGTTGCTGGCGCAGGCGGTCGCCGCGCTCTCTTCCCGGATCGAGGTGCTGGCCGCGGGCCTTGAGGCGGACGCCCGGACCTCCTAGATAGGTCGGTGGCGGGTACTGCCCGGTACGAGCCGAAGGAAAATCCCTGAGGCTATTCATCATCCATCGGGGGCTGTCCCTGCCCGGATCCTGGTCCGACGCACATGGTCCCCACCTGACGTTACCGGCGTCAGAGGATATTCCGGCAAACGGCCATGGCGGTCCCGCCACCCCTGGCCCCCCGTGCAAGGATCATCGACGGCGCATGGACAAGCCCGCATTGCGATCCACCCTCCGCGCCGCCCGTGCGCGGTTCGTCGCCGACGAAGGCGTCGCGGCGCAGCGGCTGGTGGCAACCCTGCAGCTGACCGAACATGCCGTGCCGCATCTCGCGGGCGCCACCATCGTGTCCGGCTACGTCTCGGACGGGGAAGAGGTCGATCCGCTTCCGCTGCTGTTCCGCGCAATCGACAGGGGCTGTGACGTCGCATTGCCGCGAATCACGGGGCGCGACCGGCCGATGGTCTTTCATCGCTGGCTGCCTGGCGACGATCTCGTCCCCGGCCCGCTCGGCCTGCTCCAGCCGCGCGTCGATGCCGACATCGTCGATCCTGATCTGATCCTGACGCCGCTGCTCGGCTTCGATGCCGCGCTCAACCGACTCGGCCAGGGCGCCGGCTTCTATGACCGCGCCTTCGCCGAACGCCCCGCCGCGCGCCGCATCGGCCTTGCCTGGAGCGTGCAGGCCGTGGATGCGCTACCGATCGATCCGTGGGACATCCCGCTCCACGGCGTCGCCACCGAACTGGGCTGGATCACCGCATGACCGAACCCAGCTGGCGCAAGCCCGTCGGCGCGCTCCTGATCCTCGCGCTCGTGCTGCTGTGGGTCATGCTGTTCGCCAGCTTCTCCGCCACGGTGGCGACGCTCCACTGGTCGCTGCAGCTCGTCTATTATCTGACCGCCGGTCTCGCCTGGATCTGGCTGACACCGGTCAAACCGATCCTCCGCTGGATGCAGACCAACCATTGGCGCTGAGCGGCGAGCGATCGAAAGCATGTCCTGCTGAGCTGGGCGCTTGCACTGATCCAAGGGATTTGCGCCATCTCCATCTAGGAAATGGCGCGAGTGACGGGGCTCGAACCCGCGACCTCCGGCGTGACAGGCCGGCACTCTAACCAACTGAGCTACACCCGCTTGGAAGCGTGGAGGGGCAACTACCGGCGGTCGGCAGATGCGTCAACCGCTATTCGCACCGGCCCGGACCTTAACGCGACAGGCCGTGATCCTCTGGTGCGGTGCCCGTCAACGTCCCTTCCTCGAACAGGAAACCGGCGATGTCGGGCTTGCCCGCCGCATCCAGCACGGTTTTCAGGATGATCAGCAACGGCACCGCCAGCAGCGCGCCCACCGTGCCCCACACCCATCCCCAGAAGCTGAGCGCGACCAGGATCAGCAGTGGGTTGATCGTCAGCTTGCGCCCGACCAGCATCGGCGTGATCGCGTTCGCCTCCACCAGATGCATGCCGATGAAGATCGCCGCCGGCAGCAGCGCATACCAGGCATCCGAAAACGTCATCAGCCCGCCCACCGCCAGCAACAGCGCCGCCATGATCGGCCCCAGATAGGGGATATAGTTCAGCAGCGCGACCAGCCCGCCCCACATCAGCGGCGTCGGCATGCTGATCAGCGACAACCCGGCCGCCACCGCCGCGCCCAGCACGACGTTGATCAGCGTGATCGTACCCAGATAGGCCGATGTCGCATTCACCATGTCCTGGATCACGCGCGCGGTCGCCATCGCGCTGGAAAAACTGCCACGGTTGCTGATCGCCCGCCGCCGCAGCGAGGTCCAGCCCGACAGGAAGAAGAAGATCACCAGGATCGCGAAGAACATCTGGATCAGCGCGTGGGGCGCCGACGTGGTGATCAGGTCGAGCAGCGAATTGGGCGATTGCGCCAGCACCGTGCGCGGCGATCCGCCGGCGGGTGTGCGCTGGACCAGCTTCATCGTCTGCGCGATGATCTTGTCCAGGCTGGCATACAGGTCGATCACCGGACGCAGATTGTGGCGAATCTGCCCGATCCGGTCGGGCAGGATCGAAAACCAGCCGGTCGCCGGCACCACGATCGCGGCGATCGCGACATTGGCGATGCCCAGGAACATCAGGACGCAGATCAGCGCCGCCATCCCGGACGGCATCCCGCGCCGCTCCATCCATTCCAGGCTGGGGACCAGCGCGATCGCGATCACCAGCGCCGCCGTGATCGGCAGGAAGAACTCCGCCCCCGCCATCAAGGCGAACGGCACCGCTAGCACGAACCCGGCACCGGCGATCAGGGTCAGCGCCGCCAGCAACCGGTCCCGGCGGAACGCTTCGGTCACGGCGTCCACCGCGGCGTCGGCCCCCGACGTCGCGGTACTGTCGACCGCGATCGGCCCGGTCGGCAGCGGCTGCGGCGGTGAAGCGTGCGCCGAATCGAGTCGCGAATCGGCTATCGAGTCGGGCCGCGGTCCTGTTCCGTCACTCGCGTCCAACCGAAATCCCCCCGTCCGCGCCATGAACAACGCAACATCTTCCGATCGCCGGAAAATCGCTGTTCAGGCGGTTATTTACCGCCAAGACATCATCCCTGCAAAGGTTCCACCTTACTAAAATCTTAAATCCGATCGGCTGATCCTCCGAACGACTCATCGTTCCCGCTTTGACTTGCAGGACTTGGGAAACGATGGGCTGTGCATGGTCGTACCGGCCGATGCGTGTGGGGCGCGGGCCGGTTTCTGAACGACAAGACGTGAATGTCAGCCGGACCCCCGTATGTGCTTTCGGGTCCGGGGCAGCTTTCGCGCATGTGCCGGAGTGTTGAGTGGTCTCTGTTCGTCGATCCCAGGTGTTTGCGGCCGCCAGCCTCGCGCTGATGTCCGCCGCCGTGCTGGTCCCCGCGTCGATGACGTCCGCGGCCGAGACCCCACAGGCGCCCACCGCATCGGCCGAACTGCCGCTCCTGACGCCCGCTGCCCCGTCGCTGGCGCAACTCAATCTTCTCCGCTTCCGCCAGATTGCAGCGAATACCTTCGCCAATGCCGATTCCGCGCGCATTGCGGCCGGACCCACCGGCGATGATGAAGCCG
>NZ_DASVTO010000087.1:0-26271 GCF_036387535.1 Sphingomonas sp.
CGCATCGACCGCATAGCCGCCCTCCATCACGATGACCGTCGGCAGCGCGGCGGCAGCGATGTGGCAGCCCATGCGCTGGAAATCGGGCGTGTCGAGCGCGAAACCGGCGATCGGATCGCCGGCATATGTATCCGCCCCGAACGACAGGATCAGCAGATCGGCGCCATGGGAGCGGATCGTCGCGAGCGCCTGATCGAGCGCAGGGGCATAGTCCGCCCAGCCCGTGCCGCGCGGGAGAACGAGATTGCGGGTCGTGCCGATCCCGGCGCCAGCGCCACATTCGTCGGCGTGACCCCAGAAATAGGGGAAGTCCGTGCGCGGATCGGCATGGATCGACACGAACAGCACGTCGGCGCGATCGTAGAAGATATCCTGCGTGCCGTTGCCATGATGATAATCGACATCGAGGATCGCGACGCGGCGGCCGGCGTTGATCGCGGCCTGCCCCGCAATGGCGGCATTGTTGAGGTAGCAATAGCCGCCGGCATAGTCGCGCCCGGCATGATGGCCCGGCGGTCGACAGAGTGCGAAGGCGGCGGGGGCGCCGGCAATCACGGCCGCGAGCGCGGACAGGGCGGTCTGCGCACCCCAATAGGCGGCGGTCCAGGTGTCCGGTCCGATTGGTGTCACGCTGTCCGCCGTGAAGGCGCCGAGTTGCGCATCGATGCGGTCAAGATCGAGCGACCGGCGGCGGACGACGGGCCAGGCATAGCCGATCGCATCGCCGTCGCGCCCCGCCGCACGCCAGCGGGCATGCGCCCCCTGGAGGAAGGCGAGGTACGGCGCGTCATGCACGGCGGCGATCGGCGCCAGCCCATGATCGACCGGCACCGTGCAGCGCCCGATTGCGGTGCGGATCCCGGTGGCGCGGGCAGCGGTATCGGCGTGGGTGGCCAGCGCTCCGTTGAAAAATTCCCGGTCCGGACGATGACCCAGCTGGCGATCGTCGAAAACGCGGATCATGCGAGCCTCTCCTTCCGCGCGATCAGCGCGCGACCGGACCCATGACCGGCTTGGCCGGCTTGGCTGGTTTCGCTTCGTCCAGGATCTTGATCAGCGCGAGGCCGCGCGCGTCCTGCGATGCATAGTCGCGCGCGGTCTTTCCGGCGATCCGGTCGGGCCGGGTGGGATCGGCGCCGTTCGTCACGAGCAGCTGCGTCAGGGCGGCATCGCGGCCCTGGACCGCCAGGATGATCGGCGTTTCGCCGCGGGTGTTGGCGGCGTTGATGTCCGCCCCCTCCGCCAACAAGCCGCGCGCGCCTTCGAGATAGCCGATCTGACAGGCGAGCAGCAGCGGGGTATTGCCCTCCCGATCGCGGATGTCGACAGCGGCGCCCTTGGCCAGCAGATAGCCAAGCCAGCCGCTGTCGCGCCGCTTGACCAGGATGTGGAGTGCGCCTTCGCCGGTGGAATAATCCTTGGTGTTCAGGATCTGCGAGCCCGGGCGTTCAACCGCTTCGGCCACCTTGGTGCCGTCGCGATCGCGCACCGCCTTCAGGAAATTGAAGCTGTCGGTGAATTGCGCCACCGCGGGCGTGGCCGCACCGAGCACGCAGGCCAGGGCAATCAGCCGGATCCGCGCACGCTTGTTCCTGATTACCTGCATCCCATATCCCCTAGCGATGCCCAAAGCCTTGATCCGGGACCGATAGCAAAGCATGGCTGGCCCCGCCATGAACAACACGCATGCTTTTGCCGCGATCGGGATCGCACTGTCGCTGACCATCGCGGGATGCGGTGGCGGCGGGGCGGGTCGCGAGGAGCCGCCGCTGGCCGGTGCGCGGATCGGCGGCGCGTTCACGATGGCCGATCAGGACGGCCGGACCGTGACCGACGCCAGCTATGCCGGCAAATATCGCGTGATGTATTTCGGCTATACCTATTGCCCCGATGTCTGCCCGCTGGACGTGCAGAAGCTGATGCAGGGTTACCGTGCCTTTGCCGCCAAGGATCCGGGGCGCGGGGCGCGGGTGCAGCCCATTTTCGTCTCGGTCGATCCCGCGCGCGATACGCCCGCGGTGGTGAAGCAGTTCGTGGGGGCGTTCGGGCCGGGTCTGGTCGGCCTCACCGGCAGCGCCGCGCAATTGGCGGAGATGGCGAAACGCTATGCCGTCGCCTATTCCAAGCAGCAGACGCCGGGGGCGTCGGGCTATCTGATGAACCACAGCCGGATGGCGGTGCTGTTCGCGCCGGACGGCAAGCCGGTGGCGCTGGTCCGCGCCGACGAGGGCGCCGAATCCGTGGCCGCCGATCTCGACCGCTGGGTCGTATGAGCGTGCCCGAGCCGCGGCCATTCTGGGAAACCGTACCGCTGACCCGGATGACGCGCGCGCAGTGGGAATCGCTGTGCGACGGGTGCGGGAAATGCTGCATCCACAAGCTGGAGGATGAGGAGACGGGCGAGGTGTTACCGACCAACGTCGCCTGCCGTCTGCTCGACCGGCGGTCGGGGCAGTGCAGCGATTACCGGCGGCGCCACGCGTTCGTGCCGGAATGCGTGCGGTTGACGCCCAGCAAGCTCGACCAGCTCGACTGGTTGCCGTCGACCTGCGCCTATCGCCTGATCCGCGACGGCCAGCCGCTCTATGAATGGCATCATCTGATATCCGGCGACCGTGAGGCGGTGCACCGCGCTGGCATATCGGTGCGCGGCTGGACGGTGTCGGAGGATGAGGTCGGCGACCTGGAGAACCATATCGTGGATCGCGAATTGTAAGGAAGCTGCAATTCGAGGATCTGGGGTTCTTGATGCGAAACTCAAAAGTTTTGTATCAAGAACGGGCATAATTAGCGGCTACAGCAGGATCGCGCTAAGCCACGTTGATGACGCCAGCCGAAGCATTCGCCTCCTTTGCCGCAACCCTGATGGGTTTGCCGATCAGTCATGTTTGGCGCGGCTACGGCTCCGCGATCTTCATTGAGATTGGCGAGCTATCCCCGCAAACGAGACGGGATGGTTCCCCCGGCAACCCGGAGGGCGAAGTGTCGCTCGGCGTTGAATGGAGTTGGCGCATCGAGGATCAAACCGCCATTCGATGTGGAAGCTGGAGCGAGGAAGAGTTGTGGGAGCCAGCGCTTGATACGCTGCGCAATGCACGGATTGCCGGATGCGAGTTGTTTGGCACCTTGGCCGAGGTCGTAATCACAACCGATACCGGTGTCCGGTTTCTCTCGTTCTCGACAACCGACGGTCAGCCGCAGTGGCATCTCGTAGATCGACGTGATGGACCATCACGATGGTTCACCGTTCGGAACGGGCAGCTTCACCTTGGAGACGGAACCGAGCCATCGTCTTAAACGACGGCGAGCCATTCTTTCGCGGCGGTGATGCAAGAATCACGAGTCTTGCATGGCGTAAAAGCGATCTCAAACCCGTTGCTTGCGCGATGCAGAAGTCCGATGCCTTTCGGCTTTCGCGTTCGGCATCGGCCCTACGCCGACGCGCAGCGGTTTGGGGCGTCGCACCATCCTCGCACGTCCAGGCCTTTGTGCCAACGAACTGCGGCCGGGACAGATCGCCAGACAGGGCGGATGACGAAGGGGATGCGCGACGGTAAGGATGAGCCGGTGAAGTTCTTTTCCCGGTCAACCCCTGTGCTGCCGGTCTTCGGTCCTGCGCCGCTGGTCGTGCGGCGGATGGCGCAGGCGCGGGCGATGCGATTGCGGGTCGATCCGCGCGATGGGACCGTGCGGTTGACCCTGCCGGCGCGGGCGGCGATCGGGCCGGCGATCGCGTGGGTGGAAAGCAAGCGCGGCTGGATCGAGGCGCAGCAGGCGGCGATCCCGAAACCGGTCGCGATCGGGCCGGGCGCGGTGATCCCCTATGAGGATGGCGCGGTGCGGATCGACTGGTCGGCGGATGGACCGCGTGCGCCGCAGCGGGTGGATGACCGGCTGATCCTAGGCGGGCCGGAGGAACTGATCGCGCGGCGCGTGCTGCGCTGGCTGGCGCGGCAGGCGTTGGTGATGCTGGACGCGGAGACGCGGGCCTATGCGCGCGCCGCAGGTGTCACGATCGGGCGGGTGGCGATCGGCGATGCGCGATCACGCTGGGGCAGTTGTTCCAGCAGCGGCGATATCCGCTATAGCTGGCGCCTGATCCTGGCGCCGCCGGACGTGCGCCGCGCAACGGTGGCGCATGAAGTGGCGCACCGATTGCACATGGATCACAGCCCCGCCTTCCATGCGGCGGTCGCGCGGCTGTACGGACGCGATCCCGGACCGGAACGCGCCTGGCTGCGGCAGCATGGCGCCGTCATTCAGGGATTTGGCCGCTCGTCCTGAGGCGTGCGTTCGCGGCGGGGCAGGCGATCGGCGCGCGGCGCGCGGTCGGGCCGGTCCGGGCGATCGCCGCGGGTGAGCACGCCGTCCAGCCATTGCTGGTCGAGGGCGGGCGCCGCCGGTTCTGGTGCGGGCTGGTCGTCGCCCTGATCTGGCGCCGCGTCGGTCGGAACACCGGGCGCGGCAGGCGCAAGATCGGTGGGGGCAGGCGCGGCGGCGTTGTCGCCCGCGAAATTCTGGTCCGGTTCGCCGAAATACGCCTCTTCATCGGGTTCCAGCTGCCATTCGGGCAGGGTCACGTCGGTCTGGAACCCCGGATCGGGCCGGTTGGCGACGGCGGCGCGCATGAAGGCGGCGAAGGCCGAAGCCGGCGCGCGGCCGCCCTGGAGCCCGCCAACCGCCTTGGCATCGTCGCGCCCCATCCAGACGCCGGTGGTGAGGCCGCTGGAGAAGCCCAGAAACCAGCCATCCTTGTTCGAGGAGGTGGTGCCGGTCTTGCCCGCGACGGGACGGCCGATCTGCGCGGCGCGGGCGGTGCCGGTGTTCACGGCGGTCTGGAGCAGGTCGGTCATCTGGGCCGCGACCTGCGGCGCGACCAGCACGCGCGGGGTATCGGCGCGATGTTCGTACAGCACCTCCTGCGTCCCCTGCTGCACCACGCGCAGGATGCCGAACGGCGTGACCGCGACGCCGCCATTGCCGACGGAAGCGAAGGCGCGGGTCATGTCGATCAACCGGACGTTCGACGATCCCAGCACCATGGCGGGATGGGTGTTGATCGGCGTGGTGATGCCGAACCGCCGCGCCATGTCGGCGACGGTATCGAACCCGACCTGCTGCCCGAGCTTGGCCGCGATCGTGTTGATCGAGAAGGCGAAGGCGGTGCGCAGGTCGATCTGGCCCGAGAAGCGGCGCGAGCTGTTGCGCGGGCTCCAGCCATCAATCGTCACCGGTTCGTCGACTACTGGCGTCGACGGTGTCATTCCGGATTCCAACGCGGCAAGATAGACGAACAGCTTGAACGCGGAGCCGGGCTGGCGTTCCGCCTGCGTCGCGCGGTTATAGATGGACGAGACATAGTCACGCCCGCCGACCATCGCGCGCACCGCGCCGTCGCGATCGATCGATACCAGGGCTGCCTGCAACCCCTCCGGCGTATTCTGGCGGACCGCATTGTCGGCATCGCGCTGCATGCCGAGATCGAGCGTGGTGTAGACGTCGATCGGCGCGGTGGTCTCGTCGATCAGCGTATCGAGCTGCGCCAGCGCCCAGTCGGTGAAATAGCGGACGCTGTTGCGTTTCGGTTCGGGCGCGAGCTTCACATCGGCGGGGTCGGTCTGCGCCTGTTCGGTGTAGCTGATCTTGCCCGCGTCGCGCATCACGCCGAGCACGACGCGCGCGCGATCGACCGCGGCCTGGGCATCGGCGCTGGGCGAGTAATTGGACGGCGCCTTGACCAGCCCGGCGAGGATCGCGGATTCGCCGAGCGACAGCTGCGTGCCGGGATGGCCGTAGAATTTGCGCGATGCGGCGTCGATGCCGTAGGCGCCGCCGCCGAAATAGACGCGGTTCAGATAGAGTTCGAGGATCTGGCGCTTGGAAAACTTCCATTCCATCGCCATCGCCAGGATGATCTCGCGGATCTTGCGGCCGGCGGTGTAGCTGTTGGTCAGGAAGATGTTGCGGGTGATCTGTTGCGTGATGGTCGACGCGCCCTGCAGACGGCGACCGGTGCCGCGGCGTTCCCAGGCGTATTTGGCGGAGCGCGCCATGCCGATCGGATCGATGCCGGGGTGCGCATAGAAGCGCCGATCCTCGACCGCGATCATGGCGTCGGCCATGACGTGCGGGATCGCGTCGAAGGGAATCCACTGACCGGGGGCGGGGCCCATATTGACGATCTGTGTGCCGTCCGCAGCCAGCACGCGGATCGACTGGCCATTGGGGCTGAGCTTCAGTTCATCATAGCCGGGCAGCGAGGCGACCGCGATCATGACCGCGATGAACGTGCCGATCAGGCCGGCCAGGACGGCCAGCGCCAGCACCTTGAGGCTGGTGACAAGCCGCTTGCGGGAGCGGCGGGTCGGCGAAGGGCTGGATGCGGCGGCCATTTATGGTCCGTTCGATTAGACGCGATGGAAGGCGGCGACAAGCGCCGTCGGGTGCAACGGCTTCATTCTGCGACGTCCAGCCAGCCGCCGGTGAAACCCGCCAGTTTCAGCCCGCGGCGGATGTGGGGATTGCGACGCATCGTTTGCCAGACGAGGCCGGTATCGTGATTTTCCGCCATGGCGAGGATCGGCCCCTGATCGATGCCGAGATGATCGCCATCGACCCAGCCGATGCCGGGATGGATGCGGCCGTGGAGCAGCGGTTGATCACTGGCGGTCAGGGTAGGGTTGAAGCTGTCGAAGAAGCCATATTGGCCGTAGAGCACCGCGCCGTAGCGATCCCGCATCGCGTTGAGCGCCGGGATCACGATTTCGGGTGCGAAGGCGATCGATCCGCCGGCGGCGGTGGGGGCGATGGTGCCGTCGTCGCGGTCGCCGGGGCCGCGCGCGGAATAGCTGAAGAACGTCCGCCGGACGCCGTCGACGGTGGTGGTGAAATCACCCGGCCCGTCGCAGGCGGTGAGGCCCCAGATGTCCGGCCCATAATCCTTGAACCCGCCGCGATTGGCCACCGCCCAGGCACGCTGCGCATAGGTGGCGCGGCGGCTGTTTTCGAAATAGTCGAAGCCGCGGCGCCGGCTGTAATCGTCCCGCAGCCCCTTCAGGTCGAGCCAGACCTGGCTATATTGATGCCCGAACAGCGGCGGGAAGGTGGTGTAGCCATTGGCGCTTTCCCCGATCCAGCTGGCGTCGAAGGTGCGGGTCCACGCGTTCCAGGTTTCGCGCGGCAGCGGGTAGGTGGGCGAGGCGATGGCGAGGATGTAGAGCAGCATCCCTTCATTGTAGATATTCCAGTCCGACTGGATGAAGCCGGTTTCGGGCCGCCAGCCCATGCTGACGAAGGGTGGGCGCTGCACCGCCCAGGTCCAGTCGACCCGGACATAGATCGCCTCCGCCAGGCGGCGGATCTCGGCCTCCTGCGGATCGTCCTCGTCATCGAACCAGCTTTGCGCGAACAGGATACCGCCCAGCAGCAGCGCGGTATCGACGGTCGACAATTCGGTAAGTCCGAGCCGGTAGCCGGCGGTGCGATCGATAAAATGGTAGAAGAAGCCCATATGGCCGGTGGTGTCGGCTTCCTGCGGCCCCTTGTTCGCGCGGTCGAAGAAGCGGAGCGTGGCGAGCGTGCGATCGCGCGCGGCGGCGCGGGTGATCCAGCGGTTGACGACGCCGATCGGATAGGCGGTCAGCGCGAAACCGACCGCGGCGATGCTGGCGAAGGACGGCGTCGGCCAGCGATCCGGCGCGAGGCCGGTCGCGGGATCGGTCGTATCCCAGAAATAGCGAAAGGTGCGCTCCTTCAGATCGCCCAGCAACGCCGCCGTCGGCGGAACCGGTGATGGTGGAGCGACGAGGCGGAGCGGGGCACAGCCGGCGAGCAACCCGGCACTGCCGAGAAGGACGCCGCGTCGGGAAAGCGAAGGCATCAGACGCATACTCGCGGAACGGCCAGGAAGATCCATCACACCGTATCGCACGCGGGCATCCTGCCCATGCGCGATCCGGTGGATGGTGCCGGGCAAGCGTCAGAAGCGGTAATAGGCGCCGACCTGGATGCTGCGCGGCCGGGTGATGATCGAATTGGGCCGGCCGAAGTCGGGATTATCCTCCGGCAGGGTCGGGATGAAGCCGTTGAAGCCCCCGTAATTCTTGTTGTTGAACACGTTGAACACGTCCAGCGCGACGCCCAGAATGTGGCTTTCGAACAGACGGAACTGCTTTTCCAGCTTCAGATCGACCGAGCAGAAGGCGAAGGTGCCGAGGCAATTCTTGTCGGGCCGCCCCGCAAAGCGGCGCAGGACGCGCTGGTTGACGCCCGAACCCTGTGACTGGTCGTCGATGGTGAAGGGCAGACCGGTGCCGGCCTGGCTGAGGGTCGACAACCGCATGTCCCAGGGCAGGTCGACCGACCCGCTGAGCACGATGCGGTGGCGTTCGTCCGTGCTGCGCGGGTAGAAGCCGTAATCGGCCGGGGTCGGGGCATCCAGGCTGAACAGATCGCCGCCATTCTGCTTCGCCCTGGAGAAGGTGTAGGCGAGATTGACGCCCCAGCCGGACGCCTGCGTATAGGGTTTTTCGATCGTCGCGTAGATCGCCTTGTACCGGCTTTCGAGCCCGTCGACCGCCGCCAGCACGTTGCCGAAGCCGTTGGCGCGCGGGATATCCGTGTTGCAACAGGTGCCGTCGGGATTGCGGGTGGCGAAGATATAGGTGAACCCGTCCTGCCCGCGAATATAGCTGGCGGTCAGCGACGTCTGGAAGATGCCGATCTTCTGCCGCACGCCGAGCGAGAACTGGTCGGTCGACAGCGGTTTCATGCGGCTCTTGATCGCGAACAATTCCGGCAGGCCGGTCTGTGCCGACGCGCGCAATTCGGCAAGCCCCTCGCGGGTCAGATATTTCGGATCCCACCGCACGGTGGGATTGCCGTCGCGCGGCAGGCCATCCTGCGAAAAGCGGAACACGCCCGTGGCATATTGCAGGCGGAATTGTTCGTCGAGCGTGTCGTTGAACACGTTGCGATCAAAATATTTGCCATAGCCACCGAAGAAGACGGTGCGCTGGTCGTCGAAAAGATCATAGGAGAAACCTATGCGCGGCTGGAACGCCTTCTTGTAGGACG
Organism: Sphingomonas sp.; assembly: GCF_036387535.1. GTDB lineage: Bacteria > Pseudomonadota > Alphaproteobacteria > Sphingomonadales > Sphingomonadaceae > Sphingomonas_R. Next base: position 9,076 of record NZ_DASVTO010000087.1, read on the forward strand.
GGCGATCCTCGCCATCGGTGATATAGTCCGCGCCATTGAAATAGTCGGTCGTCGGCAGCGCGAGCAGCGTCCGCCGTGCGGCGTCCGGGGTGACGTAGCGGTTGTTGAACAGGTTGCTTTCATAATCCCAGCGGATGCCGAGATTGAGCTGAAGCCGATCGGTGACGTCCCAGTCGTCCTGCGCATAGATGCCGAACTGCGAATTGGATGCGCTGATCCGCGGATCGCCGATCCCCAACTGCGCCTCCGCCGGGAAATCGAAGGTCAGGTTATTGATGCTGTCATTCCGGTAGGTGTATCGCGGCTGGACAAAAAACAGCTTCTCAAAGTCATAGCTCTGAACCGAGTATTTGACGCCGAACTTCACGATGTGGCGCCCGGCAAATTCAAGGTCGTTCAGCGTCAGGTCGTTGCGCAAGGTCCAGCTTTGCTGGCTGATCCGCTGGGTACTGTCCGCCCCGCCGAAGGTGATCGTCTGGGCATATTCGGTCGTCGGACTATCCGGGTTGATCGCGGTCGGGTTGTAGACATAGTCGAGATAGGTCAGCGTGGTTTCGTTGACGAACGTGTCGCCGCGATAGGTCCATTTGCCGTTATAGGTATCGACCCGGTTCTTCTTGTTCTGCGCGACGCTGAACGCGGCCTGCGCATTCCCGAACAGATCACCGAACCCGGTGATGTCGGTTTCCTGGCGGCGGTTGAAGCTGAGGTCGAGCGTCTGGGCTTCGTCGGGCGTGAACGTCAGCTTGCCGAAATAGATGTCCTGCCGGAACGGGCTGACATAGGCGCCCTCATATTGGCCGAAGCGTGCGAGGTTGGCGGGGGTGCGGTTGCCGAGGATCACGGTGCTGGCGCGGTCCTGGTCATTGCCTTCGTACGCGCCGAAGAAGAACAGCTTGTCCTTGATGATCGGCCCACCGAGCGACACGCCATATTGTTTGCGCTTGTAGGCCGGTTCGGGCAGCCCCTGACGCTTCAGGATCACCGATTTCTCGGTCATGCTCTTGTCCTGGTAGGCGGCGAACGCCTCGCCGTGAAATTCGTTGGTGCCGGACTTGGTGATCGCGGTGACCAGTGCGGCGGCGGCCTGTTCATATTCAGCCTTGTAGTTCTGCGTCAGGACGCGGAACTCCTGTACGGCCAGCTGTGCGAAGGGATTGCCGCGGCTGTCCTGTTGCCCGACGATGCCGCCCGACAGGACATTGTTCTTCAGGCTGACGCCGTCGATGAAGACGTTGACCTGAGCGGCGTTGGACGCGCCCGACTGGAACCCCTTGTTGGTGTCGCTGTCATTGTAGCGGACGCCGGGTGCGAGCTGCGCGAAACTCAGGAAGTTGCGGTCGGTCTGCGGCAGCGACTGGATCTGTTGCGCGGAGACGTTGGTCGCGACCTCGCTGGTCTTGGTTTCGACCAGACGGCCGGCGGTGACGATGATCGCCTGATCGTCGGGTGCGGCGGTGACGGAACCGCCGACGGTGGCGGGTGCGCCGTCAGCCGCGGCCGGGGCGGCGGGAGCCGTCGGAGCGGCCGGAGCAGCATCGAGATTGAGGGTCGCCTGTTCGCCGACGCCCACAATCACGCGCTGCCGGATCGGCTGGCCACCGGCGCCGGGGATCGTGATCTCGTACGATCCGGGGCGCAGGTTGGCGAGGACGTAGCGGCCCGCCGCGTCCACCGGCCGAACCACGGTCTGGTTGGTGGCGAGATTGCGGGCGGTGACGGTCGTGGTGCCGGCGGTCGCGCCGGCGACGACGCCGCGGATCGTGCCGGTCGAGGTTTGGGCCTGAACCGGTGCGGCACAGGCGAGCGCGAGGCCGGCGATGCTGGCGGACAGGCCGAGCCGACGGCGTGCGGCGATGGTGGACATGGTCATGAAAATCTCCCCTATATTCTGTTTTCGGGATGCGATCATTGCCGCAGCTGTGCGGAGCGCATCGCCGGATGCGGCGGCGATCGGACGCGCGCCGTGGGGTGGCGATCAGTGCGGTGGATCGGGGCGGGGAATCGCCATGGTCGCTCCTGCCGCCCATCCGCCACGGTGGTGGCGGGCCGGGCGGGACGTCATCAATCCCCCGCAATCCGGCTAGGCCGGTCGTCGGCGGGTGTAAATGACAGAGCGGTAATATGAACGAGAAATTAGCAACGGCTGTTGCCCGTCTGCAACATGCGTTGCTATGCCAGCAGGTCGAAGCTGCCCTGCAGGCCATGTTCGGCGTCCGGCGCGATCCAGACATCGAAGCGGCCGGGTTCCACGGTCCAGTCCAGCGCCCGCCCGACGAACAGTAGATCCTGCCGCGTCAGCGTGAAGGCGACGGTGGCGGACGCACCGGGGGCGAGATCGACGTGCCGCCAATCCTTCAGTTGCCGGATCGGGCGCGTGACGCTGGCGGCGCGGTCGTGGATGTAGAGCTGGACCAGCTCCGTCGCGGCGCGGGTGCCGGTGTTGCGGACCGTGGCACGCACGGTCAGGCTGCCGTTCCAGGGGAGCCGACCGGTGCCGACGTCCAGCCGTTCATAGACGATCCGGCCATAGGTGAGGCCGTGGCCGAACGGATAGGCCGCGACATTGAGCGTTTCCTGATACCGGTTCTTGAACTCCTCCCCCGGCAGGCGCGTGACCGGCGGGCGGCCGCTGGTCTTGTGATCGTAATAATAAGGCGACTGGCCGGTGCTGCGCGGAAAGCTGATCGGCAGGCGACCGGACGGGCCGGCGGCGCCGAACAGGATGTCGGCGACGGCGGGACCGGTTTCGACCCCCAGAAACCAGGCGACCAGGATCGCGTCCGCGCGGGCGGTGACCTCGTCTAGAACGAGCGCACGGCCATTCTTCAGGATCACGACCATCGGCGTGCCCGTGGCGGCGACCGCGGCGATCAGTGCGCGTTGCGGCGCCGGAATATCGACGTCGATCCGGGATTTGGATTCGCCGGACATATTCTCGCCCTCGCCCACCACCAGCACGGCGACATCGGCGCGTTTGGCCGCGTCGACCGCAGCCTTGATCCCGCCGGGCAACGGCCGGTCCAGGCCGGACCCCGCCACCACGGTCAGGCGGGCACCGGGCCCCATGGCCGCGCGCATCCCCTGTTCGATCGACACCGCGTACCGCGGGTTGCCGAACACCACCCAGGGGCCGTTGAGATGATCCGGGCCACCGACGAACGGGCCGATCAACGCGATCCGGCTGGACGGGGCCAGCGGCAGCACCCCTTCGTTGCGGAGCAGGACCATCGATTTGACCGCGGCCTCGCGGGCCAGCGCGCGGTGCGCGGGGCGATCATCCTTTTCCACTGCGGCGGGCGCGAAGCGATTATAGGGATCGTCGAACAGGCCAAGCTGTTCCTTCAGCGCGAGCACCCGGCGGACCGCGTCGTCGACCCGCGCCAGCGGCACGTCGCCGCGTCGGACCAGATCGGGCAGATATTTCAGGTACAGCCCGCTCATCATGCTCATGTCGGTGCCGGCCAGAAACGCCTGTTTCGCGGCGTCACGTTCGTCGGCGGCAAGGCCGTGGGCGATCAATTCCAGATCGCCGGTATAGTCGGAGACGACGAAGCCCCGAAATCCCCATTCCCCGCGCAGGACATCGGTCAGCAGCCAGGGATTTGCATGCGCCGGAATCCCCGAAATCTCGTTGAAAGCCGCCATGGTGCAGAGCGCGCCGGCATCGAACGCGGCCTTGAACGAGGGAAAATAGGTTTCGCGCAGCGTCCGTTCCGAAACATCGGCGGCGCTGTAGTCCAGCCCGCCGATCGCCGCGCCGTAAGCAGCGAAATGTTTCGGCGTCGCGAGCATCGCCGTTGGATCGGCGAGGCCCGTTCGCCCCTGAAACCCCCGCACGCGCGCTGCGGCGAAGCGCGATTGCAGCACCACATCCTCGCCCGCACCCTCGACCCCGCGCCCCCAGCGCGCGTCGCGGCTGATGTCGACCATGGGCGCGAAGTTCCAGGCGAGGCCGGCGGTGGTTGCCTCCACCGCCGCGGCGCGGGCGGTGCGTTCGGCCAGATCGGGATCGAAGCTGGCTGCCTCCGCCAGCGGAACGGGAAAGACGGTGCGGAAGCCGTGGATGACATCGCCCCCGAACAGCAGCGGGATCTTCAACCGGCTTTCGCGGACCGCGACATCCTGCATCTGCCGCGCCCAGGTGACATCGCCGCCGTTGAACAGCGCACCGATCAGGCCGTCGCGGACCTGCCGCGCCTGTTCCGCCTCGTTGGCCGCCGCCGCCGCGGGGTTGAGCGCGACCGCCGTCGCACTGGCGCGTGCGGCGGAAAAGGTGCTGAGCTGGCCGGCCTTTTCCTCCAGCGTCATCCGGGCGACCAGCGCATCGATCCGCGGGCTGCGCGGGCGCGGTGCGGCGCGGGGCCGCGCGGCGGCGGCGGTGCCGGCGAGGGCGGCCAGCGACAATCCGGACAGGAGGACGGTACGGCGGGTCGATGTCATCATCATCATACGTCCGGACCGGCCAGCCGTTCCATCCGGCGACCGCAGCGATCCACGACCGTCCATCGTTGCGCAACTTGCGTTATCCATTCGGATCGTCGCAGGAGGAAGTTTCGGGCCCGAAAGGCAGTTGGTTCACGCGCCCGTCGGACAGTATGAGGGCCCATGCGCATCACGATCCGCGACGTATCCGAGGCCGCCGGCGTATCGTTCAAGACGGTATCGCGCGTCCTGAACAACGAACGCCATGTCCGCCCGGCGACGCGCGAGCGGGTGGAGGCGGCCATGAAGGCGCTCAATTTCCGGCCGAGCTATGCCGCCCGCGCGCTGGCCGGGGCGCGATCGTTCCAGATCGCGCTGATCTATGACAATCCCAGCCCTTATTATATCCACAACATCCAGCTGGGCGTGCGGGCGCGGTGCGTGGAAGATCGGATCCGGTTGATCGTGCAGCCGTGCGACCTGACGTCGGACGGGCTGTCGGCGGAGATTGGCGGCCTGATCGACGAGACGCATGTCGACGGCGTGATCCTGGCGCCGCCGCTGGGCGATGTGCGCGCGGTGACGGAGGAACTGGAACGGCGCGGCATCGCCTATATCCGGATCGCCGCGGCCGATCCGGCGCCGGCCGAACGGCGGGTCACGATGGACGACGCGGCGGCGGCAGCGGACATGACCCGCCACCTGATCGACCTGGGGCATCGTCGGATCGGATTCCTGACCGGGCATCCCGACCATGTCGCCGCCCGCGACCGTCTGATCGGATATCGGAGCGCGATGGCGGCGGCCGGGATCGCGGAGATGCCCGGCCTGGTCGCGGAAGGACGGTTCGATTTCGAGAGCGGTGCGGCGGCGGCGGCGGTGCTGCTGGCGTCCGACCCGCGTCCGACCGCGATCTTCGCCAGCAATGACGATATGGCGGCAGGTGCGCTGGCGGCGGCGCATGCGCGCGGGATCGCGGTGCCGGACGAGCTGTCGATCGCGGGGTTCGACGATATCGATCTGGCGCGCGCGGTGTGGCCGCCGCTGACCACGATGCGCCAGCCGATCCGCGACATCGCCTATGCCGCCGCGGACCTGTTGCTGGACCGCGAGGGGACGGGCGCGGGCAAGCCGCCATTGCCGCCCTATCAATTGATCGTGCGCGGATCGACCGGGCCGGTGCCGGCCGGGAGTTGAGCATGCGGATCGTGATCACGGCCCTGTCGGCGCTGGCGGCCGCCACCGCCGCAACCGCGGCGCCACCGGTGGCGACGCCGGCCGACCTGTTCGGTCCGTTGTTCGAGGCGGTGCAGATGCGGCGGATCTTTCCGGATGGGAAGACCTTCGTCGATGCGGTGCCGCGACGCGCGCCGGCCGCCATCCTGGCGGAGTATCGACGCGGCCGATACCCGGACGATGCAGCGTTGCGGCGGTTCGTGCTGGCCAATTTCCGGGTGCCGGGCGACGCGCCGACGCCCCCCGCCCCCACCGCCGCGACGAGCGGGCAACGCGTGCCGATGGCGCAGCATATCGCGGGATTGTGGCCGGTGCTGACGCGGGCGCCGGAACGACCGCCGGCGGGATCGTCCGCCTTGCCATTGCCGGCGCCCTATGTGGTGCCGGGCGGGCGGTTCCGGGAAATCTATTATTGGGACAGCTATTTCACGATGCTGGGGCTGGTCCGTGACGGGCGGCGCGATCTGGTCGAGTCGATGATCGACGACTTCACCAGCCTGATCGAACGCCATGGCCACATCCCGAACGGGACACGCAGCTATTATCTCAGCCGATCACAGCCGCCCTTCTTCGCGCTGATGACCGCATTGTCCGTCAACCGGAATCCTGCGGTGCGGGCGCGGCGGCTGGCGGCGTTGCGGCGGGAACATGCCTATTGGATGGCGGGAGCGGTGAAGCTGGCGCCCGGTGGCGCGGCGGCGCGGGTCGTGGTGATGCCGGACGGCGCGATCCTCAACCGCTATTACGACGATCGATCCACCCCGCGCGACGAAAGCTGGCGCGAGGATGTGCTGGCGGCGCGTGCGTCCGGCCGCCCGGCGGAGGTGGTGCAGCGCGACCTGCGCGCCGGAGCGGAGAGCGGATGGGATTTCAGTTCGCGATGGTTGGGCGACGGGCGCACGCTGGCGACGATCCGCACGACGGCGGTGGTGCCGATCGACCTGAACAGGCTGTTGTGGGCGCTGGAACGGCGGATCGCCGAGGAATGCGGGGCTGCCCGCGACCGGGCCTGCGTCCGGGCGTTCGCTGCGCGCGCGCAGCGGCGACGCGTGGCGATCGAACGCTGGCTATGGGATGCCCGGGCCGGGCGCTATGTCGATTGGGATCGCAGCGCGCGCAGGATCATCCCGGCCACGACCGCGGCGATGCTGTATCCGTTGTTCGTCGGGCTGGCGCCGCAGGACCGCGCCGATGCAATCGCACGGCTGACCGCGCGCGACCTCGTCGCATCCGGCGGGCTGCGCACGACGACGGTGAGGACGGGGCAGCAATGGGATCGGCCCAATGGCTGGGCGCCGTTGCAATGGGTCGCGGTATCGGGCCTGCGGCGGTACGGCCAATCCGCTCTGGCGGGGCGGATCGCGGGCGGGTGGCTGCATACCGTCGACGCCGAATATCGCGCGAGCGGGCGGATGCTGGAGAAATATGATGTCGAGGAACGCAAACCCGGCGGTGGCGGGGAATATGCGTTGCAGGACGGATTCGGATGGACCAACGGCGTCACGCGGGAACTGCTGGCGCTTTATCCGGGCATCGTGAACTAGAGCTTTGCTGCGCAGCATATGGCGCAGCATCGTCAATCGATGCGCATCGCCTCCGCCGCCAGCGCTTCGGCCTCGATCAGCAGATCGTCGTCACCGCTGGCGGTGGTCACGCGTTCCCGCCCGATCAGGACCAGGACCGGAACGGCGAGCGGCGACACCCGATCAAGCGCGACATGGACCATGGTGCGGGCGGCACGATCGAGCAGCGCGGCCAGGCGGCCGACATCCGTCATCCGCGCGCGGGCATCGGCCCACGCGGCCTCCAGCAGCAGATGGCCGGGTTCGTAGCGACGCAGCACGTCGTAGATCAGATCGGTCGAGAAAGTGACCTGCTTGCCGGTCTTGCGCTTGCCGGGATGCTGGCGTTCGACCAGCCCGCCGATTACCGCAACCTCGCGGAAGGCGCGCTTGAGCAAGGCGGACTGCTGCACCCAATCGACAAATTCGTCCTCCAGGATATCGGCGGAGAACAGGCTGGCGGGATCGGTGACGGGTTCGGTGCTGAACGTCGCCAGCGCATAGTCGTTGGCGACGAAGCCGATCGGCTTCAGCCCCTGCGTCTCCATCCGCTTGGTGATGAGCATGCCCAGCGACTGGTGCGCGTTCCAGCCTTCGAAGCTGTAGGCGACCATGTAATGGCGACCCTCGCGCGGGAAGGTTTCGACCAGCAGTTGCGCCGGATCGGGGAGGGTGGAGCGGCGTCGCTGGATTTCCAGCCAGTCGCGAACGTCATCGGGGAAGCGATGCCATTCGCCGGGATCGTGCAGGAAATGGCGGACGCGGGCGGCCAGGTTGGTCGACAGCGGCATGCGCGCGCCGCCATAAGTGGGGATGCGGGCGGGCCGGGCGGTGGCACGGACGAGCAGATCCTCGGTTTCGATGCGATCAACCTCCAGCGACATCCCCGCGAAGAAGAAGGTATCGCCCTTCGTCAGCGTGGCGGCAAAGCTTTCCTCGACCTTGCCGAGCGTGCGGCCGTTCTTGAAGCGGACGTTGAGCATCGTGGCTTCCACGATGATGCCGGCATTCAGGCGGTGCTGGCCGATGAACTTGGGATGGGTGATGTGCCAGAGGCCGTCGGGGTGGAGCGCCAGCCGCTTGAACCGGTCATAGGCACGCAGCGCATAGCCGCCGGACTCGATGAAGCCGAGGACCCGGTCGAACGTCTCGCGATCCAGCGATGCATAGGGTGCGCTGGTCCGCAGTTCGGCGAGCAGCGTGTCGGCTGCGAACGGTGCGGCGCAGGCGCAGGCCATGATATGCTGCGCCAGCACGTCGAGCGCGCCCGGCCGGAAGATGTCGGGATCCAGTTCCCCCGCATCCACCGCGTCGAGCGCGGCGCGCGCCTCCAGATATTCGAAGCGGTTGCCGGGAACGACGATGGCGCGCGACGGTTCGTCGAGCCGGTGGTTGGCACGGCCGATGCGTTGCAGCAGGCGCGACGAACCCTTGGGCGCGCCCATCTGGATGACGAGATCGACATCGCCCCAGACGACGCCGAGATCGAGGCTGGCGGTGGCGACGAGGCCGCGCAGCTTGCCGTCGGCCATCGCCTGTTCGACCTTGCGGCGGGCATCGCGGCTGAGCGAGCCGTGGTGGATGCCGATCGGCAGCTTCTGCTCGTTTTCGCTCCAGAGATCCTGGAAGATCAGCTCGGCCAGGCTGCGTGTGTTGCAGAACACCAGCGTGGTGCGGTGGGCGGCGATGGCGGCCATCACCTGCTTTGCCGCATAGCGGCCGGAATGGCCGGACCAGGGAATACGATCCTGCGGCAGGAGGATGCCGATTTCGGCGGGCGCACCGGGCGCGCCCTGCACCATGGCGACCGCATCGATGTCGCCATCCGGCGACAGCCAGCCGCGATAGCCATCGGGATCGTCGACCGTGGCGGACAGGGCGACGCGGCGCAGGCCGGGGCTGAGCGTCTGCAACCGGGCCATGCAGAGCGAGAGCAGATCGCCGCGCTTGCCGGTGGCGAAGGCGTGGACCTCGTCGATCACGATCGTGCGAAGCGAGGCGAACAGCAGCGGCGCATCGGGATAGCTGAGCAGCAGGCTGAGCGATTCGGGGGTGGTGAGCAGCATGTGCGGCGGTTTCGTCCGCTGACGCTGCTTGCGATCGGACGGCGTGTCGCCGGTGCGGGTTTCGACGCGGATCGCGACGCCCATCTCCGTGATCGGATCGATCAGGTTGCGCTGCACATCGACCGCGAGCGCCTTTAGCGGGGAGACGTAGAGCGTGTGCAGGCCGTCCGCCGGATGGTCGATCAGTTCGGCAAGTGAGGGCAGGAAGCCCGCCATCGTCTTGCCGGCGCCGGTGGGCGCCACCAGCAGCGCGGAACGCCCCGCGCGTGCGGCGGCGAGCATGGCCAGCTGGTGCGGGCGCGGCGACCAGCCCTTGTCGGCGAACCATTTGGCGAGGGGAGCGGGGAGCGGGGTCACGGGAGTTGAGATAGGGCGGCGGCAGGAAATTACCGCATGCCTTCGATCGGAGTGGGCGCTTCACCTGTGGGAGATCCCGGCGTTCGCCGGGATGACCGGTTTGGCCTCAATCCCCACCCCGATCGCGGCGCCGCACGATCGACCAGAGCATCAGCATGCCAAGGCAGAGGGGGATGATGATCCAGGCGGCGATGGCGGCGTTGCTCATGCCGCGGCATGTCGGCCGGACCGGCGCAGGCGTCAACGGCTGGTATGGGGGACATTTCGCCCCATATCGACCCGCATGGCACGACTGGCATCCTGGATCGAACCGCATCCGACCGGCATCTACGTTCCCGCCGCCGATGCGTGGATCGATCCGTCGCAGCCGGTGGCGCGGGCGTGGGTGACGCATGGCCATGCGGATCATGCGCGCGGCGGCCACGGCGCGGTGCTGGCGACGCCGGAGACGCTGGCGATCATGGGCGTCCGCTATGGTCCGCAGCAGGGGCAGCCGATCGGCTATGGCGAAAGCGTGACGGTGAACGGCGTATCGGTCCGCTACGTACCGGCGGGGCATGTGCTGGGATCCGCGCAGATCGTGCTGGAGTATCAGGGCGAGCGGGTGGTGGTGTCGGGCGATTACAAGCGCCGGCCGGACCCGACCTGTGCCGCGTTCGAGCCGGTGCCGTGCGACGTGTTCGTGACCGAAGCGACATTCGGCCTGCCGGTGTTCCGGCACCCGGATACGCGCGCCGAGATCGACAAGCTGCTGGCCGCGCTGCATGCCAATCCCGACCGTTGCGTGCTGGTCGGCGCCTATGCGCTGGGCAAGGCGCAGCGGGTGATCCGCGAGCTGCGCGATCGCGGGCATGCCGATCCGATCTTCATCCACGGGGCGATGCAGAAACTGTGCGACCTGTATGTCGCGCATGGCATCGATCTGGGTGAACTGGTGCCCGCGACCGGATTGAAGCCGGCGGCGATGAAGGGCGCGATCGTGGTCGCCCCGCCGGGCGCGCTGAACGACCGCTGGTCGCGACGCCTGCCCGATCCGATCACGGCGATGGCGTCGGGCTGGATGCGGGTGCGCGGGCGAGCGCGGCAGAAGAATGTCGAATTGCCGCTGATCCTGTCCGACCATGCCGATTGGGACGAGCTGACCGAGACATTGCGCGAGATCGCGCCGTCCGAGGTATGGGTCACGCATGGACGCGAGGACGCGCTGGTCCATTGGTGCATGACCCGCCAGATCAAGGCGCGCGCGCTCGATCTGGTCGGTTATGACGATGAGGACGAGTGAAGCGATGCCGCTTCATCGCGGATTTACGCTTCTTCGCTAAGCCCGCGCGATCATCGTAAGGGGCGGGCATGATCGATCCTGAAACCGTCGCCATGTCGCGGCAATCCGAACGGCGCTGGCTGCTGGCGATCCTGGCGCTGGCGCTGATCGCGCGGATCGTGGTGGTGTCGATCGTCAGCCGGCCCTTGGTGAGCGACAGCGCCGCTTATATGGAAATGGCGCGGACGCTGATCCAGACCGACCGGATGGTCGACAGCTATGGCAATCAGGTGCTGTACAGCCCCGGCTATCCGTTCGCGCTGGCGTTGCCGTTCGCGCTGTTCGGCGTGTCGGCGCGGGTGGCGGTGCTGACGAACATCCTGCTGGGCGCCGTAGCGACCGGGCTGGTGTGGCGGCTGGCGCGGATCGCGACCGGGCGGGCGGTGCCCGCGTTGCTGGCGGCGGCGGGATTCGCGGTGCTGATCCCGGCGGTGGCGCAGACCCCCGAACTGGCGCGTGAGCATGTGTCGACCCCGTTGCTGCTGTTGTACCTGCTCGCCTGCCTGATGCTGGTACGGTCGCCGCGGCCGGGGCGCTGGGTGCTGGTCGGGGGGCTGGCGTTCGGCTTCGGGCTGCTTGCGGGGGTGTCGTCGATCTTCACCGGGATCGTGCTGCCGGTGGCGGTGCTGTTGCGGCGGGCCGGATGGGTGCAACGGGCGGGGATCGTCGCGGCGTTCACCGGTGCGACCGCGCTGCTGATCGTGCCATGGCTGATCCATGTCGATCATGTGATTGGACGCCCGATGATGAGCGCCAATGGCGGCATCAACCTGTATATCGGCAATAATCCGGCGGCGACCGGATATTTCGTGCCGATCGACCGCACGCCGATCGGCCCGCATTGGCACCGGCTGCGCGCGCAGCTGGGCGAGCTTGGGCTGGACGATCTGCTGAAGCGCGAAGCCTCTGCGTGGATGCGGGCCGATCCGGTGCGGACGGCGGCGCTGGATGCGCGCAAGCTGGTGTATTTCTGGCTGCCCGACGTGCCGGACGCGGAGGATGAGGATGCGGGGACGCCGCTGGCTCTGATCCGCTGGGTGGGGGTGGTTCAGCATTTGCTGATCCTGGCGCTGGCGATCGTAGCGGTCGCGCGCTGGCGGCGGCTGGCGACGGGTGCGCGTTTGCTGGTGCTGGCGGTGCTCGCGTTCTGGGCGATCCACGGCATCGTCTACATGATCACGCGCTACCGCGCGCCGGCGATGCCGCTGATGATCGTGCTGGCCGCGATCCCGGTGGCGGACGGGCTGGCGCGGCGTCGGGGTGGTCAGGCCGTGTCGGCGGTCTGAAGCCGGAGCGGCGCGATGCCGCTGGCAGTCAGGTGGCCGTTCAGATCGGCGATCAGCCGGTCGAGCGCCGCCGCATCGCGGCCCTCCGCGCGGGCGACGAGCAGGGGTTCGGTGTTGGACGCGCGGAGCAGCCACCAGCCGTCGGCGCCGGTGCGGCGGATGCCGTCGGTCGTATCGATCGGGATCGCGGCGGCCTGAAGCGTGGCGGTGATCGCCGCGACGACGGCGAACTTGCGGTCGTCCGGGCAGGGGAAGCGCAGTTCGGGCGTGTTGGCCAGCGTGGGCAGTTCATCGACCAGTTCCGCGAGCGTGCGACCCGAGCGATGGACGGCGTCGATCAGGCGAAGCGCGGCGTAGAGCGCATCGTCATAGCCGGGGTAGCGATCGGCGAAAAACAGGTGTCCGCTCATTTCCCCCGCCAGCAGCGCGCCGGTTTCCGCCAGCAGCATCTTCATCGGCGCATGACCGGCCTTGCCCATGACCGGTGTGCCGCCGAGCGCGGCGACGCGGTCGAACAGCGCCTGCGACATCTTCACATCGCCGATGATGGTGGCGCCGGGATGCGCGGCCAGCACGGGTTCGGCCAGGATCGCGAGCAGCTGATCGGCGGGAACGATGCGGCCGTGCCCGTCGACCGCGCCGATGCGGTCGCCGTCACCATCGAACGCGATCCCGAAATCGAGCGCCTGCGCCATGACCAGATCGCGTAGCGCAGCCAGATTGGCAGGGATGGTGGGGTCGGGATGGTGGTTCGGGAAACGACCGTCGACGCTGGTGTAGAGCGTCAGGTGCGTGCCCGGGAGCAGCGCCGTCAGTCGATCGACCAGCGGACCGGCGGCTCCGTTCCCCGTATCCCAACCGATGCGGAGTGCGCCGGCGTCATGATCCTGGAGCAGGCGGTCCAGATAGAGATCAGCGATGTCAGCATTGTCGACGCGGCCGTCGCCATCGTCCCAGTCCCCGGCGGCCGCGGTTTCACCGAGCCGGGTGATGTCCGCACCGAAGAAGGGGCGGTGATGCAGGACCAGCTTGAATCCGTTGTGATCGGCGGGGTTGTGGCTGCCGGTGACCATGATGCCGGCGTCGACCTCCAGCGCCGTTTCTGCGAAATACAGCATTGGCGTGGGACCCAGGCCAATGCGCACGACATCGATGCCGGTGGCGGTCAGCCCGGTGACCAGCGCTTCCTCCAGCATCGGGCTGTGCGTGCGGCCGTCATAGCAGACGGCGATGCGGGTGCCGCCGGCGCGGCGGACGACCGTTCCGAAACTGCGGCCGATCGCGACCGCATCGGCGGGACCGAGCCCGCGCCCCACGACGCCGCGCACGTCATAGTCGCGCAGGATCGCGGGATCGAAGCGGTGCGGCATCGCGAACCGGATCAGCGCCGCGATGCAGGCCGGGGTTCCGCGACCGCGAGCAGCGTATCACGCGCGAGATTGACGCGCCGGGCGAGATCGGTGCTGCCACCCTGATCGGGATGGACGCGCGCGATCAGCCGGCGATGCGCGGCGCGGATCCGATCGGCGTCGGCCCCGATCGGCAATTCGAGCAAGGCGAGCGCCTCCGTTTCCGTCATCGCGGCGCGAACCGGCGCCTTGTTGCGGAACCAGAGCCAGGTTCCGGCGCCGCCAAGCGCGAGCAGCCCCATGGCGGGATTGCCACGGGTGAACAGGCTGAGCCCGATCAGTGCGGCGACCGCCGCCGCGACATCGGCGTAGCGCAGCGTCTTCAGCGTGCCATCCTTATAGGCCCAGTAGCCGACGGCGAGCGCGATCAGGAGCAGCAGGCCCATCAGGCCGCCGCCTGATCGGTGCGGCCGAGCGGCGCGGTGGCGCGGTGATCGGGCAGGCTGAGCCCCGCGATCATTTCGCGCAATTCCTGGCGGGCGGCGACATGCGCGATGCCGGCGTCGGAGCCGATCGCCTTCAGATCGAGCAGCGTGAGCCCCTTCGGAAACAATTCCCGGAAGATGACGCGTTCGGACAGGCCCGGGATGACGCGGAAGCCGACGCGTTTGCTGAGTTCAGCCAGCGCGGCCGCGACGCGTTTCATGTTGCGCGCCTCGATATGCTGCAGCCGGTTACGGAGCACGACCCAGTCGACGGTGCCGCCGTCGGTCTTCGCCCGCACCTTGCGCGCGTCCCAGACGATTTCGGCGTAGAAGCTGGGGCGCTTGATCTTGTAGCTGTCGGGATCGACCTGGCCGATCAGATCGAGATCGATGAAGCTGTCGTTGATCGGCGTAACCAGAGTATCGGCGCGTTCGATCGCGGCGCGGGCCGGGCCGTCGTCGCGCCCGGGGGTGTCGACAACGATGATGTCCACTTCGCTGCGCAGCGCATCGATGCGGTCGCCGACCTGTGGCCCCTGGTCGGGATGCAGCGTTTCGACGCGGGGCAGCGGCAGGTCGATCCCCATCCGCTGCATCGTGCCGATCCGGTTTTCGAGATAGCGACCCAGCGTGCGCTGGCGATGGTCGAGATCGAGCGCGGCGACGCGGCGACCGGCGGCGGCCAGCGCGACGGCGGTGTGGACCGCGGTCGTGGACTTGCCCGAGCCACCCTTTTCATTCGCGAAGACGATGAGATGCGCTGTCTGCAAAAGCCCTTTGCGGGTGTGCCCCGCCCCCTTGATTCCGCCGGTCGCGCGCGCCAAAGCACGTCACCAAGCCCTATCGGAGGCCCACACAAGGTGCAAATCATTCGTAGCCTGAACGCCTTGCGCGCGGCGGTGCGCGGTTGGCGGGCATCGGGCGAGCGCGTTGCGCTGGTGCCGACGATGGGCGCGCTGCACGCCGGGCACATGGCGCTGGTCGACGCCGCGCGGCGGCGGGCGGACCGCGTGGTGGTATCGATCTTCGTCAACCCGACGCAATTCGGACCGAACGAGGATCTGGCGGCCTATCCGCGCCGCGAGGCCAGCGACGCCGCACTGCTGGAGGCGGGCAAGGTCGACCTCCTGTGGGCGCCCGACGTGGCGGAGATGTATCCGGAGGGCTTCGCCAGCACGGTGTCGGTACGCGGGATCAGCGAGGGGTTGTGCGGCGCGGCGCGGCCCGGGCATTTCGACGGGGTGGCGACGGTGGTGGCCAAATTGCTGAACCAGGTGACGCCGGACGTCGCCTTGTTCGGGGAGAAGGACTGGCAACAACTGGCAGTCGTGCGGCGGATGGTGGCGGACCTGGATATCGGTGTCGAGATTGCGGGCGTGCCCACCGTGCGTGAGGATGACGGCCTGGCCCGCTCATCCCGCAACGCCTATCTCGACCCGGAGCAGCGATTGATTGCGCGGGCGCTGCCGCGTGCGCTGGGCGAGGCGGCGGCGGCGATCGGACGGGGTGAAGCGGTTGCGGCGGCGCTGGAATCGGCGGAGCGCCGGCTGATCGAGGCGGGCTTTGTCGGCGTCGATTATATCCTGCTGTGCGATGCCGAAACACTGGTGCCGATGCGGGCATGGGCCGAGCGTCCGGCGCGGTTGCTGGTCGCGGCGCGGCTGGGCACGACACGGTTGATCGACAATCTGGCGGTGCCCGCGAAATAAACGGCAACGGTGCCAAGCGGCCGGCGGCGTTAACCATTTCTTCTGTGATTCGCCGTCATGTTTCCAGTCCTGACGAGGAGCGTCACATAGGGAACGGGACATGGGACACAGCCTGAAGGCAGCGGCCTTCCTGATTGAAAGCCGAATGGCGGATGCGGCCCGCGGTGACATTGACGCCTATTTCGACCTGGGAATGGCCTATTCCTCCGGCACCGGCGGAATCGAGATCGACCTGGTCGAAGCGCATAAATGGTTCAACCTGGCGGCGCTGGGCGGTAGCCGGCGCGGACAGGAATGCCGTGCCGAGATTGCCGAGGACATGACGGCGCGCGAGATCGGGAACGCGCAGAAGGCGGCGCGCGCCTGGCTGGGTGCGACGATGCGGCACGCGGCCTGAACGATCCGACGACCGCGGGCGCCTAACCGCGTTTGAACGGGGTCATTTCGACCAGCGCCTCGATATCGTCGGCGACGGCGGCGCGTTCCTGTTCGAGATAGTCGGCCACGGCACGGCGAAAGCCGGGGTCGGGAATATGATGCGCGGACCAGGTGACTGCCGGGCTGTAGCCACGCGCCAGCTTGTGCGCGCCCTGTGCGCCCGCCTCGACCCGCGCAAGACCGCGTGCGATGGCGGCGTCGATCGCCTGATAATAGCACAGCTCGAAATGCAGGAACGGGAC
This sequence comes from Sphingomonas sp., assembly GCF_036387535.1. Taxonomy (GTDB): domain Bacteria; phylum Pseudomonadota; class Alphaproteobacteria; order Sphingomonadales; family Sphingomonadaceae; genus Sphingomonas_R. The sequence goes on from NZ_DASVTO010000087.1 coordinate 25,552, forward strand.
ATCCTCGGTCGATCCCCAATAGCGGCCATAGAGCGTATCCGCACCGATCAGGTTGAGCGCGCCGGCGATCGGACGGCCATCCCGCAGCGCGAGCATCAGCAGCACGCGATCCCCCAGCCGTTCCGAGAGCAGCGAGAAGAAGCGGCGATTGAGATACGGCCGGCCCCATTTGCGCGCGCCCGTATCCTGATAGAAGAGCCAAAAGGCGTCCCAATGCGCATCCGTGATCGCGGCGCCGGTCAGATGGACGATGTCCAGCCCTTCGACCGCGGCGGCGCGTTCCTTGCGGATCGCCTTGCGCTTGCGGCTGGCAAGCGCGGCCAGGAAATCATCGAAGCTGGCATAGCCGTCGTTGGTCCAGTGGAATTGACGATCGGCGCGGATCAGCCAGCCGGCGGCCTCGAATGCCGGAACCTCCTCCTCCGCAATGAAGGTCGCGTGCGCGGAGGACAGGCCGAGCCGGTCGACGACCGCCGCGATCGCCGCAAGCAGCGGCGCGCGCAGGGCGGGATCGCGCGTCAGCAGGCGTGGGCCGGGCACCGGGCTGAACGGGACGGCGATCTGCAGCTTCGGATAATAGTGGCCGCCGGCCCGATCGAACGCGTCCGCCCAGCCATGATCGAACACATATTCGCCCTGGCTGTGGCTTTTCGCATAGGCCGGCGCAATGGCGATCGGGCGGCCATCGGGTCCGTCGATCGCGATCGGCACGGGTTGCCA
>NZ_DASVTO010000088.1:0-49220 GCF_036387535.1 Sphingomonas sp.
TCCTGCGTGCAGAATGCGGTCATCAGGTTGAGCGTGATGCCGAACCCGCCGGCGCCGGGTGCTGCGGTCGCACGCAGATTGGCGGCCAGTTCCCCGATCAGCGCCCGCAAGCCGACGCCGCGATTGGCCTCCAGCTCCGCAAAATGGTTGCGATGGACGACCGCCAGTGCGTCCACCCGGCGCTGGATCGACGCATAGGCCGCCGCTACCGCCGGGTCATCGACGCCGCGGGCGTGGATGTTGATCAGGCTGGCGACGACCTGCAGGTTGTTCTTGACGCGGTGGTGCACCTCCCGCGTCAGCTTGGTCTGGCGGGCGAGGCCTTCGGCCAGTTCGGCATCATGCCGGCTGATCCGGTCGGTCATCATCCGGAATGCCGCGCCCAGGTCCCGGATTTCCCGCGCTGGGGTGGTCAGCCGCGGCAGCGCCATCGGGCCGGCATCGGGCCGATACCCCGCCACCACCCGTTCCAGCAGGCGCAGCGGCCGGATCATCAGCCGATCAACCACCAGCCATCCGATCGCCGCCGCCGCCACCCACATCAGGATCGGCAGCAACGCGAGCAGCAGTTCGATGGCGCCGATCGGCACCGCATTGATGACCAGATCGAGCGCGATCTGACCGCTGGCGACCGGCGCGCGGACGACCAGCTTGCGCCCCAGCGCAGCACGATTGACGAACGGGCGGACGATCAATTGCTCGGCATCCTGCCGCAGGACGATGCCGTAGCGGAGCGTGGCGCGCTCTGGCGTGGTGACCAGTCGGGCGAGCGTGGCGAGCGGTGCTTCTGCCACGCCGTAGAGCGCGCCGCCGGGCGATCGCGCTTCGAACTGGACCCGCGCGGCTTGACCAAGCAGTCGGAGTTCGGTTGCGAAGATGTCCTGCGGTCGCCGCGGGACAACGCCGCTGAACCCCGCGGTCGCGCAGACCTTGCGACCACCGATCGTGACGACGGCGAATTCATATTGCCCGCCGCGAGCATCGCGTAAGGCGGCCAGCGCGGGGCGGCACTGATCCCGCAGCGTCGCCGGCGTCATAGGCGCATAGTCCAGCCGGGCGGTGACCGCCCGCAAATCGAGCGAGGTCCGGCCGATCGCCACGCTCAACTGGCGTGAGGCTTGCGACGCCAGCACGCGCGCTTCCTCGCTCCGGCGCAACCGCGCCGTCTGCGCGCTTTCGATCGATGCAAAGATCGCGATCAGCCCCAGCGGCAGCAGGGCTACCGTCAGGATCAGCAGCATTTTCAGGCCGGTCGACAGCCGTGCGAACGAGGGAAGGGTCATGCCACCTGTCTCACCATGCCGACCGGGCGCGGAGGGCGGGCCCATGGCATGGCAACATCAGCGCGTGATCGTCAATCGAGCTTGCCGAGAAGATCGAGCAGATCCGCCGGAATATCCTCGTTCACGGTCCGCTGATAGGCAGAGCGCAACGCCTGTCCGACGTTGGCATCGCCCAGCCCGTTGCCGGTGCCGGTTCGCTTCGGCGGCTTGGCGGTCTTCTTCACTTCAGGAGCCAACTGGTCCGTCCCCCGTCCCTTTTACGCGCGTCGACAGCGCCCGAAAACCTGCGGTCGTGGGCGCGCCGCCCGCCCATTATCGGGATGGTTCGGCGCGATCACGACAGCAGGCAAAATTGCGATCGTGCGCATGGAAACAAAAAACTGTGCGGTTGGTTCCCACTGCGGACAACAAGATCAGGCCGATCGCAAATGGATCGGGGCGGCTTGCCTTGGCGTGCGCCCACCGCGATATGATGGCCTGAAACAGGAGTATAAGTACGATATGTCGCTCGGCCAGGATCTCGCTCCGCACCTTCCCTTCCTGCGGCGCTATGCCCGCGCCCTGACCGGCAGCCAGGCGCACGGCGACAATTATGTCCGCGCGGCGTTGCAGGCGATCGTCGATGCACCGGGAGATTTCCCGCGCGATGTCGATGCGCGGCTGGGCTTGTACCGGACATTCCAGGCGATCTGGTCGTCGACCAACAGCGAACTGGAGAACCGCGACGCCGGCGATACCGGCAGTGAGGGTATCGCCCAGGCGCGGCTGGCGCAGGTGACGCCACGGTCGCGCCAGGCGCTGCTGCTGACGGCGATGGAAGGCTTCACGCCCGAAGATGCGGGTTATCTGATCGATGCGGAGGTCGGCGAGGTCGAAGCGTTGGTGGCGGAGGCGCTGGACGAGATCGAGCGGCAGACGCATGCCGACGTTCTGATCATCGAGGATGAGCCGATCATCGCGATGGACCTGGAAACGATCGTCCGCGATCTGGGGCATTCGGTGAACGGTGTCGCCGTGACGCGGGACGAGGCGGTGGCGCAGGCGCTGGCAAACCGGCCGGGCCTGGTGCTGGCCGACATTCAGTTGGCGGACGACAGTTCGGGGATCGACGCGGTCAAGGATATTCTGGCCGAGTTCTCGGTCCCGGTGATCTTCATCACGGCGTTCCCCGAACGGCTGCTGACCGGTGAGCGGCCGGAGCCGACCTTCCTGATCACCAAGCCGTTCCAGCGTTCCACCGTCAAGGCGGCGATCAGCCAGGCGCTGTTCTTCGATCAGGCGACCGTTCCGGCCTGATGGAACTATCCCGGTGACGGGTACGTTGCCCGTCACCACGATGTGGTACGAACATTCGGAGATGACGACATGGCGGAACAGCCGATTGAAGCGACGCGTGTCGAAGCCCGCGCAGGCGCCAGCACCCATGTCACGCGCTACGTCCTGCCGATCTCGCTGGGGCTGATCGTCGGTCTGTTTCTGGTCCTGCTGCTGATGTACGCCTGACCGCCGGGCCGTTTGTCAGAAACCGGTCGCAATCCGGCTGTAGCATTCCTATTTTCAAGGCATTGGTCGCGCATCGACCGGCCGCGGGGGCATGATATTGGTGATGAATGAGGATCATGGCCGGAGCGACGCCGACGATCTCGACGAGGATGATGTTGATGTCGTTGCGGTCGAACCCGTGCCGTTGCCGGACAACGAGTTCAAGGACGAACTGGCCCGTGTTATCCCGCATTTGCGGGCGTTCGGGCGTTCGCTGTCGGGCAATCGTGACCTGGCGGACGATCTGGTCCAGGAAACGCTGTTGAAGGCATGGGCCGCGCGGAAGCGATTCCAGGCCGGTACCAACATGCGGGCATGGACCTTCATCATCCTGCGCAATCTGTTCCTCAGCCAGATGCGGCGGGCGCGGTTCAAGGGTGAGTGGGACGAGATTACCGCGTCCAAGCTGCTGGCGGCGCCGGCCAGCCAGGACCGGCATGTCGAGCTGGGCGATATGCAGCGTGCGTTGATGCACCTGCCGCAGCCGCAGCGCGAGGCGTTGATCCTGGTCGGCGCGGGCGGTTTCGCTTATGAGGAGGCCGCCGAAATCTGCGGCTGTGCAGTGGGCACGATCAAGAGCCGCGTCGCGCGCGGTCGTGTCGCGCTGGAAACGCTGCTGAGCGAGGGCAAGCTGCCGTCGCGGCGGTCGTATGTGTCTGACCCCGACAAGACCGCGCTGCAATCGATCATGGGTGATGTGGACGAACTGAGCCGTCCGCGCTGAGCGGACGGCCCATGGCGGTGGTCATCCCGGCTTAGTGGAGTCGGTCCAGCAACATCTGCATATCGTGCGGCAGCGCGCCGCCGCCCGGCGTGTAGACCGAACGTAGGGCGCGGCCGATGCCCTTTGCCGGATCGGGTGCGCCGACGATGACCGCCGCGCAGGCCGTCTGCCGGCCGCGATCGATGGTCCTCAACATCGGTTCATCTCCCTTCTTCATGCACCCTGAACGTCCATTTCGCCATGAAGTTGCGGAGAAAAGGTCAGACAGGACAAGTTCGGTCACACTGTGTCATGAAGAGACATGACGGATAGCCGCCGATTTGCCGAAGCGCTGGATCGTGCCCGCGCTCATGCGCCCTTCCTGCGGCTGCTGGCGAACCGCCGGCCCGAGGTCCTCGCGCGGCTGATGGAGAGCGGGATCGATTCCGCGCTTCAGGCCGCCGTCGAGCCGGGTGACACCATTGCGGAGGTTGCGACGGCGTTGCGGCGCGAGCGCCAGGCGCTGGCGCTGGTGGTGGCGCTGGGCGATCTCTCCGGTACGCTGACGCTGGAGCAGGTGGTGGGTCGCCTGTCGGATTTTGCCGATCGTGCGGTCGACCGGGCGTTGACCGCAATCTTCCGCGAGCGTGGCGCACCCGATGTAACCGGGTTCACGCTGTTGGCGTTGGGCAAGCATGGCAGTCGCGAGCTGAATTATTCCAGCGACATCGATCCGATCCTGCTGTTCGACCCCGACACGCTGCCACGGCGGCGGCAGGAAGAGCCGGTCGAGGCGGCTGCCCGGATCGCCCGGCAACTGGTCACCATGCTGCAGGCGCGCGACGGCGACGGCTATGTGTTTCGCGTCGACCTGCGGCTGCGGCCTTCGCCCGAGGCGACGCCGCCTGCTTTGCCGATCGGGGCGGCGATCAGCTATTATGAGTCGAGCGCATTGCCGTGGGAACGCGCGGCCTTCATCCGGGCGCGCGCGGCGGCGGGCGACGTCGCGCTTGGCGGCAGCTTCCTGGCGGCGATCCGGCCGTTCGTGTGGCGGCGCGGGTTGGGGTTCGGCGCGGTCGGCGAGATCCGCGAGATTTCCCGCCGGATCCGCGGCCATCATGGCGGGCAGGCATTCGGCCCGGGTTTCGACCTGAAACGCGGGCGCGGCGGAATCCGCGAGGTGGAGTTCTTCACGCAGATCCAGCAGCTGATCCATGGCGGGCGCGATCCCGCCCTGCGCGCGCCCGCGACGCTGGACGCGCTGGCGGCGCTGACCGTCGCGGGCCATGTCGCGGCGGATGATGCCGCCATGCTGGGAGACGCATACCGCCTGTTCCGCACGATCGAGCACCGGTTGCAGATGGTGGACGACCGTCAGACGCACAGCCTGCCCACCGATCCGGCGGCGCTGGACAGCGTGGCGCAGCTCGACGGGCACGGCGATGGTGCGGCCCTGCTGGATCGGTTGCGCCCGCAGGTCGGGGCCGTCGGCGCGCTTTATGATTGCCTGGATCCCGCAAGCGATGCCGGTGTGCCCCGCACGGCCGACGCGCTGGAGACAGCGGCCGCGGCGGCGGGGTTCGCCGATCCGGCGATGATCCGGGGGCGGATCGACGGGTGGCGGGCCGGTACGCCGCGGGCGCTCCGCACCCCGGCGGCACAGGCGGCGCTGGAAGCCGCGCTGCCGGGGTTGCTGGCGGCGCTGGGCGGCGCGAGCGACCCGGATGCCGCCTTCGTCCGGCTCGATCGAATGGTGTCGGGGCTGCCGACCGCGATCGATTTCTTTCGGCTGGTGGAGGCGCGGCCGGCGCTGGGGCGGCTGGTGGCCGACATCCTGGCCGTGGCACCGGCGCTGGCGGATCAGCTTGGCCGGCGCCCCGCGTTGCTGGACGGGTTGATCGACGCCAGCGCGTTCGACCCGCCGCCTCCCGTAGACAGGCTCGCGGCCGAACTGGTCGCCGGGGAGAGCGGCGAGGATTATCAGCGGCTGCTCGACCGCGTGCGGACGCGGGTGAATGAACGCCGCTTTGCGCTGGGCACCCAGATCGTGGCGGCGGCGGCCGATCCGCTGGTGGTGGCGAACGGCTATGCCCGCGTCGCGGAAGCGGCGATCGCCGCACTGGCGGCGGCCGCGACCACCGAATATGCGAAGGCGCACGGCCATGTTCCGGGTGGCGAGCTGCTGATCCTGGCGCTCGGCCGCTTCGGGGGCGGGGCGCTGACGCATGCGTCGGATCTAGACCTCGTCTATCTGTTCACGGGCGATCATCTGGCGGAATCGGATGGTGCCCGCCCGATCGGTGCGACCACCTATTTCAACCGGCTGGCGCAGCGCGTGACGGCCGCGTTGAGCGTACCCACGCCGGCCGGGCCGCTTTACGACATCGATACGCGGTTGCGGCCTTCCGGTGCGCAGGGGTTGCTGGCGGTTTCGACCGAAAGCTTCGCGCGGTATCAGCGCGAAAATGCCTGGACGTGGGAGCATATGGCGCTGACGCGGGCGCGGCCGGTGTTCGGGTCGGCAGCGGCGCGCGCGGACCTCGATGCGACGATCGCGGCCGTGCTGCGCCGCCCGCGCGATGCCGCCACGCTGATCGCCGATGCGGTGCGGATGCGCGGCGAGATCGCGCAGCACAAGCCGGCGGCAGGCCCGTTCGATGTAAAGCTGCTGCCCGGCGGACTCGTCGATGCGGAATTTTCGGTCCACGTCCTGCAATTGCGCCACGGCGTCGGGCTGGACCCGCGATTGCGCGTCGCGATGACGGTGTTGGGGGAGGCGGGACTGCTGAACCCGGAGATGGCGGCGGCGCATGCGCTGTTGTCGCGAATGCTGGTCGTCATGCGGCTGGTGTCGCCGGATTCGACCGAGCCGCCCCCGCCGGCGCGCGCGCTGATCGCATCGGCATGCGGCCAGGCCGACTGGTCGGCGCTGGTGGCGGCGCGAGACGCCGCAATGCGGTTGATCGCGGACGAATGGGCGCGCATCAGCGGCGGCGGACCCGTGGTGGAAGGACCCCGATGATGCTCGACACGAACGATCGCCTGCCTGACCTTGCGCTGGAAACGCCCGACGGCGGCACGCTGCGGCTGCATGACATGATCGGGGAAAACCTGGTGCTGTTCTTCTATCCGAAGGACGACACGTCGGGATGCACGACCGAGGCGCAGGACTTTTCGCGCCTGAAGGCGGCGTTCCAGATGGAAAGCACGCAGATCCTTGGTATTTCCAAGGGCACATCGAAGGGCAAGGCCAAGTTCATCGAGAAAGCCGGGCTGACGGTCGCGTTGGCCACCGATGCCGACGACAGTGTGTGTGACGCGTTCGGCACCTGGGTCGAAAAGAGCATGTATGGCCGCAAATATATGGGCATCGACCGCGCGACGTTCCTGATCGATCATGACGGGCGGATCGCGCAGGTCTGGCGCAAGGTGAAGGTTCCGGGCCATGCGGAGGCGGTGCTGGAGGCGGCGCGGGCGTTGAAGGTCGTGCGCGGGCCGAATGCCGGCTGAACGCAGCGTCGCGGCGGCGGCGCTGGCGGTCCTGTCGGCGGCGCATCCGGCCGACAAGGTGAAGGCCGCGCGCGCGGCGGCGCGCGATTGGCGCGCCGGGCGGCTGGTAGTGATATGGGACCGCACGATGCCGGACCGGCCGGCGCGGCCCGATCGTCCGGAGCTGTTACCCGCCACCCGGATGCCGCGGCGCGGGCGTGGCGGTAGCGCCGCCGGGCGGATCGCGATGCTGCACGCGCTGGCGCATATCGAGTTCGCCGCAATCGACCTGGCGTTCGACCTGATCGGCCGGTTCGCTATGCTGTTCCCGCCGACGTTTCTGGACGACTGGTTCGGGGTCGGCGCGGACGAAGCGATGCATTTCGCACTGATCGACCGACGGTTGCGCGTGCTCGGCAGCTTCTACGGCGCGCTGCCGGCGCATGACGGTCTGTGGGAAGCGGCCGGCAACACCTCCGACGACGCGCTGGCGCGACTGGCGATCGTACCGATGGTGCTGGAGGCGCGCGGGCTGGACGTGACGCCGGTGACGATCGATCGCTTCGCAGCCGGGGGCGATGCGACCTCCGCCCGCATCTTGACCCGGATTGCGGCGGACGAGGTGCGACATGTGTCGGCCGGGGTGCGCTGGTTCCTGGCCATGTGCGCAGATCGCGGATTACCGCCGGTCGAAACCTGGCGCCGGTTGGTGTCGGAGCGATTTGCGGGTCCGATTAAGCCCCCGTTCAACGACTCGGCGCGCCACGCTGCCGGTCTGACGAAAGGCTATTATACCGACCTTCCCAACCGACCCGATCGTGCCGCATGAAGGATCAACGCCGTCGGGGGGGAGCATTTCCCGATGTCGACCTGATCTTCCAGCAGGCATGCTGCCCCTCCGGGCGGTTTGCAGGCGCCGATACCGGGGTTTGAATGACCTTCACCGCTTCCAACGTCCTGTTTTCTCTTCGGTTCCTGGCCGGGGTCGCGATCATGGCGGGATGCACCGCGGCGCAGGCTTCGCCGCAGGAGGGCGCGGCGATGGATGGCGGCTATGAAATGGTGGACGGCGACGCGCAGGCGGAGCCCGCCGATGCCCAGTTCCATGCGCTGTTCACCACCTGGAAGCGTGCCGATGCGCTGAACGACGGCGGCGCGATGACGATGCCGGGCACGCCGGAGGTCAACGTGCCGTCGCTGCGCCCGGTGACGCTGAAGACCATCAACTTCACCAGCGGGTTTGGTGTGCGATCCGATCCGTTCCGGCACAGCGCGGCAATGCATGCCGGGATCGATCTGGCCGGGCCGCTCGGCACGCCGATCTATGCCACCGCCGATGGTGTGGTGAGCAAGGCCGGGTGGGGCAATGGCTATGGCAACATGGTGGAAATCAGCCACGGTGCCGGCATGGAGACGCGCTATGGCCACATGTCCAAGTTGCTGGTCAGCCCCAACACCCGCGTGCACCGCGGGCAGCTGATCGGGCTGATGGGATCGACGGGCCGATCCACCGGCAGCCATCTGCATTATGAGGTCCGCATCGACGGGCGTGCGGTCAACCCGATCCCGTATCTGCGTTCCGCCGAATATGCCGCGACGTTCGAACAGCGCGCGACCACGGGTACGCAGCTGGCGGCGGTGGGCGGACCAACCGTCAACTGATCCATTGCGGCAGGGGTGGCGCACGCCTATCTCCCACCCATGTCCGAGCCCATCGACCTGACCCCCTCCGCTGCGAAGCGCGTCGCCATGATTGCCGAAAGGCAGGGCAAGCCGCCGATCCTGCGGTTGGCGGTCGACGGCGGTGGTTGCGCAGGGTTCCAGTACAAGTTCGGGCTGGCCGATCTGGTCGAGGCGGACGATGTCGCGGCGGTTCGTGACGGCGTGACCCTGGTGGTCGACTCCGTCAGCCTGGATCTGGTGCGCGGCAGCGCGGTCGATTTCGTGGACTCGCTGGGCGGATCGGCGTTCCGCGTCACTAATCCCAACGCGGCGTCCGGCTGCGGATGCGGGACCAGCTTCTCGATCTGACCGACGGGGGTGCGTCCGGGCGTCGGACCCGCTAGACCCGCCGCATGAAGATCGCGACGTTCAACATCAACGGCATCCGTGCCCGGCTCCCCCGCCTGATCGAATGGCTGGAGGAGACGCAGCCCGACGTCGCCTGCCTGCAGGAAATCAAGGCGCAGGACGAGAGTTTTCCCGAAGCCGACATCCGCGCCGCCGGTTATGGCGCGATCTGGCATGGGCAGAAGGGTTTCAACGGTGTCGCGATCCTGGCGCGGGGATGCGATCCGGTCGAGATCCGCCGCGGCCTGCCCGACGATCCCGATCCGGCGCACAGCCGGTATCTGGAAGCGGCGGTGAACGGCGTGGTGATCGCGTCCATCTATCTGCCGAATGGCAACCCGCGGCCGGGGCCGAAGTTCGACTACAAGCTGGCGTGGTTCGACCGGCTGATCGATCATGCCGCCACGCTGCTGGCGACCGAGCAGCCGGTGGTGCTGGCCGGCGACTATAATGTGATCCCGACCAGAACGCGCGACGACACGTTTTCGGTCCGGGCGATGGCGGACGACGCGCTGCTGCAACCCGAATCACAGGCGGCGTTCCGGCGGCTGTGTTTTCAGGGTTGGACGGATGCGATCCGCGCGCGCCATCCGGGCGGACCCGTCTATACCTTTTGGGATTACCAGGCCGGCGCCTGGGCGCGCGATGCCGGGTTCCGGATCGATCATCTGATGCTGAGCCCCGCCGCGGCCGATCGGCTGATCGATGCCGGGGTCGACAAGGCGACACGCGGCAAGGAAAAGGCGTCGGACCACGCCCCGACCTGGGTGTCGTTGCGGTAGCGCCCGAAGCGTGGGGCAAAAGTCCTGCCGCATAAGGTCACCGGCCGGAACGTCTCGCACCGCGACGTGATCAGTCCGGGTCGACCGGAATCCCGCTCTCGTCCTTTGCGGTACGGATCGTCAGCGATGTCTTGACGCTGGCGACATGCGGGGCCGTGGTGAGTTCCGATGTCAGGAAGCTCTGGAAGCTTTGCAGGTCGTGCGCGACGATCTTCAGGATGAAGTCGATCTCGCCATTCAGCATGTGGCATTCGCGCACCTGCGGCAGCGCCGCCATATGTGCTTCGAACGCGCGAAGGTCCTCCTCCGCCTGCGATCGCAGCGATACCAGCGCGAAGACCATGATGCCGTAGCCGAGCGCGGCGGCGTTGAGCTTGGCATGATAGCCCTCGACGATCCCCGCTTCTTCCAGCGCGCGCACGCGGCGCAGGCAGGGCGGGGCGGTCAGGCCGGCACGGCGGGCAAGATCGACATTGGTGATTCGACCTTCGTCCTGCAGCGATGTGAGGATGGTGCGATCGATGGAATCAAGGGGATAGCGGTTTGCCATGGCATAACCCTATACTGATCTGATCCGACATTGGAATAATCTATCAACGAAATGGAATCGTCTCATAATGTAACGGGGCCAAAACGGGTGTTTCCACTTTGGCGACTTCCCGCTACCGACGGGATGCGCCGGGTGGATCGTCCGGATGGCAGGCTCGCAAAGGATCGACCCCGGGTGCGTTACGATGACATGATCCGCACCGTGATCGATCAGCCGCTGGCCACGGCGGACGCCCGCGATGCGGTATGGGTGCAACTGATCGATCTGATCACGCAGGGGCGCGGGGGATCGGCGATGGCGCACGCCTATGCCATGCTGCGCGACATGCGGGCCGATACCACGATCGCGACGCGGATCCGCGCGGCCCGGATGGTTGCAGGTCGCCGGTTGTCCGCCGCGATGATCCAGCTGTTTGCGGACGATGTTCCCTCGGTCGCGGCGCCGGTCTTGGGCACGGCGCGATTGATCGGTGGCGACTGGGCCGCCATCCTGCCGCAGCTGTCGCCCACGGCGCGTGGCGTTCTGCGCCACCGGCGTGACCTGGACGCGGCCACCCGCCGCGCGCTGGCCGCATTCGGAGCCACCGATCTGGTGCTGAATGCCCCCGCGATGGATGTCGTGGCCGAGCCGGCGTCGCCCGTCGTCACGCAAACCGCCGTCGAACGTCCGGTCGAGCCGATCGTCAGCGCCATGGGCGTGTCGATCAGCGATCTGGTGAAGCGGATCGACGCCTATCGCCGCGATCGCCCGTTGCCGGGCACGGCGATAGCGGCGGAGCCGGTGGTGCCGGCGAGCGAGTTCCGATTTGAAGCGGCGGGTGATGGCGTGATCTTCTGGGTCGACGGTGCGCCGCGGGAAGCGATCGTTGGCGAGACGCTGGCCGAGGTGGCCGGGGACGAGGCCGGGCACGGCGTCGATGGCCACGTCGCCGGGGCGTTTCGCCGGCGCAGCCCGTTTCGCGATGCCCGGTTGAGCGTCGCGGGCGCCGGGCCGGCGGCGGGCGATTGGCGCATTTCCGCGGTTCCGTTGTTCGCGCCGCTGGACGGTCGGTTCATGGGATATCGCGGGACCGCGCGCCGGCCGCGCCCGGACGAGATTGCCACCCCGTCCCGGCGCGACGGGGCGGTGCTGGGCGGGATCGCGCCGGATTCGCTGCGGCAACTGGTGCATGAGCTGCGGACGCCACTGAATGCGATCGTCGGATTTGCCGACATGATCGAGGGGCAGATCCTGGGCCCGGTCGCGGGCGACTATCGCGATCATGCCGGGTCGATCTCCGACGATGGTCGCCGGCTGCTTGCAGCGGTGGACGACCTCGACATGGCGGCGCGGCTGGAAGCGGAGCGGGTCAACGTGGAGGTCGATCCGATCGAGCCGGCGGCGTTGTTGGCGGAGATCGCGTCGCGCCATCAGCCACGCGGAGTGCATGACCCGAGGCTGGACGTGACGATCGCATCCGGGCTGGTCGGTCAGGTCGGCGATCCGATCCTGTTCGACCGGATGTTGTCGCGGATGATCGCCGCCGCCATCGGTTTGGCGGAACCGGCGGAACGTGTCCCGGTGACGCTGGAGTCGGACGGTGCGGGCGGGCTGGTGTTCACGGTGGCGCGTCCCCGTCGCCTGCACGGCCGCGACGAACGCACGCTGCTCGACCCGGGCTATGCGCCCGATGGCGATTGGCCGGATGCGCCGCTGCTCGGGCTTGGCTTTTCCCTGCGCCTGGTGCGCAACCTGGCGTCGCTGGCGGGTGGGAAGCTGTATATCGACGACATGCAGTTCCGGCTGCGATTGCCGCGACCGGTGGCGGACAGCGAAGCCGGCAGCGCCTGATCGAGGGGCAGACCGAGTCCGGGAAAGGGCCCCCGGTCGACCAGAAAGCCGTTGCCGGATGTGATGCAGATATGCCGGACCGGGTATGAGCCGTCGGCACCATCTTGCGGCACGAGAACAAGCCCGCCGGGTCATGCGCAGGGATCGGGCGATCGGGTCATGCTTCGGGACGATCACGGATCGTTGCGGTGCATGTGGTGGGCCCGGCAGGATTCGAACCCGCAACCTAGCCGTTATGAGCGGCCGGCTCTACCATTGAGCTACAGGCCCCGACCGCGCGGATAGCGGAGGCAGGCGCGGCGTGGCAAGTGCCCGTTTCCCTGCGGATCAATGAAGCAGGATCACCAGACAGGCGATGGCGCCCCATGCAGTGGCCGACAACAGCCCGGAACAGAGCAGTGCCTTGGGCACCGTGTAATTCTCCGTCACGACGCGATCCTGCGAGTCGCCGCCAGGGCCGATCAGGTTCGTGGCCATCAGTTCCGCTCCTTCCGACTTATGTTGTAGTATTTTTTATTGATGTGCCATCCCGGCACGAATCTTACAATCGGAATCGATGCGGTTGCGCGAAGTTGCGCATGATTTTCACCTGGCTGTCACCAAAGCAGGATAACCTGCTGGCAGGTGACGCGGCGCATGGCGGAGCCTAAGAGCAGAGCCATGCCAAAACGACACGCCCCGGGGCTGCCCAGCCGCCAGCAAATCCTCGATTTCATCGCCTCCAGCGAAACTCCGGCCGGCAAGCGGGAGATCGCACGCGCTTTTGGCCTGCATGCGCAGGACAAGATCCTGTTGAAAGGGCTGCTGAAGGATATGGCGGATGAAGGGCTGATCGACAGCGCGCCGGGCCGTGCGTTCCACAAGATGGGCGGCGTGCCGAAGGTGACGGTGCTGCGGATCGTGGACGTGACCGATGAGGGCGTGCCGATCGCGGTGCCGGAAAATTGGGACAGCGACCAGCCGCCGCCGCGGTTGCGCGTGATGGCGCGCGGGAAACGCGCGCCGCTGGGGCCGGGCGACCGGATCCTGTCGCGGACCGAAGAGGCGGGATCGGGATGGCTGGCGCATCCCATGAAGACGCTGGCGCGCGGCGAGGAGCAGGTGCTGGGCGTGCTGCGGCGCGAGGGCGATCGGTTGTGGTTGAAGCCGGTCGACAAGCGCGAGAAGCGCGACTGGCCGGTGTCGGACGCGGGCGAGGCCGATGCCGGTGACCTTGTGCTGGCGGAAAAGACCGGGCGTCCGCCGCGGATGACGGTGCGCGTGACCGACCGGCTGGGCGATCCGTTCGCGCCGCGCAGCTTCAGCCTGGTCGCGATTCACAAATTCGGCATTCCGGACGTGTTTTCGGAGGATGTGCTGGCGGAGGCGACCGCCGCGGCCGCACTGCCGATCGGGGAAGGGCGTGAGGATCTGCGCCACCTGCCGATCGTGGCGATCGATCCGGTCGATGCGCGCGATCATGACGATGCGGTGTGGGCGACGCCCGACGATGATCCCGGCAATGTCGGCGGATATCGCGCCATCGTCGCGATCGCCGACGTGGCTTATTATGTCCGCGCCGGTTCCGATCTGGACCGATCGGCGCGCAAGCGCGGCAACAGCGTCTATTTCCCCGATCGCGTCGTGCCGATGCTGCCAGAAATCCTGTCGGCCGATGTCTGTTCGTTGAAGGAAGGCGTCGATCGTGCGGCGCTGGTCTGTCACCTGCGCGTCGCGTCGGACGGCACGCTGAAGGGGTGGCATTTCACGCGCGCGCTGGTTCGGATCGCGGCGAACATCGCGTATGAGGATGCGCAGGCAGCGATCGACGGCGAGCCTGGGCGGGTGTCGCCGGAACTGGTGGACGGCGCGCTGAACCCGCTTTGGGCGTGCTGGCGCCTGTTCGCGGGTGCGCGCGATCGGCGGGCGCCGCTCGATCTCGACTTGCCGGAACGCCGGGTCGTGCTGGACGAAACCGGACGGATCGCGTCGGTGGCGCCGCGGGAACGGCTCGATTCGATGCGGCTGATCGAGGAATATATGATCGCGGCCAACGTCGCGGCGGCCAAGGCGCTGGAGGCGAAGAAGGCGCCGGTCATGTACCGCGACCATGAGCCGCCAAGCCGGGAGAAGCTGGTCGCGCTGAAGGAATATCTGGATACGTTCGGTGTGTCGTTCGCGCTGGGACAGGTGGTGAAACCGGCGACGTTCAACCATCTGCTCGATCGGATCGACGATCCCGCGATCCGGCCGCAGGTGATGGAGCAGATCCTGCGATCGCAGACGCAGGCCTATTATGCGCCGGCCAATACCGGCCATTTCGGACTGGCGCTGGGCAGTTATGCGCATTTCACCAGCCCGATCCGGCGCTATGCCGATCTGCTCGTCCACCGATCGCTGGTCGGGGCGTACGGGCTAGCGCCGGCGGTGCCGGAGACGCGCCTGCCGGTGGCCGATGCCGAGCGGATGACGGAGCTGGGCGAGGCGATCAGCCGGACCGAGCGCCGCGCGATGGAGGCGGAGCGCGAGACAGTCGATCGCTATGTCGCGGCCTATCTGGCGCGGTTCGTGGGGAAGGTGGTGGAAACCCGGATCACCGGCGTGCGCCCGTTCGGCTTCTTCGCGACGGTTCAGGACATTGGCGGCGACGGGCTGGTGCCGGTGTCGACGCTGGGCAGCGAGTATTTCCATTATGACGAAGCCGCGCAGGCGCTGGTCGGCGAGGAGAGCGGCGATCGCTATGTCAGCGGGCAGCTGCTGAAATTGCGGCTGGTGGAATCCGATCCGATCAGCGGTGCGCTCCGGTTCGAACCCGTCGCAGGCGCGAGCCACCGTCCGCCGCTACGGGCGGGACGGTCCGAACGGCCGAGGATGGGGCGCCCGGGCCGACCGCGCAACATTCGGCATCAGGGAAAACGCTGACGCCTGCACCGGTCGTCATAGGCGATATCCGTATCGAGACCCTGCACCCCCTTCGCCGACGCGGAGGGGGTTTTTATTTTTCCGGGACAAAATCAGCCTATTTACAGCTTTTCTTAAAAGCGTAGCCTTCATGTCATCAAGATGTAACACAAATGGAGGGTGTCATGATTCGTTTGCTCGGAGGTGCGTTGTTGCTGTCGGTGGCGGGGGCCGCACTGGCCGCGGATCCGGTCGCGTTTCAGGCGATCGCCGCAAAGGATCTGACCGGCGCTGCGCGGCAGCTGGAAACGGAACTGGCGGCGGGATCGAACGAGCCCGGCGTGCTGCTGAACCTGGCGCATGTCTATCGCCAGACGGCGCGCGACGTGGATGCCGACGCGCTGTATCGGCGCGTGCTGGCGACCCCGAACGTCCAGATGGCGACGCCGGACGGCAATCCGGCGTGGTCGCATACGCTGGCCAAGCGCGCACTGGCGCGTAATGCACAGTTTGCCGCACGCTGAGCACGGTTTGTCGCCACAGCCGATGGGCAGGGGGTGAAGCAGGCTTTTGTTAACCCGTCTTGGACATTTTTCCGTATCCAGAATGGATAGGGGGTGTCGATGCGCTGGTCGAGTCTGCTGTTCCTGTCGGGTTTGCTGTCGGCGGCGGCCGTTCAGGCCGAGGTGACCGGCGAGACGGTTGGGGAATGTGTGCCCTTTGCCCGCGCGATGTCGGGCATCCAGTTGTACGGCGATGCGTGGACATGGTGGACGCAGGCGGACGGGCGCTATGCGCGTGGCAACCGGCCGAAGGTCGGCGCCGTGCTGGTGTTTCGCCCGATCGGCGCGATGCGGCTGGGCCATGTCGCGGTGGTAAGCCAGGTGGTGGGTCCGCGCGTGGTGATGGTCACGCACAGCAATTGGTCGCGGATCGGCGGAACGCGCGGGCAGGTCGAGCGCGACGTGACAGTCACCGACATATCGGACCAGGGCGACTGGAGCCGAGTGCGCGTGTGGTATCACCAGGACGACGCGCTCGGTGGATCGGGCTATCCCACGTTCGGGTTCATCTATGGCGCGTCGGTATCCGACGCCGTCCGAACCGCGGCTCCGTCGCCGAAACTGAGTGGTCCGTCACCCGACATCATCGGTGCGGTGATCGACTCGATCGGGTGAAGGCCGGCGGCGGACTTACCGAACGATGACGTCGCGGTGCATCGGGGCCAGCATGGCGAGCAACCGGTTCTGGGCACCGAACGGCACCCCCTCCGCCCGCATCGCCGCCTGAAGATTTTCGACCAGCGCGTTGAAATCCTTTTGCTGGATACCAAGGTCCTTGTGGCTGCTCTTCATGTCGCGGCCGGAATAGTGGCAGCCTGCACCGACGACATAGCAGAGATGTTCGAACAGTGTGCGGCGCAATCGGACCAGATCCTGCCCCTTGAAGATGTCCCCGATCCGCGGATCGGCCATGTTGCGATCGACCAGGCCATCGACGATGCGGCGGATGCCTGGCTGGCCGTGGAATGCCGCGACCAGCGCGGGGTCGGTCGCGGGCCGCGCGCCGGCGTTGGTGTCCGCCTGCACAAAAGGTGCGACCGGATCCTCGCCGGGCGCGACAGCCGGTACGGCCTGGAGCGCGAGCAGCAATGGCGCGAACATCATCAGAATCTTCCCCTCAGCGACAGGAACAGGCTGCGCTGCTTCTTGAAGGTCGCGATCGATCCCAGGTCGGCATAGGCGACGGTGGCGGTGATGTTGCGGCTGACCGCATAGGCCGCGAACATGTCGCCCCAATCCTGTTCCTTCGCGAACCGAAGATTGTCCGGCTTGGTGCGATATTCGGCGCCGATCACGAGCCGCGGCGACAGCATGACGCCGGCCGATGTCTCGATCTGCGCGCGGTAGCCGGGCCTCTTGTCACCGCCAAAGCCCAGCAGCCCGCCCTGGTTGGCCTTGGTCATGCGCAGCGTGGCATTCAGCAGCACCCCGCGTTTCAGAACCAATTTGGTCGCGGCGACATAATAATCGGTGCCGGTGTCGGATCTGGCCCCCAGCGCCGCGACGAGCGCGGACCGGTTGGCACGCTTGCGCTGCACGCCGACGGCGATCTGGGGAAGGGCGGTGTCCTGATCATAGACCAGATTGCCGATCAACCGGACCTTCGCTCCGAAAACATCCTGCGCGATGCGGTATCCGCGACCGAGCCCGAGTGCGGTTCCCGCCTTGTCCGTATCCAGCGACTGGCGGGCGTAGGAAAGCTCGACCCGGTCGAACAGGCCGGTGGCGATGCCCTGGCTCCGCAACGTGAAATCGGGCGCCAGCACGGCGGTGGCATGGACCGTTCCGCCAATGCCGTTCCGGGTTTCGGCTCCGGCGATCGTCGCCCAGGTCGCGATCCCGCCGCCGGCGGATCCCTCGATCGCCGTCACGCCGTCGGTCAGCAGCATCCGGCCGCCGCCGCGGCGATCATTGGCGTGCGCCGGCGCCGCGACCAGCATCATGGCCATCAGGAAAGAGAGGATCAGACGTAGCATCCAGTCGGCTGGTAGCGCCGAAAGTTTAACGACCCGTTATCCATGCGGCGTCGGCGGGACTTAACCCAATGTTCAAGATCGGCTGTCAGACCGCTAGCATGCGATCCATGTCCTGTCTCCTGCTGCTCCTGTTGCCGGTCCCCGCAATTGCGGCGGATGCTCGGCTGACGATCACCGATCCGGGCGGGCGACCGCTGGCCGACGCGGTGGTCAGCGCCTATCCCGCCGGGGCGCCGAAGGCGGTGCTCCGCGCGGCCGGCCCGTACCGGGTCGCGCAGCAGGACGTGCAGTTCAAGCCGGGCGTGCTGATCGTGCCGGTCGGCGCGAGCGTCGCCTTTCCCAATCTCGATCGGGTGCGGCACCATGTCTATTCCTTCTCGCCCGTCAAACGTTTCGAGCTGAAGCTATATGGTCGGGACGAAAGCCACAGCATCGTGTTCGACAAGCCGGGGACGGTGGCGCTTGGATGCAACATCCATGACGGCATGTCGGGGTTCGTGCGGGTAGTCGACACGCCTTTCGCGGGCAAATCCGCCGCGAACGGCGCGGTGCTGCTGACGGGCCTGGCCCCCGGCACGGTGCGGCTGCGCCTGTGGCATCCCCGCCTGAAAGGGCGCGGGAACGAACTGGAGATCCAGGTCGCGGTTCCGCCGGGCGGCCTGACGCAAACGCTGGCGATTCCGGTGCGGGCGGAATGATCCCGCGCTTCACGCTGCTGCGCACGCGGCTGACGCTGGCATTTGCCGGCATGTTCGCGGTGGTGCTGTTCGTGGCGGGGCTGACTTTGCAGGTCGCGATTTCGCGCACTGCGGAAAAGAGCGTGGCGCATGACCTGAGCGGTGGCGTGGTGGTGTTCGACCGGCTGTGGACGCTGCGATCGGATCAGTTGCGGCAGGCGGCCGCCATGCTGGCGCAGGATTATGGATTCCGGGCCGCGGCGGCGACGGGCGACACCGCGACAACCGAGTCGGCGCTGCATAATCTGCGCAAGCGGATCGGCATCCCGGCCGCGTTCCTGCTGACAGTCGACGGGCAGGTCGTGGGCCTGAACGCGACGGATGCGCGATCGGCAGCGCTGCTGAGCGACCGCCTGGATGACGGAAAATCCGAAGGTATCGTGCAGATCGGCGACGCGCTGTATCAGGCGGTGGCGACACCGGTTCGGGCACCGACCCTGATCGGCTGGGCGGTGTTCGCGGTGCGGCTGGACGGCCGCGCGATGCAGTCGCTGACCAAATTGTCGGCGATCCCCTTCGATGCCAGCGTCGTCCGGCGCGATGCCCATGGGCTGTGGCGGAGTGGTGGAGCGGCAGTTGTGCCGGAACTGGCGGCGGCGCTGACCCCGCTGGACGGGCGCCGTAGCGCGACGCTGGCGCTGGATACGGCGCGCGGCCGGACGCTGACGCGGGTGGAGCCGCTGGCCGGTTTCGATCCCGCCCGCCCGGCGTTGCTGGTCCTGCAATATCCGTTGGATGCGGCGCTGGCCGTGTATCGCCCGCTTGAATATCTGCTGTGGGGGATCGGCCTGATCGGGCTGGCTGCGGTCGCGCTGGGCACCGCGCGGCTGTCGAAATCGATCACGCGGCCGATCGCGGTGCTGGACAATGCCGTGCGCCGGCTGGAGTCTGGCGACGCGGTGCAGGTGGAGATCCGATCGGGCGACGAGATCGAACGGCTGGCCGGCAGCTTCAACCGCATGGTCGCCGCGATCGGCGAACGCGAGCGCAAGATCAGCCATCTGGCGTTCCACGATCCGTTGACCGGACTGCCCAACCGCGCGCTGTTGCGCACGCAGGTCGACGAATTGCTGCGCCGCAGCCTGCATCAGGGGCGCGAAGTGGCGGTGTTCGCGCTCGACCTCGATGATTTCAAGGGGATCAACGACTCGCTTGGCCATCTGGTGGGCGACGCGGTGCTGACGCGGCTTGCCGCGATCATGACGGAGGTTGCCGGCAACGCCTTCGTCGCGCGGCTGGGCGGAGACGAGTTTTCGATCCTGCTGGAATGTGGCGGGCGGCAGGCACCTGAGGCGCTGGCCCGGGCGTTGCTGGACCGGCTGTCGCGCCCCATCGAGGTGGAGGGCCATAGCGTGCCGGTCGGCACCAGCATCGGCATCGCCATGGCGCCCGGCGACGGGAGCGATTCCAGTACCTTGCTGAAGAATGCCGATCTGGCGCTGTACCGCGCGAAGGCGGAGGGACGCGCGACGTTTCGCTATTTCGAGGCGGGGATGGACGCCGCCGCGCGGGCGCGCCGCGTGCTGGAAGCCGACCTGCGCCAGGCGTTGCAGGAGGGCGCGTTCGAACTCCATTATCAGCCGTTGTTCGACCTCAGCAGCAACCGGGTGACCGCGTTCGAGGCGCTGGTGCGGTGGCGGCATCCGGTCCGCGGGCTGGTGTCGCCGATCGAGTTCATTCCGGTCGCGGAGGAAACCGGGCTGATCGTGCCACTGGGCGAGTGGGTGATCCGCCAGGCGACGCGCGAGGCCGCGACCTGGCCCGCGCCGGTGCGGATTGCCGTGAATGTCTCGCCGATCCAGTTCGGCAGCCCCGGACTGCTCGCCACGCTGGTCGACGCGCTGGCGCGATCGGGGCTGGAACCCGGCCGGCTGGAGGTGGAGATCACCGAGTCGATCTTCCTGGCGGACAGCGGGACGACGCTGGCGACGCTGCACAGCCTGCGCAGCCTGGGCGTGCGGATCGCGCTGGACGATTTCGGAACGGGGTTTTCCAGCCTGAGCTATCTGCGCAGTTTTCCGTTCGACAAGATCAAGATCGACCGGTCGTTCATCACCGACCTGTTGAAAGGGCACGAGAATATCGCGATCGTGCGCGCGATCACGCATCTGGCGCGCGCGATGGGGATGGAAACCACGGCCGAAGGCGTGGAGGATCCCGAACAACTCGCGGCGTTGCGGCTGGAGGGGTGCACCAATGTCCAGGGCTTCCTGTTCAGCCGCCCGGTGCCAGCCAGTCAGGTGATCGGACTGTTCGAGATGAGCCAGGCGCCCGAACGCAAGGTGGCGTAGCGAACCGGCGTCCGGCGGCCGTCAGCGGATTCCGCGACCAATGCGATCCCAGCGCGTTGCACGCCACCAGGAGCGTGGCGAATGCCACCGCCCACTGCCGTCCGTCGACCATAGCAAGACGGTGGCGCGGCCGAGCAGCCGGTCCGCAGGGATCATGCCGAGACCGCCATCGTCCCGTGCCAGCCGGCTGTCGGCGCTCTCGTCACGATTGTCGCCCATCAGGAAAAGGCTGTCCGCCGGCACGCGTCGTTCCGCCATCCGGTCGCGCGCGGTGATGCCGCCGTCCAGAACCGGGTGGGGCGCCAGCCCAGGCAGGGTTTCGGCATAGCGGTGGTAGCGGCAGCCGTCGGGCGTGATCCCGACCCCGCCGCAGCGATCGTCCGGTCCGGTCGGCATCACGAAATCGCCGATCCTGAGCCGGGGCAGCGGCCGACCGTTCAGCGACACCGCACCGGCGTCGAGCGCGATGCGGTCGCCGGGCAGGCCGATGACCCGTTTCACGACGTTGCGATCATCATCGCGGATCACCACGACATCGCCGCGCGCCGGCAGCGCCCCCGCCAGCCGCCCGGCGAACAGCGGCGCGCCGCCGATCAGGCCGTAGCGCGACCAGCCATAGGGCCATTTCGCCACCAGCAGATAGTCGCCCGGCCACAGCCCCGGCAGCATCGATACGCTGGGGATCGCGAACAGCCCGAAGGCGACGCTGCGCACCAGCCAGCCCGTGACGAACAGCGTCGCCAACAGACGCAGTGTTTTCAACAGGCTGGTGCGCGACATGCGGCATGCGATGCCGCTGCGATCGGCCAGAGGTCAAGCCGGGCCGCCATTTTCCGCCGAGAAGAGGCATGACGTGGCCCCGACCGCAGGATATGGCGCGCGCGGACCCCCTGATCATGGAGCTTCAGCATGACCGACGCCACCGCCACCCCCGCCGCCGCATGGGACGCGTTGCGGGCCGTGCCGACGCCGCGGCTGACCGACCTGTTCACCGCGGAGCCCGATCGCCTGTCGCGGATGGTGATCGAGGAAGCGGGACTGCGCTTCGATTTTGCGAAGACGCATCTGACGCAGGCGACGCTGGCGGCGTTCCTCGACCTGGCGACGGCGCAGGATTTCGCGGCCAGGCGCGACGCCCTGTTCGCGGGTGCGGCGGTCAACGGCAGCGAGGGCCGCGCGGCGGAGCATGTCGCCGAGCGCGGGCAGGGCGCGCCCGACAGCGTGGCGGCGGCGCGCGCCCTGCATGCGCGGATGCGCGGGCTGATCGACGCGATCGAGGCGGAGGCGATCGGGCCGTTCCGGCACGTCCTGCATATCGGGATCGGCGGATCGGCGCTGGGGCCGGACCTGTTGATCGATGCGCTGGGCGACGATGCCGGGCGCTATGACGTCGCGGTGGTGTCCAACGTCGACGGACTGGCGCTGGAGCGCGTGTTCCGGCGGTTCGATCCGGCGGCCACGCTGATCGTGATCGCGTCCAAGACGTTCACGACCACGGAGACCATGCTGAACGCCGCCAGTGCGCTGTCGTGGCTGGCGGAGCATGATGTCGAGGATCCTTACGGCCAGGTCATCGCGCTGACGGCGGCGCCGGACAAGGCCGTGGAATGGGGCGTCGACGAAACCCGGGTGCTGCCGTTCGCGGAGAGCGTCGGTGGGCGCTATTCGCTGTGGTCGTCGATCGGGTTTCCGGCCGCGCTGGCGCTGGGCTGGGATGCGTTCGAAACGATGCTGGAAGGCGCGGCGGCGATGGATCGCCATTTCCGGCTGGCGGAGCCGCTGGCGAATGCGCCGCTGCTCGCCGCCTTTTCCGACCTGTATTATGCGGTCGTCCGCGGGGCGGAGACGCGCGCGGTGTTCGCCTATGACGAACGGCTGGCGTTGCTGCCAAGCTATCTGCAGCAGCTTGAGATGGAGTCGAACGGCAAGCGCGTGACATCCACCGGTGCGCCGCTCGAAGTGCCCAGCGCGCCGATCACCTGGGGCGGGGTCGGCACCGATGCACAGCATGCGGTGTTCCAATTGCTGCACCAGGGCACGCATCTCGTTCCGGTCGAGTTCGTCGCGGTGATCGAGCCCGGCGACGCGCTGGACGAGGCGCATCATCATGCGTTGCTGGTCAATTGTTTCGCGCAGGGCGCGGCGCTGATGGCGGGGCAGGCGCATGACGATCCGCAGCGCGCCTATCCGGGTGACCGGCCGTCGACCACGATCCTGCTCGACCGGCTCGATCCGGCCCGGCTGGGCGCGCTGCTCGCCTTCTACGAACAGCGGACCTTTGCGAATGCCGCGCTGCTGGGCATCAATCCGTTCGATCAATGGGGGGTGGAACTGGGCAAGGCGATCGCCCGGTCGATCGCCGAGGAAGGAACGGAGCGGTTCGATCCGTCGACCCGCGCGCTGATCGCACGCGCGCTGGGGTGACGGGACGCCCCTACTCGTCATCCCGGCGGAGGGCGGGATCTCCCTTGGGCTTGGGGTCAGTTCTTCACCGAAGGAAGATCCCGGCCTGCGCCGGGATTACGGCGGGTGTGGAAGGAACATATGAGTAGTTTTCCGAAGGCCGCGCCCCATCTACGAACCCTATCGAATCTCCGGAGCCCGGCATGCCGCATTACGACTATGATCTCTTTGTTATCGGCGGCGGTTCCGGAGGAGTGCGGGCGTCCCGCGTGGCCGCGGCTTACGGCGCGAAGGTCGCGCTGGCGGAGGAATATCGCGTCGGCGGCACCTGCGTCATCCGCGGCTGCGTGCCGAAGAAGCTGCTGATCTACGGCGCGCATTTTGCCGAGGATCTGGCGGATGCAAAGGCGTTCGGATGGGATGTGCCGGATTGCCGGTTCGACTGGATCCGGCTGCGCGACGCGGTGCTGGCCGATGTGACGCGGCTGGAGGGACTGTATACCAACACGCTGGAAAACAACGACGTCACGTTATTTCATGAGCGCGCGACCGTCACCGGGCCGCATGGCGTAAGGCTGGCGTCCGGGCGCGAGATCAGCGTCGAGCGTATCCTGATCGCGACCGGTGCCTGGCCGGACGTGCCGACGTTTCCGGGGTCCGAACATGGCATCACGTCGAACGAGGTGTTTCACCTGGATGCGGTGCCGCGCCGCATGATGATCGCGGGCGCGGGCTATATCGCCAATGAATTCGCCGGCATTTTCCACCAGTTCGGATCGCATGTGACGATGGTCAACCGGTCGGACGTGATCCTGCGCGGCTATGACGCGCAGATCCGCGACCGGCTGCTGCATATTTCGACGGTGAAGGGGATCGATTTCAAGTTCCACGCCGCGTTCGAGAAGGTCGAGAAACAAGCCGACGGATCGTTGAAGGTGTTCATGACCAACCATGACCCGATCGACGCCGACGTGCTGATGTTCGCCACCGGGCGGCGTCCGCATACCCAAGGGCTGGGGCTGGAGGAAGCGGGCGTGATGCTGGGCGACCGCGGCGCGATCATCGTCGATGACGACAACCGGTCGAACGTGCCGAGCATCTATGCGGTCGGCGACGTCACCGATCGCGTGCAACTGACCCCGATCGCGATCCGCGAAGGGCAGGCGTTTGCGGATTCGGTGTATGGCGGCAAGCCGCACCGCGTCGATTACCACAATATCCCGAGCGCGGTGTTCAGCCATCCGCCGATCGCTGCGGTCGGGATGACCGAGGCGGAGGTCCGCAACCGCTACGGTTCGGCCAAGGTCTACACATCCGATTTCCGGCCGATGAAGAACGTCCTGGCCGGCCGCAACGAACGCGCGCTGTACAAGATGGTCTGCCATCCGGAAACCGAGGTCGTGCTGGGGCTGCACATGATCGGGCCGGACGCGCCCGAAATCCTGCAGGCTGCGGCGGTGGCGGTGAAGGCAGGCCTGACCAAGCGCGCGTTCGACGACACCGTCGCGCTGCACCCGTCGATGGCGGAGGAACTGGTGCTGTTCAAATAAGGGGGGAGGCGCCGTTCATATCGCCGCTGCCCGAACAGGAGGGCCGAGCCGGTTCCTGAAGATATTACGGCCCCTCGTCCTCAGGCGGTATGTCATCGTCCCGCGGCGGCGGGAGCGGCGCGAAATCGTCGCTGCGTCGCGGTGACGGCGGTGCGCGGTCGGGCGCGGGCGTGAGGGTCAGCCCCTCGTCGTCGACACCGATCGTAACGTCGCCGATCGTGATGGGTGGAATGGTGATGTTGTCGAGATCGGGAAGGGAATCCTGCGCCGGCGGTTCCGGGCGTTTTGGCGCTTCGCGCACCAACGGCGCGCTGCCGATCGCGCTGGCCATGAAATCGCGCCAGATCCGCGCTGGCAGGCCGCCGCCCGCGACGCCCTGCAACGGCGTGTTGTCGTCGCGGCCGATCCAGACGCCGGTGACGATATCGCCGGCAAAGCCGATGAAGATCGCGTCGCGGTTGTTCTGCGTCGTACCGGTTTTCCCGAACACCTGCGTGCGGAGCGCCGCGTTGCGGCCGGTGCCCTGATTGACGGTGGCGGAGAGCAGATCGAGCAGCATCTTGTGGCGATCGCTGCCGAAATTGCTCTGCCGGTCCCACAGCCTGTCGAACCAGCTGCGTTCTTCGGTCGGCAGGCCATGCGGCTTCACCGGATAGGCATTGTCGGCGATCGCCGCGAACGCCGACGTCAGTTCCAGCAGCGTCATGCCCGATGTGCCGAGCGCCAGGCTGGGATCGGTGCGCAGCGGGCTGGTAACGCCCAGGTCGCGCGCGGCACGGATCACCTTGTCGCGGCCGATCTTCTCCTGCAACCGCACCGCGGCGACGTTGCTGGACCGCGCGAATGCCTCGCGCAGGGTGATATCGCCGCGATAGCGCTTGTCGCTGTTGGCGGGGGACCAGCCGTCGACCGTCAGCGGACGATCGGAAATCCGGTCGTCCGGGGTCATGCCGGCGCGGAGCGCGGCCAGATAGACGAACAGCTTGAACGTCGATCCGGGTTGTCGCCGCGCCTGCGTCGCGCGGTTGAAGCTGCTGTCGCCATAGTCACGGCCGCCGATCATCGCGACGACCTCGCCATCGGGGCGCATCGCAACCAGCGCGACCTGCGCCCCGGCCAGCGGTGCGCGGTTGATCGCGCGGATCGCGGCGCGCTGGATTCGATCGTCCAGCGTGGTCTGCACCGTCTGTTCGGCATAGACCATGCCGGCGCGGTCGCGCGCCTGCGGCATCGCCCAGTCCGCGAAATAGGTGCCGGTCGGCAAGCTGCCGACGGTACGGACATGCAGCCGCGCGGGGCGGACGCGCGCACGGGTCCGGGCATCGATGAAGCCGGCCTCCGCCATCGCCTGCACCACCAGTTTCTGGCGCGCGCGGGCGCCCGCCAGGTTCGTGGTCGGCGCCAGTCGTGACGGCGCCTTCATCAACCCAGCCAGCATCGCCGATTCACCGATGTTCAGCTGTTCCGGGCGCTTGTCGAAATTATGGCGGGCGGCGGCGCGCAGCCCGTAGACATTGTCACCGAAGTAGACGTTCGACAGATAGCGCGACAGGATCTCGTCCTTGCTCAGCCACGCCTCCAGCCAGAAGGCGATCATCACCTCGCGCAGCTTGCGTGCGGCGGTGCGATCCGAATCCAGGAACGCGACCTTGGCGAGCTGCTGCGTGATCGTGCTGCCACCCTCGCGTACGCCGCCGGCGCGCAGATTGTGCCATGCCGCGCGGGCGATGCCGTAGGGATCGATGCCGAGATGGCTGCGGAAGCGGCGGTCCTCGATCGCCATGAACGCCTCGCCGACATGCGGGGGCAGACGGGTGACGTCGACGGGAGCCGCGATCACCGCGCCGCGCCGCGCGATGGCGGTGCCGTTCGCCGACAGCAAGGTGACGCTGGGCGGCGCGATCGGGCGCAGCGATTTCGACAGTGGGGCGGTGATCGCCAACCAGCCGATCAGCAACAGGAACAGCAAAAGGATGCCGCCCACCACGCGTCGCCAGCCGAGCCAAGATGGCCAGCGGCGGCGACGCGGCGGAACCGGGGTGAGGACGGAGGCAGCGGGCCAGACCCGGGGATCGATCCCCCGGCGGGAGGGATCACCGGGTTCGATCGGGGTCAGGTCCATATCGGTGTTCTATAGAGGCAATACGCCGGGTGGGCGAGGGGGTTTCTTCCGGTATCCCTCTCCCGGAGGGAGAGGGTCAAAAATCACCGTACCCGTGGACCGCCGAAGGGCAGCGGCGGGGGTGGGCGGCGATCGCGGCGGGGAAGCTGCGCCTGATAGGCGACCGAGCAATGATCCAGGCAGTAGGGAAAACCCGGATTGATCGGCTTGCCGCAGAAATGGAAATCGGGCTCGCCCGGATGTCCCAGCGGCCATTTGCAGATCTTGTCGTTCAGATCGAGCAACCCGGTCTTGCCGGCAATATCGGCCGACGGCTTGGCCGGGACCAGCCGGCGCGGGGGGGCCGGGGTTGCGGGTGGTTGCTGATCACCCGGACCCTGGCGCAGAAAGCCGCCGGGACCGACCGAACGGATCACCGGGTGCGGCGTGGACACCGGCATCGACGAAATCGGGGTGTCGATCTCCCGGATGTGATGCGTCGGCGTGGCGGCGACGGGCGGCACCGTGTCTGCGCCGCCGTCATCCTCATCCACGTCGAACGGGGCCGGTTCCGCCGCGCGTGGCGGCGTCGGCTGTGCCACCGGGGCCGGGCGGGGCGGGGTTGACGCCGGCGCTTGCGGCGCGGCGGCGGCCACAGGGGCGGGTGCAGCCGGGGCGGCGGCCACGGCTGTGGGCTCTGCGGCCGGCTGCGGCTGTGCCTGCGGTTGGCTCGACCGGACCGGCGACGGGCGCGATTGCAGGCCAAGCCGGTGCGCCTTGCCGATCACGGCGTTGCGGCTGACGCCGCCCAGTTCCTCGGCGATCTGGCTGGCGGTGTTGCCGGCTTCCCAGAGCTTTCTGAGCTGCTCGATGCGCTCGTCGGTCCAGGCCATGGTCGTTCTGCTCCTTGCCGGGGGCCGGGTCCGGCGCTAGGCAAAAAGCCATGACACCGACCGAACAGCCGCCCAAAATGACTCTGTCCCCACCGGGCGTACCGGTCATCCCGTTCGTCAACTGGGGGGGAATGCGAGCCCTCTATGTGAAGGAGGTGCGCCGTTTCTTCAAGGTGCAACTGCAGACGATCTGGGCGCCCGCGATCACGACCCTGCTGTTCCTGGTGATCTTCACGGTCGCGCTTGGGGGTGGCGAGCGCACGGTGCTGGGCCGGCCATTCGCGACCTTCGTGGCACCCGGGCTGATCGTGATGGGCATGATGCAGAATGCGTTCGCCAATGCCAGCTTCTCGCTGCTGGTCGGCAAGATGCAGGGGACGATCGTCGATTATCTGATGCCGCCGCTGTCGACGGGCGAACTGGTCGCCGGGCTGGTGGGGGCGGCAGTATCGCGCGCGGTGCTGGTCGGGTTTGCGGTGTGGCTGGCGATGGCGTTCTGGCCGGGGGTGGAGATCGTCCCGCGGCATCCGCTGGCGGTGCTGTGGTTCGGGCTGCTCGGCGCATCGATGCTGGGCTTCCTGGGACTGCTGACCTCGATCTGGGCCGACAAGTTCGATCATGCGGCCGCGGTCACCAACTTCGTCGTTGCGCCGCTGTCGCTGCTGTCCGGCACCTTCTATTCGATCGAGAGCCTGCACGGCGTGTTCCGGTCGCTCAGCCACCTCAACCCGTTCTTCTACGTCATCTCCGGGTTCCGCTACGGCTTCATCGGCACCACCGATTCGCCGCTGCTCGTCGGCGGGCTGGTGCTGCTGGGCGTGAACATCGTGCTGGGCACGCTTTGTTACACGCTGATCCGGCGCGGGTGGCGATTGAAGAGCTGAATGGAGGCGATCGGAGTGGGCCTTGGGTTGGTGATGCAAAAATCAAAAGTTTTGCATCGACCCAAAGGCGCAAGCGGTCGGTCGGCCGTACCCACTAGCGGACATCAGGTGGCTCGCTACAACACGGGGAATGTCATACAAAGGCGTCAATTATGAACCCCTCTACCGATGGGGTTATTGTCGGGCAATCGCAGTTTTCGTAGCTGTGATCGCGATTTTCCAGCCTTTTGCAAAACCACCCCCGCCCAATTCTAGAGCTTACGGATGTTACGTCGCAGATACCGCGCCATCGATCCGGCTCGATAAGAACGGCATGAATATCCTGCAAAAAGGTTTTCCACGTATCGCTTTTCATCTTGAACGCCACAAGACTGCGATAACCCTTACTGCCGACGCGCCTATCCAAGCAGATTGGTCGGGTAACAGATACATTTACTCAATGTATCATCCGGGTGATGGCTGGTATATTGACTTTCAGCATGTCGTAGATGGCAAAAGGTATGGGGAATTTGATGAAAATCAGCTTTCGATGTTTGCAATGCTAGCCCGAAACGGCGATGATATTATTTACAGCAAAGCTCCCCAGCTAAATGCAAGGACGGATAGGGCTGCGGTTTACAACGCTCGCTTTCCACCACTTTTCCGCGCTCGCGATGCGAAACTTACAAGTTCTGCATCGCACAATGGTCCTCGAAACGCCTGCCTCATCACGATGCAGAAATCCGATGCGGTTTGGTCAACCGATCAGGTCGGCATCGCCGGATGGCATTGTCCTCAGTAGGCCCCCGCCGGCCGCCACCTCAACCCTCCCCAAAGCGCTTTCACCCACGGCGCTCCCTTGTTATAGCGATACGCAGGCGGCCCCGTCATCGGTCGCCTTTTTGCGTTTCCGGAGCTGTTTCTAATCTACTAGATTTGCTGAATGGAGTACCCTGCCATGCCGATCACCCCGTTGATGCCCGTCTATCCGCGGTGTGGCGTGCGTCCGGTGCGCGGGGAGGGATCCTATCTGATCGGGGAGCAGGGCGAACGCTATCTGGACTTCGCCAGCGGCATCGCGGTCAACCTGCTGGGGCATGGCCACCCGCATCTGACGGCGAAGCTGCAGGAGCAGGTGGCGACGCTGATGCATGTCTCCAATCTCTATGGATCGCCGCAGGGCGAGGCGCTGGCGCAGCGGCTGGTGGACCATAGCTTCGCCGATACGGTGTTCTTCACCAATTCGGGCGCGGAGGCCGTGGAGTGCGCGATCAAGACCGCGCGCCGCTATCATTTCGCGAATGGCCAGCCCGAGCGGACCACGCTGATCACGTTCAAGAATGCGTTTCACGGCCGGACGCTGGGCACGATCAGCGCGACCGATCAGGAGAAGATGCGCGGCGGGTTCGAGCCGCTGCTGCCCGGCTTCGGCTATGCGCCGTTCAACGATCTTGCCGCGGCCGAGGCGCTGATCGATGACAGCACCGCCGGCTTCCTGGTCGAACCGATCCAGGGTGAGGGCGGCATCCGCCCGGCATCGCCGGAGTTCCTGCAGGGGCTGCGCCGGATCTGCGACGAACGCGGCCTGCTGCTGGTGCTGGACGAGGTACAGTGCGGGGTGGGGCGGACCGGCACGCTCTATGCCCATGAACAATATGGCGTGACGCCCGACATCATGGCGACCGCGAAGGGGATCGGTGGCGGCTTTCCGCTGGGCGCATGCCTCGCGACCGAGGAAGCGGCCAAGGGCATGGTGATCGGCACGCACGGATCGACCTATGGCGGCAATCCGCTGGCGATGGCAGCGGGCAATGCGGTGCTGGACGTGATCCTGGAACCGGGGTTCCTGGATCAGGTGAAGGCGACCGGCGAACGGCTGCGCGGCGCGCTGGAACAGATGATCCCGAACCATGACGCGCTGTTCGAGGGCGTGCGGGGCATGGGATTGATGCTGGGCCTGAAGATGAAGACCGACAGCCGCCGGTTCGTGGCGCATCTGCGCGATCATCATCATGTCCTGACCGTGGCGGCAGGCGAGAATGTCGTGCGCGTGCTGCCGCCGCTCAACATCGAACAGGCGCAGATCGACGAGTTCGTGGCGAAGGTTTCGGAGGCGGCCCGCCTCTATGTGCCGCCCGCCGACGAATAGGGCACCGCCGCGGAGCCGGTGGGCGACGGCGCGAACCGACCGGCGATATGGGATGATGCCGGGCGGCCTTGGGGAGTGACAGCGTGACGAAGACCCGTAATTTCATCGACCTGACCGATGCCGGCGCGGACGCGATCGCCGCGATGCTGGGCGATGCGCTGGACCGCAAGACCGCGCGCGACGGTTGGCCGAAGGGAAAGGCGGATGCCGATGCGCCGCTGGCCGGTCATACGCTGGCGATGATCTTCGAGAAGAATTCGACGCGAACCCGGGTATCGTTCGACATGGCGATGCGCCAGCTGGGCGGCACCACGATCGTGATGGATGCCGGCACGATGCAGCTGGGCCGGGGCGAGAGCGTGGCCGATACCGCGCGCGTGCTCAGCCGCTATGTCGATGCGATCATGATCCGTACGGATGATCATGAAAAGGTTCAGGAAATGGCGCGTCATGCCAGCGTGCCGGTCATCAACGGCCTGACCGATCATAGCCATCCGTGTCAGGTGATGGCCGATATGCTGACCGTGCTCGACCGGTCCGGACGCCTGGCGGGAACGACATGGGCGTGGCTGGGCGATGGCAACAACATGCTGCATTCGATCATCGAAGCCGGCAGCCTGATGCAGTTCGAGGTGCGCGCCGCCTGTCCGGAGGGCTATGATCCGTCGCCGGTGGTGGTGGCGGATGCCTGGGCGCGGGGCAGCCGGTTCGCGGTCGATCGCGATGCCGCCCATGCCGTGCGCGGTGCCGATGTCGTCGTGACCGATACCTGGATTTCGATGGGGCAGGATCATGCCGCCGAAAAGCTGGCGGCGATGATGCCCTATCAGGTCGACGCGGCGCTGATGGCGGCGGCCGCCCCGCAGGCGCTGTTCCTCCATTGCCTGCCCGCGCATCGCGGCGAGGAAGTGGTGAACGCCGTGATCGACGGTCCGCAATCGGCGATCTGGGACGAGGCCGAAAATCGCCTGCATGCGCAGAAGGCGGTGCTGCTATGGTGTTTCGGAAAGATCTGACCGGTCGGGTGGCCGGGTCCTGCCCGAAGGGCAGGGGCTTTAGAAACATCACCGCCTTCCTATCTCTGCGCAAACAGCAGACAGGATAAAGACTCTTGGCCAGCCGCTACGAAGGCCCGACCCCGCCGGCGCCCGAACATCTGGACGAGGCATTGGGCTTCGTCATTCCCGGGCGGCATGCGCGCGGGCGCGTGGTGCGGCTGGGGCCCGCGCTCGATTCGATCCTGAGCCGCCATGCCTATCCGCCCGCGATCGAACGCGTGCTGGCGGAGGCGCTGACGCTGACCGCGCTGTTGGGGTCGTTGCTGAAGGATGCGGCCGGGCAATTGACGTTGCAGGCGCAGACCGAGGGTGGCGTGATCGACCTGCTGGTCTGCGATTATCGCGCGGGCGTGATGCGCGGCTATGTCCGCCACGATGCCGACCGGCTGGCGGAAATGCCGGTCGATCCGTCGCTGTTCGCGCTGTTCGGCCCGGGGTATCTGGCGATCACGTTCGATCAGGTGACATCGGGCGAACGCTATCAGGGGATCGTCCCGCTGGAGGGCGGATCGCTGGCGGAGGCGGCGGAAAACTATTTCGCGCAGTCCGAGCAGATCCCCAGCCTCGTGCGGCTCAGCATCACCGGCAATGCCCGCGACGGGCATGTCGCGGGCGGGCTGATGTTGCAGCATCTTCCGGAAGGAGAGGAGGGGCGCGACCGTATCCATACCCGGCTGGACCATCCGGAATGGGAGCATGTCGCGACGCTGGCCGCGACGTTGAAGCCGGCCGAACTGTCCGACGTCACGCTGCCGCTGACCGACATTGTATGGCGGCTGTTCCATGAGGAGCCCGAGGTGCGCGTGCTGCCAACCGCTAGCCTGGCGCGGGGATGCCGTTGCAATCCGGAGCATTTCCGCGACGTGCTGGCGCGGTTTCCGGAGGAGGAGCGCGTGACGATGGCGGATGACGACGGCGTGATCGGGGTGGAGTGCGAATTCTGTTCGAGCAAATACGGGATCACGCTCGACAGTCTGGCCGCGGCGGATCGCGGATGATGGGGGATGCCACCCTGTCTCATTCACGCTCCGTAAACGGAAGCGCGGCTAACAGGGACGGGTCGTGTCGGGCACGACTCCTAAGACGGCTTCCCCGAGCCGGCCTGGGCCGCCTCCCCGCCGAGGCGGCCCTTTCTTGTTGCGCCGTCGGGCGTGGCGGAATAGCGCGCACCGCATGAGCGAGAGCATGAACGATCCGAACGCCGCCGTCGTGCTGTTGTCGGGCGGCCTCGATTCGATGGTGGTCGCCGGACTGGTCCGCGAACGTGGTCATCCGATCTATGCGCTGACCATCGATTACAACCAACGTCACCGGATCGAGCTGGCGGCGGCGGCGCGGGTGGCGGCGGCGGTCGGCGCGGTCCGCCACGTCATCCTGCCCATCGACCTGACGCAGTTCGGCGGATCGGCGCTGACCGCCGATATCGCGGTGCCGAAGGCGGGGGTGCAGCCGGGGATTCCGATCACCTATGTGCCGGCGCGCAACACGATCTTCCTGTCACTGGCGCTTGGCTGGGCGGAGGCGGCGGGCGCACGCGACCTGTTCGTCGGGATCAATGCGCTCGATTATTCGGGCTATCCGGATTGTCGCCCCGAATTTGTCGACGCGTTCGAGGCGATGGCGAATGTCGCGACCAAGGCGGGCGTCGAAGGCGACCGGTTCCATATCCATGCGCCGTTGCTGGCGTTGGGCAAGGCAGACATTGCGCGGGAGGCGAATCGGCTGGGGCTGGACTGTGGGATGAGCTGGTCCTGCTATGATCCGACACCCGACGAGCGGCATTGCGGCCGTTGCGACAGCTGCCGGTTGCGCGCCAAGGGCTTCGTCGATGCGGGGCTGGCCGATCCGACGCGCTATGCCGAACAGCCCGCATGAGCGGCTATGCCGTCAAGGAGATGTTCCTGACCCTGCAGGGGGAGGGCATGCAGGCGGGTCGGCGTGCGGTGTTCCTGCGCTTTGCCGGCTGCAACCTGTGGTCGGGGCGGGAACAGGATCGCGCAACCGCCGCCTGTGATTTCTGTGATACGGATTTCGTGGGGACGGACGGCGATGGTGGCGGAAAGTTTGCCGATGCCGACACGCTGGCGCAGCAGGTTCGCGCGGTGTGGGACACATGGATGGAGGATCCGGTCGACCCCGCGTTCGTGGTCATCACCGGCGGTGAGCCGATGCTGCAGCTGGATACCCGCCTGGTCGATGCGCTGCACGCGCGCGGGTTCGAGATTGCGGTCGAAAGCAACGGCACCTTGCCTGCCACCGCCGGAATTGACTGGCTGTGCATCAGTCCCAAGCGGGGAACCGAGATCGTCCAGCGCACAGGCGATGAACTGAAACTGGTGTGGCCGCAGCCGGGGGTCGATTATGCCGCGATGGAGGACTGGGATTTTCGCCATTGGCTGATCCAGCCGATGGACAATCCATCCCGGCAGGACAATATCGCCGCCGCGATCAAGTTCGTGATCCTGCACCCGAAGTGGCGGCTGTCGACGCAGGTCCACAAGAGCCTGGGGCTGCGCTGAGCCCCGCGTCCACCATGCTCGACAGCGTCTGTATCGCGGGATAGCATCCCATGTTCAGACCAAGGAGCCGGTGCAATGCGCGATTCCAACGCGACCCGCGTGGTGGCGATCCTTCCGTGCAACGACCTGGATGCGGCCGAGGCCTGGTGGAACCGCCTGGGTTTCTCGCGCCCCGCGGATCAGGGGTATGACGCATATCGCATGCTGGCCGATGGCGCAGGCGGGGAGATCCATCTCAACCAGGCGGTCGCGGGATGGGTGGTGCCGCACCATAATCCGTTCGGCGTGTACCTCTATACCCCGGAGGTCGATGCGCTGGCGGCGCGGATGCGGGACGCGATCATCGAACCATCCAAGGCGCCGGAACACAAGGCATGGGGTATGTACGAATGCGCGCTGAACGGCCCGGACGACGTGCTGGTGCGGATCGGATGGCCCAGCCAGCAGGTCGAACGCTGACGCCCGGCGCCCACCTTCAGCCGGTCGGGCCGCCGGCGCCGCCCGCTACTTGCCCGGCGGACCGGCCAGCCGCCGCCTGCGTCAGGTTCCAGGTCTGGATGCACTTCTTTACCAGTTCGTTCCGCTTGTTCCAGCATTTGGTGTCAAGCGGTGGGGTCGGCAGGCTGGCAAAGGTCATGCGCGGGATCACGAACATCGCGTCGCCCATCGGGACCAAACTGTTGCGGAATTCGCGCATCCGGGTTTCCGCGGTTTCGTGCAGGG
Source organism: Sphingomonas sp. (assembly GCF_036387535.1). Lineage (GTDB taxonomy): Bacteria > Pseudomonadota > Alphaproteobacteria > Sphingomonadales > Sphingomonadaceae > Sphingomonas_R. The sequence goes on from NZ_DASVTO010000088.1 coordinate 34,956, forward strand.
TTCCGCGCATCCGGCCGATCGCGTCGCGCCCGATGGCGGCCGCCGTTTCGCAGAAGCCAAGCTGCGCATGCAGCGTGGAAAAGCCATTATAGGTGCGCGTCGTATATTGATCGAGCGCGGTCTGCCATCCCTTCGCCCCGGTCCGCTTGAAATAGTCGGAAATCACGGTGTAGGCAGCATTCAGTTCCGCATCATGCTGTTTCAGCAAGGTATTATAATTCTTCACGGCCGCCAGCGTCGGCGCGAACTGGCATTGCAGCGCCGCGACGTTGAGCCCGGCCCGCATGTTCCAGAGCAGGTGCGCGCTATATTCCCGTGGCGTCGCCCCCGGCAGGGGCAGGCCGATCCCGGGTTCGTCGCCGCGCACGGGCCCGCCGGCGAAGTTGGGCGGTGTCCAGAAGAGGTAAGAGGCCGAGGCCGCTGTCGGCGCAAGGCCGATCCCGAGCAGGGCGAGCATACCGGCGAACAGAGGCCGGCGGAAAAGACGGACGATCATGACACAACCCCAACGCTAACCGCGTACAGATTAAGCATGTTTGCGCCGTCCCACAAAGGGATTCGACGGTGCCGATCGCACGCGGACCGCAGCCGGTCGGATGCGGTGCATCGAACCGCGACGGTCCCGGACAAAGAAAAGGCCGCCCGGTTTCCCGGACGGCCGTTTCCGCATTCCTTCCGAAGAAGAAATTACATCGCGTTCGACGCGTTGCCCATGCTCATGTCGTTCGACATGGCGTTGTCGGACATGTTGCCCATCGCGCCATTGTCCATGGCGGCGTTGTCGCCGGTCATGGCGCCGTCAACGGCGGTCACGTCGTTCATGGTGCCGTCGGTCGGCTCCATGGAGTTCATTTCGGTCATGTTGGTGTCGGTGGTGTTCGCCGTTTCGCTACCGCCGCAAGCGGAAACGAGCAGCGCCGCGCCCATGATCATCGAACCGGTCATCAGCTTTGAGAAATTACGCATGTCGGGACTCCCTAGATAATCCGATCTGGTTTGGGTCTAGCCCTTCATACCCAAATCGCTTCCGTCATTAGCCGTTCTGCAACAACCTCTCAAGAGCCGTGCGGCGATGGCCGCAAGCCTTCGAGAAATCCGGGCAGTCCAGCTCTCAACGCGGCGTCAAACGCCTCAAATCCCAAAGGTTTCCCAAGGTCGGCCAAACTGGTCACGGCAAAATCGGGAAGACCACACGGAACGATACCGCCAAAGTGCGACAGATCGGGGGCGATATTGACCGCAAAACCGTGGAAGGTGACCCAACGCCGTACCCGAACGCCGATCGCCCCGACCTTGGCCTCGCGGCCATGGGCATCGGTCCAGATGCCGACCCGGCCCGCCTCGCGCCGGGCTGCGACGCCCAGCAGGCCGAGCGTTTCGATCACCCAGCCTTCCAGTCCGTGGACGAAGGCCCTTATGTCCCGCCCGCGTGCGGCCAGATCGATCAGGACATAGCCGATCCGCTGTCCCGGGCCGTGATAGGTATATTTTCCGCCGCGCCCGGCGTGATAGACCGGGAAGCGATCGGGACTGAGCAGATCGTCCGTCACGGCGCTGGTCCCGGCGGTGTAGAGCGGCGGATGTTCGAGCAGCCATACCAGTTCGGGCGCGGTGCCGGCCCGAATCGCCTCGGCACGCGCCTCCATCTCCGCAAGCGCATCCGGATACGGCACGCGGCCGGGGGAAACCCGCCATTCGATGGCATCGGTATCGGCATAGGCATAGGCATCGGGCAGCGGGGTGGCAGGCATCATGGCGCCGATCTGATCCCTCATACGGGATGTTGCAACCCGTCAGCGTCGGTCCGCCGCGTGTGCGGTATCAGTGCAGATTGCGCGGGGGCGCGGGGAGTGGGATAGGCGGACGACATAGCCCGCCGTTGCCCCGAGGATCTTGATGCCAGCCACGCCCCCCCGTTTCTCGATTGCGGATGTCTGGGACGAAACCAGCGCGTTCGTGCGGCGCGAGGCCGGGCTGTTGATGCCGCTCGCCTTCGCCACCACCGGTGTCAGCGCCTTGCTGTGGGATCTGGCGGTGCCGGCGCCGTTGCAGGGGATGCGGCCGCAACCGGGCCTGTGGCTGCTGGTGCTGATCCCGGTCACCTTGCTGTTGCTGATCGGCAATATCGCGACGGCGGCGCTGGTGCTGCATGGCGGGATCAGCGTGCGTGAGGCGCTGCGCACGGCGATCGAGCGGATCGGCAATGCCGTGCTGTTGTTGCTGCTGTTCACCGCGGTGGCGGCGGGCGCGACGGTGATCGTCACGCTGATCGCGCTGGCGGCTGGAGCGGCGGTCGGCTGGGGCGCGCAACAGGCGACGACGCTTGCGGTCCTGCTGCTGCTGCCCGTGCTGCTGTTCCTGGGGATACGGCTGCTGACCCTGTGGCCGGTGATCGCGGTCAGCCCGGCCACGCCGGCGCCGATCCGCGTGTTGAAACGCGCCTATGGCACGACCCGGGGCGTGTTCGGCCGGCTGGCGCTGGCGGCCCTGCTCTACGGCCTCGCCTATCTGGTGCTGTTGACCGCGATCCAGTTCGGGCTTGGTTCGGTGTTGCTGCTGATCGGTCGCGCGACCGGCCAGGCGGAGGCGGCCGGGCTGGTGATCGCGATCCTGACCGCGCTGGCGGGCGCGGCGGTGCAGGCGGTGTGGGGCGTCTATGCGGCGATCGCCTATCGCCGGCTGTCCGCGGACAGCAGCGGGATCGCCTGACCCGCATCCATCGGCAACAGCCCGATCAGGCGCGGGTCCGGAAAGGTTTCCAGCGTCCGTGCGATCGCGGTGAACCCCTGCGCGCGGTAGAAGCCGAGTGCGTGCGGATGATCGAGCGTGCAGGTATGGACCAGCATCCGTGCCGTATCCCGCCGCCAGCCCAGCGCGAGTGCGTGCGCCATCAGCCAACGGCCATGGCCGCGCCCGGTCAGTTCGGGCACCAGCCCGAAATAGGCGATGCGGCAGGTGCCCGGCTCGTTCCGGTCGAGTTCCAGCATGCCGACCTCGATCCCCGCCGGATCGACGACGGCGTGCACCTCCACCGCCGGGTCGGCCAGGATGGCGGTCAGCGCGGCGTCCGTCATTCCCAGCCGCGAATACCAGAGCCAGCGCGTGCCGACCCGCGCGAACAGCGTGCGATAGGCGGCGGGCGAGGGGGTGCGCCACCGGACCAGCCGCCATGGCGCCGTCGGCATCGGCCGCGCCGGCGGACGCGTGCGCAGTTCCAGCGTGGTGACGACCGTCGCCACGTCGGACGGCGCGACCGGGATCAGCGTCATTCCCAGGTCGCCAGCGGCGGCAGGCTCATCAGGATCGCATCGATGTTGCCGCCGGTCTTGAGCCCGAACAGCGTGCCGCGATCATAGACCAGGTTGAATTCGGCATAGCGCCCCCGGAACGCCAGCATCGCCGCGCGATCCGCGTCGGTCCACGGCATGTCCATCCGCGCGCGCACGATCGCGGGGAAGATGTCGAGGAATGCGGCGCCGACGTCCTGCACGAACGCGAAATTGGTCATGAAATCGCCTTCGAGATGGTCGAAGAAGATCCCGCCGACGCCGCGGTGGACCTGGCGATGCGGGATCCAGAAATAGTCGTCCGCCCAGGCGCGGTAGCGTGGATAATAGGCCGGGTCGTGCGCATCGCACGCGGCCTTGAAGCGGGCGTGGAACGCCTCGCTGTCGTCGGCGCGGGGGAGCGGCGGGTTCAGGTCCGCACCGCCGCCGAACCACCGTTTGGTGGTGCAGAGGAAGCGGCAGTTCATGTGAACGGCCGGAACATGCGGATTGGCCATGTGGGCGACCAGGCTGATCCCGGTCGCGAAGAAGTTCGGATCCTCCGCCGCACCGTGGATGGACTTGGCGAATTCGGGGGCGAACGCGCCGCCCACGGTCGATACATTGACCCCGACCTTTTCGAACACTCGCCCCTTCATCAGGCCGCGGACGCCGCCACCGCCGCCCGCGGGTTCGCGTTCCCATGCGGCATAGTCGAACGCCGCGTCGCTGCCGGCCTCGCGCTCGATCGCTTCGAACGTGGCGCAGATCCGGTCGCGCAGCCCCTCGAACGCCGCGCGGGCCGCCTGTTGTTCGTGGTCGAGACCGATCATCCGATATCCTGTTCCCGCCGCTCAACCAGCCTGCGGCCATCCGCCGGTCTGGCGCAGCGCCTCGCCGAGCGCGATGCCAGCCGCCACCGCGACATTCAAGGACCGGTAACCAGCCCGCATCGGGATCCGCACACGCAGGTCGGCCGCATCATGCACGGCGCGCGGCACGCCGGCGCCCTCCGACCCCAGCAGCAGCACGTCGTCCGCGACAAAGCCGGCCGCGTCCAGCCGCACGCCCCCGGCGGTCGTGAGCAGCACGAGACGCCCCGGCGCCGTGCCGCGGAAGGCGAGCCAGTCGGCGTGGCGCCGCACGTCCGCGGTTTCGGCATAATCCATGCCCGCGCGGCGCAGCGCGCGATCGCCGAACGGGAAACCACAGGGTTCAACGATATCCACGCCGATCCCGAGACAGGCGGCCAGACGCAGGATCGTGCCGACATTTCCGGCGATATCGGGCTGGTAGAGGCACAGGCGCATCCAACATGCTTTACGAAAACATGTTGCAACTGTCATGGTCGGACGGATACGCACTTGGCAACCGGGCCGGGCGGCGGCTATCAGCCAAGTGTCGCGGGCCATGTCCGCGCGACGAAGCGTTGCGCGTGTCGCCCGGATCGGGTGCGGTACCGATGGCGTAAACAGGGCAAAGGGTCGAGGGTTCCAGCGGATGGCGAATGTGGAAGTGGTCGATCAGGCCGGAGTGACCGAAACGGTCGAGGGGGTCGGTGTCCGCCGACGCGACTGGCTGAACATCGCGGCGGTCAGCGTGGCGGGGGTCGGCGGCATCGCGGTGCTGATCCCGCTCGTCAACCAGATGAACCCGTCGGCCGACGTGCTGGCGCTGGCGTCGATCGAGGTCGACATTTCCAAGATCCAGTCCGGCATGGGCATCAAGACATCGTGGCGCAAGCAGCCGGTGTTCATCCGCAACCTGACCCCGAAGGAGATTGCGGACGCCAAGGCGGTCGACGTGTCCTCGCTGCGCGATCCGCAGACGCTGGCCGAACGGACCAAGGAGGGCAAGGAGAACTGGCTGATCACGCTGGCGGTCTGCACGCATCTCGGTTGCGTCCCGCTGGGCATTACGGAGGGCGAGAATCGCGGCGCCTATGGCGGCTATTTCTGTCCCTGCCACGGTTCGTCCTATGACACCGCCGCGCGGATCCGGTCCGGACCCGCGCCGCTCAACCTTCATGTGCCGGAGTATAAATTCAACTCCGACACCGTCGTCCAGATCGGTTGAGGAAACAGAGATGAGCTTTCCCTGGGCCGCCCATTATGCGCCGAAGAGCGCGTTCACGCAGTGGATCGACCAGCGGCTGCCGCTGCCGCGTCTGGTCTACAACGCCGTCGGCGCCGGATATCCGGTGCCACGCAACCTCAACTATTTCTGGAACTTCGGCGTGCTCGCCGGCGCCGCACTGGGCTTACAGATCATCACCGGGATCATCCTGGCGATGCACTATGCCGCCAACGGCGCGATCGCGTTCGATTCGGTCGAGCATATCATGCGCGACGTCAATTCCGGGTGGCTGCTGCGCTATGCTCATGCCAACGGCGCGTCCTTCTTCTTCATCGTGGTCTACATGCATATCGGCCGCGGTCTCTACTACGGATCGTACAAGGCCCCGCGCGAGATGATCTGGCTACTGGGTGTCGTCATCTTTCTGTTGATGATGGCGACGGCGTTCATGGGCTATGTGCTGCCCTGGGGGCAGATGTCGTTCTGGGGGGCGCAGGTGATCACCGGCTTCTTCTCGGCGATCCCGCTGGTTGGCGAACCGATCCGCCAATGGCTGCTCGGGGGCTTCGCGCCGGATAACGCTGCGCTCAACCGCTTCTTCTCGCTGCACTATCTGCTGCCGTTCGTCATCGCCGGCACGATCTTCCTGCATATCTGGGCGCTGCATATTCCAGGTTCGAACAACCCGACCGGCGTCGATGTGAAGGGCCCGCAGGATACGGTGCCGTTCCATCCCTACTATACCGCCAAGGACGGGTTCGGCCTGGGCATCTTCCTGATTGCCTTCTCGCTGTTCGTGTTCTTCATGCCGAACGCCCTGGGTCACCCGGACAATTACATCCCGGCGAACCCGCTTTCGACGCCCGCCCACATCGTGCCGGAATGGTATTTCCTGCCTTTCTACGCGATCCTGAAGTCCTTCACGGTCAACTTCCTCTGGATCCCGGCGAAGCTGTGGGGCGTGATGGCGATGTTCGGATCGATCCTGCTGCTGTTCGTGCTGCCGTGGCTCGACACGTCGCCGGTGCGCTCGTCCAACTATCGCCCGATGTACAAGTGGTTCTTCTTCGTGCTGATCGCCGATGTCGTGCTGCTCGGCTATCTGGGGCAGGCGCCGGCCGAGGAACCCTATGTCCGGCTGAGCCAGTTGTGTGCCGCTTATTATTTCGCGCACTTCCTGATCATTCTGCCGATCGTGTCCAGGATCGAACGGCCGAAGCCGCTGCCGATGTCGATCTCCGAGTCGGTGCTGCACGGCGAGGCGCAGGAATCGGCGCCGTTCGGGGCCGGCGGCGTGGCCAATGTGCCCGCGCGCGCATCCTGAACCCCCAAGGGAGTTGAATTAGATGGTTCGCATCGTCGCCTTCCTTGCAGGGCTCGTCTTCGTCATGGCGCTGGTCGTCGCCATCCTCATGCCGCGCCAACCCGCGGTCGAGAATGCCGCGCATCATTTCCATGTCGAACCCGCCAAGTTCGCATTCGCCAGCGATGGTCCGTTCGGGCGGTTCGACCGGCAGCAACTGCAGCGCGGGTTCCAGGTTTACAAAGAGGTCTGTTCGGCCTGCCATTCGCTGCGCCATGTTGCATTTCGCGATCTGGAGGATCTGGGCTTCACCAAGCCGGAGGTGAAGGCAATCGCCAGCCAGTGGGCGATCGAGGTGCCTTCGGTGAACCCGGAGACCGGAGAGGCCGCGACCCGCAAGGCGATTCCGTCCGACATGTTCCCCAGCCCCTATGCCAATGAAGTCGCGGCGCGGGCGGCCAACAACAACGCGCTGCCGCCTGACCTGTCGCTGATGACCAAGGCGCGGGAGGGGCATGCGGACTATGTCCACTCGCTGCTGACCGGGTATCGCACCCCGCCGGCGGACCTGCCGAAGGAATCGCGTCCGGGGCCGGGGCTGTATTACAACCCCGTCTATGCGAACCTGAACATCGCGATGCCGCCGCCGTTGGTGGCCGAAGGCCAGGTTTCGTTTGCGGATGGCACCAAGCCGACCGTGGAGCAGATGTCTCAGGACGTGGCGGCATTCCTCATTTGGACTGCCGAACCGAAGCTGGAGAACCGCAAGCGCACCGGTGTCGCGGTCGTCCTGTTCCTCCTGCTGGCGACGACACTGGCCTATCTTGCCTATCAGAACATCTGGGCGGACAAGAAGCATGGGAAGCGGACCTCGCTGACCTGATCACGGCCTGATCCCACGCGGCAGGAACGGAACGGGCGGCTCGGAAACGGGCCGCCCGTTTGCGTTGGGCGCACCCGTCAGCGGGCGGCGTAGCGCGTCGGGTTGGTGGAGACCGGCGCCTGTTTGCCCTCGATCAGCGGGACACGGAACTGCACCGGCTGCGCGGTTTCGGCGGTCGCGGCGGGCAGGGGCGCCAGCCGGAGCGTGGCGGCGCGACGGAGCAAGGCGGCGTCGACGGCGCGGCTGCCGCTGGACTGGCTGATCTTCGGATCGCGGACCCGGCCGTCGGCAGAGACGGTGGCGTCGATCTGCGCATCGCGTACGGCATAACGGCGGATGTCGCTCGGGACGACGGCCATCGTCTGGTCGAGGCGGTATGCGGCGTTCGCCTGCCATGCCGTGATCGTGGCTGGCGTTTCGACGCCAGCCTGTGCGGGGACGATGGCGGCGCCCAGGCACAGGGCGGAAAAGACCAGCGCGCCGGCGGCGGAAACGGCAATACGCTGAGCATCGAAGCGGTCGAAGGTGAACATGATCGTGGTCCCTGATCTGTCGGCGGAGGCCGGTCCCGCGTGGATCGCGGCGACGTTCGGTACTTTGCAGGGACTGTGCCAAGTCAGAAAAAGCGCCGGTGGCGGGGGATTTTCTAAGTGCACCCGCCTCCGCAGTCGTGCGATTTCCCAAAAAGTGGAGATACGCCACATTTCTCGGTGTAGTTTGCAACTCCGGCGGTCTGTCGTCCGGCACCAACGAACAGGCGGTCACGGCGCCCGCGTCGCTATGTCCTGGCGTACCCGAACGGCCGCGTCCGGTTCCGCACACGGCCTGTCCGGAACCGGCGCTATTCGGTTTTGGGGCGGCGGCGGAACAGCGCGATGGGAATGAATGTCATGACCGGATCGTCATGCTGGTTGAACACCGTCATGCGGGTGCGGACGATGCCACGATCGGGGCGGCTGTTGGACGGTATGACGGCGATGACCTCCGTTTCGCACCGCAGGACATCGCCGGGATGCACGGGGCGCAGCCAGCGCAGTTCATCGACCCCCGCGGCGCCCAGACTGCCGCCGACATCGCCGTCGTCGCCCATATTGGCAACGATCATCGCCATCGTCATGGCGGTGCTGTGCCACCCGCTGGCCGCCAGTCGTCCGAAATGCGTCGTCGCAGCAGCTGCATCCGAGAGATGAAAGGGTTGCGGATCATAGCGCCGGGCGAACTCCAGCACCTCTGCGCGTTCGACCTCGTAGCGCCCGAACGCGGCGCGCTGGCCTACCTCGAAATCCTCGAACCAGGCCATTGCGATCCTTCCCTGTCCTGCACACCAGCCAGGACCTTAGCGGGGTGGCAGGGGATAGGAAGCGCGTCAGCCGACCAGGATCGCCGCATAGGCGGCCGGATCGACATTGCTGCCGGATATGACGAGTGCCAGATCACCGTCGCCCGCCGGGGCGAGCCCGTTGAGCGCCGCGGCCAATGCCACGGCACCGCCGGGTTCGATCACCAGCTTCATCACCGCAAAGGCGTAGCGCATCGCGTCGCGGACCTGGTCGTCCGTGACGGTCAGGCCGCCGGCGAGCAGCGCGTGGTTGATCGGGAAGGTGAGCATGCCGGGCGCGGGCGCCATCAAGGCATCGCAGATCGATCGCGCGCCGGCCGGCACGGTTTCGCGCCGGCCGCTGACGAGCGAGCGCGCGGTATCGTCATAGGCCAGCGGTTCGACCGCATGAATGGCGATTGCGGCACCGGCGTTGGCGTCACGCACGGCGGTCGCGATACCGGCGGCCAGCCCGCCACCGCCGCAGCAGACCAGCAACTGGCCGAGACGGGCATCCAGTGCTAGCGCCTGTTCCAGGATTTCCAGGCCGATCGTGCCCTGACCGGCCATGACGAACGGATCGTCATAGGAGGGCACGAGGATCGCGCCGTGCGCCGCGCAGAGATTGCGGGCGATGTCCTCCCGCGATTCGGTGGCGCGATCATAGAAGACGATGTCCGCCCCCAAGGCGCGGGTGTTGGCGGCCTTGATCGTGGGCGCGTCCGACGGCATCACGATCGTGGCGGGCATGCCCAGCCGCTTGGCGGCGGCCGCCACACCCTGCGCATGGTTGCCCGACGACCAGGCGACGACACCCGCCGCGCGATCCGCCGACGCGATCCGGGCGAGCCGGTTATAGGCGCCGCGAAACTTGAACGAGCCGGTATGCTGTGCCCCTTCGAACTTCACGAGCACGCGCCGGCCGACGGCGGCGTTCAGCGGTGCATATTCCAGCAACGGCGTCCGCACCGCGACGCCGTGCAGCACCGCCGCGGCATCGTGAACATCGGCGGCAGTGATCGCGAAGGCAGTCACGGGCTTCAGACGTTGAACCGGAACAGCAGGATATCGCCGTCCGCCACGATATAGTCCTTGCCCTCCGACCGCAGCTTGCCCGCGTCGCGCGCCGCAGCCTCGCCACCCAGCGTGACATAATCGTCATAGGCCATGGTTTCGGCGCGAATAAAGCCGCGTTCGAAATCGCTGTGGATCGCGCCAGCCGCCTGCGGCGCCTTCGATCCGCGCGGGATCGTCCAGGCGCGGGCTTCCTTCGGGCCGACCGTGAAGAAGGTGAGCAGCTGCAACAGATCATAACCGGCGCGGATCACGCGGGCGAGGCCGGTTTCGGACAGGCCGAGGTCGGACAGGAACTCGGCCCGGTCGTCGACTGCCATGGTCGCAATCTCCGCCTCGATCGCGGCGGATACCACGACCGACTTCGCGCCTTCGGCCGCGGCCTTTTCGGCGACACGCGTGCTCAGCGCATTGCCCTCCGCCGCCGCACTTTCATCGACATTGCAGACATACAGGACTGGTTTCGACGTCAGCAGCTGCGCCTGCGCGAAGATGCGGGCTTCGTCCTCGTCCTTCGGCACGGTCAGCCGTGCGGGCTGGCCGGCGCGCAGCAGGTCGAGCGCCTGGCCCAGCACGGAGGCGGCGACCTTCGCCTCCTTGTCGCCCTGCATCGCCTTTTTCTGTGCGGCCGGTACGCGCTTTTCCAGGCTGTCGAGGTCGGCCAGCATCAATTCGGTCTCCACCGTTTCGGCATCGGCGATCGGATCGACCTTGCCCTCCACATGGGTGACGTCGCCATCCTCGAAACAGCGCAGGACATGGACGATGGCGTCGACCTCGCGGATGTTGGCCAGGAACTGGTTCCCCAGGCCTTCCCCCTTGGATGCGCCGCGCACCAGCCCGGCGATGTCGACGAAGCCGAGCTGCGTTTCGATGATCTTGGCCGATCCGCCGATCTTCGCGATCCGGTCCAGCCGCGGATCGGGCACCGCCACCTGCCCGACATTCGGTTCGATCGTGCAGAAGGGATAATTCGCGGCCTGCGCCGCCGCGGTTTCGGTCAGCGCGTTGAAGAGAGTGGACTTGCCGACGTTCGGAAGGCCGACGATGCCGCAGCGAAAACCCATGTTCTGATGTCCCGTCAGGATGCCGGCCGGTCGGCCGTTCGATGGCGCCGCCGATAGCCCGGACTGGGCCGCGATGCCAGCCGTGGGGAACTATCGCTTGGATTGAACGGTTTGGCTGGTCTCTTCGACCAAAGAACAGGTGTTTCGATGAACCGCATGATGATGATCGCCGGCGCGATGCTGATGACGACGACCGTCCCCGCACTGTCGCAGACCGCAACCACCGGCACGATGGCGGCCACCGATGTCGGTGTGCAGCCGCTGACCGGGACCTCGGCAACCGACTATGTCAAGCTGGCCGCGGACAGCGACATGTATGAGATCATGTCGAGCAAGCTCGCGCTGAGCAAGAGCAAACGCGACGACGTGAAGAGCTTCGCCCGCGAGATGATCGCCGATCACATGAACACGACCAAGACGTTGAAGGCCGCGCTGGTGAACGGCGATCGCCGGATCGCACCGCCGTCGACCAAGCTGTCGGCGGCGAATGCGGCGAAGATCACGCTGTTGAAGAAAGCGCCGAAGGGCGGTTTCGACGACCTGTATCTGCAGCAGCAGGCAGCCGCGCACCAGACCGCCTGGGCGCTGCACAAGGGCTATGCGACCGATGGCACCGACCCGGCCCTGAAGCAGGTTGCGTCGACCGCGGTGCCGATCATTGAACGGCATTTGATGCATGCCAAGCAGATGACGTCGGCGGCAATGTCGGGAATGTAATCAGGCGCTTCCCACCCGCGTCATCCCGGCGGATGCCGGGATCCCCCTCAGGTGAAGGGCTTAGCGCAAGCCAAAGGGAGATCCCGGCTTTCGCCGGGATGACGATTGGGGGGAAGGGTGACGGTCGTCGGAAAGGATGACGCCTTCGCCACGCCTTATCCCAGTCGCCGCGAAACCTCATTCATGAAGCGCACGTCGTCACCCGTGGCGAGCAGCGGCGCTTCGGCAGCGATCGCGCCCAGCATGTCGGCCAGCCGGTTCATCTCGCTCTTGGCGTAATTACCCAGCACATGGCCGGTCACGCGGTCCTTGTGGCCGGGATGGTCGATACCGATCCGCACGCGGCGGAAAGCATTGCCGACATGCGCGTCGGCGGATCGCAAACCGTTGTGGCCGGCATTGCCGCCGCCGGTCTTCACCTTCACCTTGAACCCGACAAGATCGAGTTCATCGTGGAACACGGTCAGCGCTTCTTCGCCCAGCTTGTAGAAGCGCAATGCCTCGCCGATGGACCGGCCGCTATGGTTCATGAAGGTGGCGGGCTTCAGCAGCAGGATCCGTTGCGTGCCGATCCGGCCGGGGGCAAGCCAGCCCTGGAACATCTTTTTCCAGGGATCGAAGCCATGAACTTCGGCGATCGCATCGACCGCCATGAACCCGACATTGTGACGGTGCAGCGCATATTGCGCGCCGGGATTACCGAGACCGACCCAGAGTTGCATTGCACCGCGTCCCGTCGATCAAGGGATCGCCCCCCGTCGTTCCGACCACGGTCGGAACGACGGGGGGCGATACCCGATATCAGGCTTCGCCTTCCTCGGCGGCGGCAGCGGACTGCTCGGCGGCCAGGGCTTCCTCGGCCGCTTCGTCATCGGCGGTCGGTACGGTCGGGGCGGCCATCGTCGCGATCGTGAAATCGCGATCGGTGATGGCGGGGGTGACGCCCTTCGGCAGCGTCACGTTGCTGATGTGGATCGAGTCGCCGACTTCGACGCCCTTCAGCGAGATCGTCAGTTCGCCCGGAATCTCCGACGCGTCGCAGATCAGTTCGACTTCATGCTGGACGATGTTGAGCACGCCACCGCGCTTGATACCGCGCGATTCGTCCTGATCGACGAACACGACCGGCACCGACACGGTGATCATGGCATGTTCGGAAATGCGCAGGAAATCGACGTGCATCGGCCGATCGGTGACGGGATGGAACTGCACATCCTTGGGCAGGGTGCGGATCGCGCCGGTCGCGGCGCCTTCGATCATGACGACCGAGTTCATGAAATGCCCCGTGTTGAGCATCTTCATCAGGGCCTTCTCCTCCAGATGGATCGAGACGGCTTCCTGCTTGTTGCCGTAGATCACGGCGGGAACGCGGCCTTCACGACGCATGGCACGGGAGGCTCCCTTGCCAGCCCGATCGCGCGTCTCGGCCGACAGCGTGAGCGTGTCGCTCATATTATGTCTCCAGACTTCGGTTGAACCACCCGCCGCGCCTCCAGGGATGACCATGGCGGGGAGCAGGGCCGTTAGCGGGGAATGGCGGGAAATGCAATCTGCCAAGGATCTGTCGGGGGGCCCGTTCCGAACCGAACGGATGCTGCGTTGGCTGAGACGTGATTGTTGACGCTCCACCCTGCCGTGCCGCAAGGGACTTCTCTATTATTGAGAAACCGACAAGGCGCCCATGGCCGACGTGAAACCCCTCAGCTTCCAGGGCCTGATCCTGATGCTGCATGACTATTGGAGCCGGCATGGCTGCGTGATCCTGCAGCCTTATGACATGGAGATGGGTGCGGGTACCTTTCACCCGGCGACGACCTTGCGCGCGCTGGGGCCGAAACCGTGGAAGGCCGCCTATGTCCAGCCGAGCCGTCGGCCGACCGACGGGCGATATGGCGAGAACCCCAATCGGCTGGGGCATTATTATCAGTATCAGGTGATCCTGAAACCCAGCCCGGACAATCTGCAGGACCTGTATCTGGGATCGTTGGCGAAGATCGGGATCGATTTCACCGCGCACGACATCCGCTTTGTCGAGGACGACTGGGAAAGCCCGACGCTGGGCGCCTGGGGCCTTGGCTGGGAAGTGTGGTGCGACGGGATGGAGGTGACGCAGTTCACCTATTTCCAGCAGGTCGGCGGCTATGACTGCAAACCGGTGGCGGGGGAGCTGACCTACGGTCTGGAACGGTTGGCGATGTACATCCAGGGCGTCGACAATGTGTATGACCTGGCGTTCAACGACGACGGCGTCACCTATGGCGAGGTGTTCCTGGAAAGCGAAAAGCAATTCTCGCGCTATAATTTCGAGGAAGCCAATACCGATACGCTGTTCACGCAGTTCACGCTGGCCGCGGACGAGGCGAGGGCGCTGATCGCGGCGAAGCTGCCGCTGCCGGCCTATGACCAGGCGATCAAGGCCAGCCATATCTTCAACACCCTGCAGGCGCGGGGCGTGATCTCGGTCGCGGAGCGGGCCGCCTATATGGGACGGGTCCGCGATCTGGCGAAGGGCAGTTGCCAGGCCTGGGTGGAGCAGCAGGGATGGGATGCATAAGGTCTGC
>NZ_DASVTO010000089.1:0-20504 GCF_036387535.1 Sphingomonas sp.
GCATCAGCCGCGCTTCTCCCCCGATGGCCGGCGGATCGCCTTCACCTCCGATCGTGGCGGCGGTGACAATATCTGGGTGATGAATGTCGATGGATCCGACAAGCGCCAGGTAACGAAGGAGGAGTTCCGTCTGCTCAACCAGCCGACGTGGAGCCCCGACGGCCGGTTCATCGCGGCGAAGAAGCATTTCACCACCGGGCGTTCGCTCGGTACCGGCGAGGTGTGGCTGTACCATGTTTCGGGTGGCGGCGGCGTCCAGCTGGTGAAGCGCGCGAGCGAAGTGCTGCAGAAGGAACTGGGTGAGCCGATCTACGCACCGGACGGGAAGAGCCTGTTCTACACCCGCAACGTGTCCCCCGGTCCGATCTTCGAATATGCGCAGAATTCGCGCACCGATCTGTTCGACATCGAACGCTATGACCTGGCAACGGGCGAGGTTACGACGGCCGTATCGGGCGTGGGTGGATCGGTGCGGCCGACCCCGTCGCGCGACGGCAAGCGGATCGCGTTCGTGCGCCGCGACAACAATGTCAGCAAGCTGTGGGTGAAGGATTTCACGACCGGGATCGAGCGCGTCGTCTATGGTCCGCTGGACCGCGATGTGCAGGAGACCTGGGCCGTCACCGGTGTCTATCCGAACATGGCCTGGACGCCCGACGACAAGGCGATCGTGTTCTGGGCCGGCGGCAAGCTGCGCCGGGTGGCGGCGGACGGCGCCGGTGGTGCTGTGATCCCGTTCCGCATCAACGATACCCGCATCATTGTCGACGCGGTGCATCCGCGCATCGCCGTCGCGCCGGATCGGTTCGCCACGAAGATGCCGCGGTGGGCCAGCGTGTCGCCCGACGGCCGAACGGTGGTGTTCGAGACGCTGGGCAAGCTGTGGACGAAGCCTGTCGCGGGGGGGGCGCCGCGGCGGTTGACGCGCGGCGACGGTGAGCTGGAGCTGTTCCCGAGCTGGTCGCGCGACGGCCGGCAGATCGTGTTCGTCGGCTGGACGGACCAGGGACTGGGGCAGGTTCGCACGATTGCCGCCGCGGGCGGCGCGGCGCGGACCGTGACCACGATCGCGGGGCATTACAGCCGGCCGCGTTTCTCCCCCGATGGCGCGACGATCGTGTTCGAACAGGGCGAGGGTGGCTTGTTGACGGCGGCGCGCGGCAATGCCGGCACCGGCGCCTACCGCGTCGCAGCCGCGGGCGGCGCACCGGTCCGGATCGCGCGCGACGCGGCATCGCCTCAGTTCGGCGCGGCCAGCGACCGCGTGTTCCTGATGATCAACGAAGGCGGCAAGCGCCAGCTGATCAGCACCGACCTGAACGGGCAGGACCGGCGGGTCCATGCCGAAGGGGAACTGGTCAACGATTATCAGGTGTCGCCGGCCGGCGATCAGGTGGCGTTCCGGCAAAGCTACGAGGCGTTCGTGATGCCGCTGATGCCCGGCAAGCAGGCGGTGGAAACCGACACCAAGTCGGGATCGCTGCCGGTGACGCGGGTCAGCGGCGACGGCGCCGATTTCATCAACTGGTCCAACGCGGGACGGCAGATCCACTGGAGCGCCGGTCCGACGCTCTACACCGCCGAAACCGCCGCGCTGTTCCGCAATGCGCCCGCGGGCGAGGATGCGCCCAAATTCGCGGTACCCCGGTCCGGCGTCTCGCTGTCGATGGAGGTCGCCGCCGCCAAGCCCACGGGCACCGTCGCGCTGACGGGGGCGCGGGTCGTCACCATGGCGGGCGCGGATGGTGGCATCCTGGACGATGCGACGATCCTGATCCGCGGCGACCGCATCGTCGCAGTGGGGCCGCGGGCCACGGTGACGGTGCCTGCGGGTGCGACCGTGGTCGACATGGCCGGCAAGACCATCATTCCCGGATTGGTCGATGCCCATGCGCACGGCCCGCAGGGTGAGGACGAGCTTGTGCCGCAGCAGAACTGGTCCGCGATGGCGAACCTGGCGCTCGGCACCACGACGCTGCACGATCCGTCGTCGCGGTCGGCGGAGATCTTTCCTGCGGCCGAGATGCAGCAGGCGGGCATGGTGCTGGCACCCAGGACGTTCTCGACGGGCGAGATCATCTATGGTGCGAAGGCGCCGGACGTCTATGCGCAGATCGACAGCTATGACGACGCATTGGCGGTCGTCCGGCGGCTGAAGGCGCAGGGCGCGCACAGCGTCAAGAACTACAACCAGCCCCGCCGCGAACAGCGGCAGATGGTGGTTGCCGCCGCGCAGGCCGAAAATATGGAGGTGGTGCCCGAGGGCGGATCGCTGTTCACGCTGGACATGTCGCTGGTGCAGGACGGCAATGCGACGGTCGAACATAATGTGCCGCTGGAACGCTTCTATGCCGATGTGGTGAGCCTGTGGTCGCAGACCACGGTGGGTTACACGCCGACGCTGGTGGTGGCCTATGGCGGGCCGGCCGGCGATCCCTATTGGCGGGCGCACAGCGATGTCTGGCGGCACCCGTTGCTGACCCGGCATGCGCCGCCCGCGTTGCTGGCGGCGCAGAACGCCCGGCGGGAAATCGCGCCGGAGGAGGATTATGTCGACGGCGCGACCGCGCGCGAGGCCAAGAAACTGGCGGACAAGGGCGTGCCGGTGGCGATCGGCGCGCACGGCCAGCAGCCGGGCCTTGGTGCGCATTGGGAGCTGTGGAGTTTCGTCCGCGGCGGTTTCACGCCGGTCGAGGCACTGCGCGCCGGGACGATCGGCGCCGCCACGTCGCTGGGCTATGCCAAGGACGTCGGATCACTGGAGGCCGGCAAGCTGGCCGATCTGGTCGTGCTGAACGCCGATCCCACGGCCGATATCCGCAACAGCGACAAGGTGGCGCAGGTCATGCTGGGCGGACGGCTGTATGATGCGGCGACGCTCAACGAAGTGGCGACGGGCACGCGCCGGCGGCAGCCCTATTGGTGGGAGGGCAGCACGGGCGGCGCCGACACGGGCGCGCGGATCACCGTCGGGCACGGCTTTGGAGATGTCGACTGACGTAAAGTCGGAGCGATTTCTGCAGGATGCGGGCGGTCGCGGCGGGCGGCGATCGCCGCGCGTTTGCAAGATATTAACCCCGTTCCGTGCATGACGCTTGGCGCGACGAAAGCGACAGGATAGACGACCAACGGGCGGCCAGCTGTGTTGCCTATTCAATACAGTCGTGCGACGAGGTTTGCCGTGACCGATCAAGATTTCAGCCAGATGCGCCGCGCCATGGTCGACAGCCAGCTGCGCACGAACAATGTCAACGACCCGCGCCTGATCGCAGCGCTGTCGGACGTGCCGCGCGAACGGTTCGTGCCGGCCGAGGCGCGGGTGGTGGCCTATATCGATCGACCGGTGCCGCTGGGTGGCAGGCGGTGGCTGAACGCCCCGCTTGCGACGGCCCGCCTGTTGGCGGAGGCGCGACCGGTGTCCGGCGACCGCGTGCTGGTGGTCGGATCGGCCACCGGATACGCCGCCGCGGTGCTGGCGAAGCTGGGCGCGGCGGTGACGGCGCTGGAGGAAGATCCGGCGCTGGTCCCGGTCGAGATGCCGGGCGTGACCTATGTTTCGGGGCCGCTGGTCGAAGGCTGGTCCGCGGGTGCGCCCTATGACCTGATCCTGATCGATGGGGCGGTGGCGTCGGTGCCGAAGGCGATCAGCGGTCAGCTGGTCGATGGCGGGCGGCTGGCGACCGGGGTGATCGAACGTGGCGTGTCGCGCCTGGCGATCGGGCGCCGCGCGGGCAGCGGTTTTGGATTGGTGACGGTGCTGGATGCGGAGGCGGTGACGCTGCCGGGGTTTGCACCGCCACCGGAATTTCAATTCTGATCAATGGTGATCGGGTGGGGGAATAGCGTGTTGATGCGGGTGACGACGAAGGCGGTGGGGTTGGCGACGGCGGCGGCGATCCTGGCCGTTCCGATGCTGCCGGCCTGGGGGGCTACGCTACGCGGCGCGCTGATCCAGGCGTATCGCGGCAACCCCACCCTGACCGGTGCGCGCGCTGGCCAGCGCGCGACCGACGAAGGGGTGCCGATCGCCCGGTCGCAGGGCCTGCCGGGGGCGAGTGCCACCGGGACCTATAGCGAGTTCCTGTTGCGCGGCATCGGGTCGCGGTTCTCCCCGACCCGCAACCTGGCGGGGAATGTGAACATCAATGTCCCGCTCTATCAGGGTGGTGGCGTGCGCAGCGCCGTGAAGGCGGCGGATGCGCGCGTGGATTCCGGGCGGGCGCAGTTGCGGTCGACCGAGGCGAACATCTTCGTCCAGACCGTCGGCGCCTATATGGACGTGATCCGCGACCTGTCGATCGTCGAACTCAACCGCGGCAATGTCCGCGTGTTGCAGACCAATTTGCAGGCATCGAAGGATCGGTTCCAGGTCGGCGATCTGACGCGAACGGACGTGGCGCAGTCCGAAGCGCGGTTGTCGATCGCGCAGAGCCAGCTGCAATCGGCCTTGGCGCAGCTGGATTCCAGCCGGGAGAATTATCTGAACATCATCGGCGCGGCACCGGATGCGCTGGAACCGCCGCCGCCATTGCCGGTGTTTCCACAGAGCGCTGCCGCCGCATCCGACCTGGCGATCGAGAATAATCCGGACCTAATCGCCGCACGGGCGGCGGCACGGGCGGCAAGCTATGACATCCGTACCGCGCAGGCGGCGCGCCTGCCGACGCTTTCGGGTTTCGCCAGCGGCGGCTATAACGACTATCTCGGGACCAATCCGGGCACGTTTGCAGGATCGGGCGAGACCACGACCTTCATTCCGGCGCGGCAATCGCAGACCACCGGAACCGTCGGGGTGCAGTTGTCGCTGCCGCTGTATCAGGGCGGATTGCCCGCGGCGCGCGTGCGGCAGGCAAAGGCCCTGGCAAGCCAGGCGATCGAACGCGTCGCGCAGGTCGAACGATCGGTGGTGGCGGATGCCCGCGCGACCTATTCGCTTTACGCCGCTGCGCTGGGCGTGATCGCGTCGTCCGAACGGGCGGTAACGGCAAACGAACTGGCGCTGGAAGGCGTGCGGGCGGAGAACAGCGTCGGCACACGCAACGTGCTGGACGTGCTGAATGCCGAGCAGGAATTGCTGAACGTGCGCGTGCAATTGGTGACGGCGCGACGCGACGCCTATGTCGCGGGCTTTGCGTTGCTGGCGGCGCTGGGCCGGGCGGAGGCCCGCAATCTGGGGCTGGACAATGGGCCGCTGTACGACCCGACCCTGAACTATCGCCAGGTCCACAATTCGCTGAGCGATTGGAAGGACGGGCCGAAGCCGGTGCCGGTGGCGATATCGACTGCAGCGATCCCGTCGCCGACCACGGTCGTGCTGCCGCAAAGCGCCTATGGCCCGGCCGTGCCGGCGGCATCGCGCGAAATCCCGGCGCAACCCGCTGCAAACCCGGTGACAGCGCCCCGGAAATAGGGAATAGCTGACGGCCATGGGCGAGGGACGTCAGGAACCGTCGATGGAAGAGATCTTGGCTTCCATCAAGCGCATCATCGCCGAGGATGGTGCCGCGATCGCGACGCCGCGTTCGCGGCGGCCCGCCGATGACATCGCGGCGCCCGTGGCGCATGCCGAACCGGTGGCGGGCGATGTCCTGGAGCTGACCGAACCGGCGCCGCCATTGGTGTCTCCCGACGCCGCCGTTGCCAGCAAGCATTCGCTCGACATCCTGTCCGCACTGGTGGTGCGCGGGTCGTCGCCCGCGGACAACACGCTGGAAGGTCTGGTGCGGGAATTGTTGCGCCCGATGCTGAAGGACTGGCTGGACGCCCGGTTGCCCGAACTGGTGGAGACACTGGTCGCGCGGGAAATCGCGCGGATCACCGGAAAGAGCCTGTAGGGCCTGCAGGCCGATCGTCCGACGTCGGGGGGACGCGGCAGGCACTGCGTGTATCTGTCGTCACGCTGCGCCGGGGCTTCCGGCGTCCGGTCTGCGCGGCTAAGGCAGTGGGATGACGATCGACAAGACATTCGACCCCGCCGCCATCGAGGCCCGCTGGTATCCGCATTGGGAAAAGACGAACGGGTTTCGGCCCGATCGGCCCGACGCGGAGCCGTTCACGATCGTCATCCCGCCGCCGAACGTCACCGGGTCGCTGCATATCGGCCACGCGCTGGACAATACGTTGCAGGATATCCTGGTGCGGCATGCCCGCCTGAAGGGGCGCGATGCGTTGTGGGTGGTCGGCACCGATCATGCCGGCATCGCGACGCAGATGGTGGTCGAGCGGCAGATGAACGCCGCGGGCGAGAAGCGCACGGACCTGACCCGCGACCAGTTTGTCGAACGGGTGTGGGCGTGGAAGGAAGAGAGCGGCGGCACGATCACCGGCCAGCTCCGCCGGTTGGGCGCATCGTGCGACTGGGCCAATGAACGCTTCACGATGGACCCGGGATTTTCCAGGGCGGTCATCAAGGTCTTCGTCGACCTGCACGAGCAGGGACTGTTGTACCGCGACAAGCGGCTGGTGAACTGGGATCCGGGCCTGGGCACCGCGATTTCCGACCTGGAGGTCGAAACGCGCGAGGTGCAGGGCAAATTTTATCACCTGCACTATCCGCTGGAGGATGGCAGCGGAGTCATCGCGGTCGCGACCACCCGGCCGGAGACGATGCTGGCCGATATGGCGGTGGCGGTGCATCCGACCGACGAACGCTATGCCGCGCTGGTCGGCAAGCGCGTGATCCTGCCGATCACCGGGCGGGCGATCCCGATCGTGGCCGACGACCATGCCGACCCGGAATTGGGATCGGGCGCGGTGAAGATCACGCCCGGCCATGATTTCAACGATTTCGAGGTGGGGCGACGCGCAGGGTTCGCCGCAGGCGACATGCTCAACATGCTCGATGCGAAGGCGCAGGTGGTGCAGGTAGCGGACGGGCTGATCCCTGACGCCTATCTCGGCCTGTCGGTGAAGGATGCGCGCGTCGCGGTCGTCGCCGCGCTGGAGGCGGCGGGGCTGCTCGACCGGATCGAGGACCGCGTGATCCAGACGCCGTTCGGCGATCGATCCGGCGTGGTGATCGAACCGTGGCTGACCGACCAATGGTATGTCGATGCCAAGACGCTGGCCGGACCCGCGATCGAGGCGGTGCGATCGGGCGCGATCAAGGTGGTGCCCGAAAGCTGGACCAAGACCTATTATAACTGGCTCGACAATATCCAGCCCTGGTGCGTGTCGCGGCAATTATGGTGGGGGCACCGGATTCCGGCGTGGTTCGACGCGGATGGCAACGCGTTCGTGGCGCAGGACGAAGCCGGCGCGCGGGCGAAAGCCGGCGACGACCGCGTGCTGACGCAGGATCAGGATGTGCTGGACACCTGGTTCTCGTCCGCGCTGTGGCCGTTCGGGACACTTGGGTGGCCTGACGACATGGCGAAGGTTGGCCGGCATTACCCCAATGACGTGTTGATTTCCGGGTTCGACATCCTGTTCTTCTGGGACGCCCGCATGATCATGCAGGGGTTGCAGTTCATGGGCGAGGTGCCGTTCCGGACGCTGTACCTGCATGGGCTGGTGCGCGCGCCGGACGGGTCGAAGATGTCGAAGTCCAAGGGCAACACCGTCGATCCGCTGGGCCTGATCGACCGGTTCGGCGCGGATGCGCTGCGGTTCACGCTGGCGGCGATGGAAAGCCAGGGGCGTGACATCAAGCTGGATGAGCGGCGGGTGGAGGGGTATCGCAACTTCGCCACCAAGCTGTGGAATGCGGCGCGGTTCGCGCAGGCGAACGGGATCGGCGGATCGACCATGCTGGAACCGCCGCGCGCGGAATTGCCGGTCAATCGCTGGATCCTGGCGGAGACGGTGAAGACGGTACAGACGCTGGACCTGGCGCTCGCCGACCTGCGGTTCGACGAGGCGGCGAACACCATCTACCAATTCGTGTGGGCGACGTTCTGCGACTGGTATCTGGAACTGATCAAGCCGGTGTTGGGAGAGGCCGAGGGGCCGGTGCCGGGTGCGACCGAGACCCGCGCCGTCGCCGGCTGGGTGATCGACCAGATGCTGGTGATGCTGCACCCGTTCATGCCGTTCATCACCGAGGAACTGTGGCATGCGCTGGCGCCGCGCGACCATGACCTGATCGTCGCGCGGTGGCCGATGGCGGATGCACGCGCGATGGATCCGGCCGCAGCGGCGGAGATCGACTGGACGATCCAGGTGGTGAGCGAGGTTCGCGCGGCGCGGGCCGAGCTGAACGTGCCGCCCGGCGCGAAGCTGACCGCCCACATCCGCGATGCGTCCGAACAGACGCGTGGTCGCCTGGAGCGGCAGGCAGCCGTGCTGGCGCGGCTGGCGCGGATCGCGGCCGTGTCGTTCGAGCCCGCGACCGGCGGCGCGGCCCAGGTGGTGGTCGACGAAGCGACGTTCGTGCTGCCGCTGGAGGGTGTCATCGATCTCGCCGCCGAACGTGCGCGATTGGGCAAGGGGATCGCGGTCGCCGAGAAGGAGCGCGATGCATTGGCCAAGCGCCTGGAAAGTCCGGCGTTCGTCGAACGCGCGAAGCCCGATGCGGTCGCCAAGGCGCGGGAGGATCATGCCGCGCGGTCCGCGGAGGCCGATCGGTTGCGCGCGGCGTTGGCGCGGTTGGGATAGGTCCGGCCCCGGCGGGATCGGAATGGAACTTGACGAGGACAGGACGCTGAGATGGCCGATATCGACACGTCCCGGGATCAACCGACCGGTGCAGGACGGCCAGCGGGCCGGCCCAACCTGACCAGCGGGGCGATCGCGCCGGCGCTGTTGATGTTCGCCCTGCCGACGCTGGGATCGAACATCCTGCACTCGCTGAACGGTTCGATCAACGCGATCTGGGTCGGGCGCTATCTGGGTGAGGGCGCATTGGCGGCGACGTCCAACGCGAACCTCATCATGTTCCTGATGTATGCCGCGGTGTTCGGGTTCGGCATGGCAGCGACCATCCTGGTCGGGCAATCGATCGGACGCGGGCAGGTGGACGGTGCACGGCGCGCATTGGGTACGGCGATCGGCCTGCTGGTGGGCGGGGCGTTCGTGATCGCGGCGATCGGCTGGATCTTCGCACCGCAATTGCTGCGGCTGCTGGCGACACCGCCGGCGGTGCAGGACCTGGCGCTGGTCTACCTGCGCGTCATCTTTCTGGCGATGCCGGCGGCGTTCCTGACGGTGCTGCTGATGATGGGGTTGCGCGGCACCGGCGATTCGCTGACGCCGCTGTGGTTCATGGCGCTGTCGACCGTGCTGGACAGCGGGTTGAACCCGATCCTGATCGCGGGCGCGGGGCCGATTCCCGCGATGGGGATCGCCGGATCCGCGACGGCGACGCTGATCGCGAACCTGGTGGGGATGGGCGCGCTACTGGTGACCATCTATGTTCGCGACCTGCCGATCCGGTTGCGCGGTGCGGAGTGGCGCTACCTGATCCCCGATCCCACGCTGCTGCGCACGATCCTGGCCAAGGGCGCGCCGCTGGGCTTGCAGATGATCGTGGTATCGGTGTCCGGGCTGGTTTCGATCGGGCTGGTCAACCGGTTGGGGCTGGTGACGACCGCCGCCTACGGTGTGGCGTTGCAGCTATGGACCTATATCCAGATGCCCGCGCTGGCGGTGGGCGCGGCGGTGAGCGCGATGGCGGCGCAGAATATCGGTGCGGGACGCTGGGACCGGATCGGATCGATCACGCGCGCGGGCATCCTGATCAACCTGTGCCTGACAGGCGGGATGGTGGTGGTGACGACGCTGGTCGATCGCGCGGTGCTGGGACTGTTCCTGGCGAACGGCAGCCCCGCGATCGCGGTCGCGGCGCATATCCACCTGATCGTCGGATGGAGTTTCGTGATGTTCGGGATCACCATGGTGCTGTTTTCCACCGTGCGGGCCAATGGATCGGTGATCGCGCCGCTGCTGATCCTGGCGGTGACGCTGATCCCGGTCCGGTTGGGCTTCGCCTATGGCATGATGCCGCGCTGGGGCGCCGATGCCATCTGGTGGAGCTTTCCGATCGGATCGGCGGTGTCGCTGGTCCTGGCGATCGGGCATTATCTGCGGGGATCGTGGCGGCGTGGCGCCATGCTGGTGCCGGCGGAGGCCAGCGAAAGCGCGCTGGCGAGCGGAGAAGTGGCCGGCCGCGACTGCCCGACACGCTAGGCCGGTACTGCGACCTCGATCACGGCGCGTGCGATCCGCGCGGTGAAGGGCGTCTTCGCCAGCAATTCGCCGTCGATCGACACCGGCATCGGGCGATCGGTCGCGATCCGAATCTCCCGCCCGTGAAATTCGCGCAACGTTCCCCGTCGCGCATCCAGTCGCAGGATACTGGCCAGCCAGCTCCACGCCAGCCAGGCGCGGGCCCGTCCGGTAACGACCTGAACCACGATCTCACCCGAGTCGACCGAGGCGCTGTCGACCAGTTCGGACCCGCCATGATAGGTGCCGTTGGCGATCCGGACCTCCAGCGCGTCGAGGGTTTCCGCGGTGGCGCCTTCGCCGATCGTCAGGCGAAACGGTTTGAACCGCGTCATCTGGTATAGTGCCCAGGCCAGATAGCCGGGACGACCGAGCACCCGTTTCAACCCGTGCGGCACGGTTTCGGCGATGAGCGGCGCGATACCGAGCGTGGCGCAGTTCGCATAATAATCATCGTCGATCATGCCGAGGTCGATCCGGCGGCGCTTGCCGGTGGCGATCACCTGGATCGCGCCGTCGAGATCGAGCGGGATGCCGAGCGTCCGCGCGAAGCTGTTGGCGGTGCCGAGCGGGAGCAGCGCGAACACCGTGTCATGCCCGACCAGATGATCGACCGACGAGGACAGCGACCCGTCGCCACCCCCGACGATGACCATCGGCGCGCCTTCCGCCACCGCTTCGCAGACATGGACCTTCAGCTTCGCAGGATCGCGAACCGCGTGCGACCGGATCAGATCGACGCCCGCCGCCTTGAGGCCCCGGCTGGCGCGGCGAAACAGTTTGCGGCCCTTGCGCGACCGTGCGTTGACGATCAGGACGGCTTGGCGGGGCAAAGACGGATCGTTCATCATGGCGCGTAACGCGCCGCAATCGTTTCGGAGCCATAGCAATTGCAAAATCCGGATGATCCCGCGGTGATGCCGGCCCCGTTCCGCCGTTTGACGCCGGACGGGGATTCAGGCGACCTGGTCCGCACCTTGGCCGTGGAAGCGCCGGTCGCGATCGAGATCAATGGCCTGGGCTATGCCGTGATGATGGCGACGCCGGCCGCGCTGGATGATTTCGCTTATGGTTTCTGCGCGGCGGAACGGTTGATCGACGCCGCGGCGGACATTGTGGCGGTGGAGACGCATGCGGCCGCGGTGGGCACGATCCTGCGCGTGACGCTGATCGCGGCGCGGATGGAGCGTGTGATCGAGCGCGTCCGGCACCGAGTATCGGAAAGCAGCTGCGGCCTGTGCGGGATCGAGAATCTGGAACAGGCGCTGAGGCCGTTGCCGGTGGTGAAGACACGCGAGGCGGTGGCGGATGCTGCGATCTTTCGCGCGCTGGCCGCGTTACGGGACTGGCAGCCGCTGAATGCGGCGACGGGCGCGGTTCATGCCGCAGCGGCGTGTACGGCGGACGGCGTGATCCGCGCGGTGCGCGAGGATGTCGGCCGGCACAATGCGTTCGACAAGCTGGTCGGCGCCATGCTGCGCGCGGGTCTGCGCTGGAATGGCGGGTTCGCACTGCTGTCGGCGCGCTGTTCCTATGAGCTGGTCGAAAAGGCCGCGCTGGCGGGGTGCCCGCTGCTCGTCACCATCTCCGCACCCACCAGCCTGGCCGTATCCCGCGCCGCCGCCGCCGGGGTGCGGCTGGTCGCGCTGGCGCGGGCGGATGCGGCGTTGGAAGCGGTCGTTCGGGAGCGTGGATAAGGCGGCTGTTGCGGCCGCCCACGCCATTCGCTTTTCCCGATCAGGCCGTCGGCCGGATCATTTCGAACATGGATCCGGCATCGATGCCGGCATAGTCGCCGCGGTAGCCGGCGCGCATGATCGGTTGGGCGGCGGCGGTGTCGAACAGGCCGTCGCGCAGGAAGGCGGGATCGATATGGACCCCGACCACCTGGCCGACGACGATCCAGTGATTGGCGGAGGCGCCGTCCAGATCCTGCAGTTCGACGATCTGGAGCACCCGGCACTCCAGCGCCGCCGGGCTTTCGGCGACGCGGGGCGGGGCGATGAGCCGGCTTGGGGCGGGCGTGAGGCCGGCGAGGGCGAATTCGTCGACATCCGCGGGAGCCGGCGCGGAGGTGGTGTTCATGCGTTCCGCCAGCGGGCGCGTGGCGAGGTTCCAGACGAAGGCACCCGTCGCCTGCGCGTTGCGGAGCGTATCCTTGCGCCCGGCGCTGGAGAACAGGATCATCGGCGGCTTGTCGCAGACCGCGTTGAAATAGCTGTAGGGTGCGAGGTTGACGACGCCGTCGGCGCCGATGGTCGAGATCCAGCCGATCGGACGCGGCGCCACGATTGCCTTGAACGGATCGTGTGGCAAGCGGTGGCCCGCCGACGGCTCGTAGAAATGGGTGTCGACCGGAACCATCGCGATCACGCCCCCGCTTCGAGACAATAGAGGATGCCTTCGATCACGCGTTTGGTTTCGGTGACGTCACGGATCGCGACCGAATCCACGCCGGCCGCGCGCACGGCATAGTCGTTGCCGCCCGGATAGATGGCATCGCCCATGAAGATGAAGCCGTTGGTGGAAATGCCGGTCATTTCCGACAGGCGGCGGATACCGTACGCCTTGTCGATGCCCTTGCGCGTGATGTCGAGCGAGGTGGAGCCACCGGTGCGGACGGTGAAGTCGGGCAGGACAGGTTCGAGAATCGCCTGCATCCGCTTGCGCTTCGCAAAGTCGGGATCCCAGGCATGTTTGGCGTCCAGCGGCGCCTGTTGCCCGAGCGCGGAGAAGGTGATCTGGCTTCCGCGGTCTTCGATCTTGTCGCCCCAGCTGGGATCGTCCTGCAACCCGGCTTCGACGATCGCGGCGTCGAGGGCCGAAATGATCGTGTCGCGTTCGTCAGCCGAGAAGATGTCCGCATAGATCTGCGTCCAGCCGGCGCCGTCATTGCGGTATAATTTCGTACCCGACGTCGGCATGGCGAGAAGCCGCGACAGATCGGCGTCGGCCGGCAGATTGCCGATCAGCTGCGATTCGAACTGTGGCCAATCGCCGCCCGAAATCACCGCGACCGTGGCCGCGCGGGTGAGGCGCGCGAGCAACGCGCCCATTTCGGCATCGATCGCCTGTTTGCTTTCGGCAAGGGTACCATCGAGATCGAACGCGACCAGCTGCTTCATGCGGATTTCGCCTTTGTAGAATGACCACGGGTTTCGGGCATGAACGCCAGATAGAGGGCAAGACCGATGCCGGCAATCAGCGCCAGCATCAGGAAGTTCGCGGTATAGCCGAAGCCGACGATGATGGTGCCGGCGATGGTGGCGCTGATCGCCGCACCCAGCCCCTGCGCGGTAGCGATGGCGCCCTGTGACATGTTGAACCGTCCGGTGCCCGCGGTCAGATCGGCGACGATCACGGGAAACAGCGCCCCGAAAATGCCCGCACCTACGCCGTCCAGCGCCTGAACCCCGACCAGCCAATAGGGATCGTCCGATACGGTGTAGAGCACGCCGCGCACCGCAAGCACGGCGAAGGCTGCCAGGAAGATCGGCTTGCGACCCCAGACATCGACCTTTCGCCCGACAAGCATCGCGACCGGAACCATGACCAGCTGCGCCGCGACGATGCAGGCCGCGGTGAGCGAGGTCGCAAGGTCCTTGCCCGCCGTTCGCGCCAGCAACTGCCCCACGGACGTCAGCATCGCGGCGTTGGCGAGATGGAAGGTAAAGCAGATCACCGCGAACAGCAGGAGCGGGCGGTTTTCGAGCACGGTGGCCCAGACGCTGGCCTCCTGCGCCTGCGGGTCCGTGTCGCAATCGAGCCCGCGCGCGACGGCGTTGTCGATGCGGTCATTGGGGATGCGGCGGGCGGCAAAAATGCTGGCCATGGCAAGGCCGCCCATCAGCCAGAAAACGACAACCGGTCCGAACCTCCAGGCGAGCAGCCCGGCCAGGCCAGCCGACACGGCGTTGCCGGCATGGTTGAAGGCTTCGTTCCGGCCGACGCGCGGCGCGAACAGCCTCGGCCCGACCAGACCCAGCGTGATCGCGGACATGGCGGGCGCGAATACCGCGCCGGCAACCGCGGCCACCGACTGGCTGATCGCGACCATCGTGAAACCGGAGGCGAGCGGCAGCGCCACGCAACTCGCGGTGACGAGCAGGGCGGCCGCAATCACGATCCGCGGCTTGTTGCGGCTGCGATCGATCAGCCCGCCCGCGGGTGTCTGCGCCAGCAGGCCGACAATCCCCGCGATGGTGATGACCAGCCCGGTGGTCGCCTCGTTCCAACCCTGCGTGGGGCCGCGAACCGCGATCAGATAGATTGCGAGATAGGGGCCGAGCCCGTCCCGGACATCGGCCAGGAAGAAATTGAGCCAATCGAGCGGTCGTCCGGTCTTCGCGGACACCGGTGGTCCGGTTTCGACCTGCACGGCAGAAAGGCCAGGCACCGCCATCGTCATCCGCTGCTCCTTCTTCATCAATGGCGAACAACAGGGTGGCAGGAAAGTTCATCCTGTTCCCCACATGGTCGGGAACAGGATGACCTGGTCGTCAGCGCCGTGTTGCTGCCGCAGGCGCGGGCGGCGTTACCGGCGACGACGACGCCGCGGCGGCCGGGGATGACGACGAGGGCGGGGGCGGCGGCGGCGGAGCGGGGCGGTCGTCACCCGGACCGCGCGGGTCGTCGCGACCGTCCGGCCCACCGGGCCCATGCGGACCGGGCCGACCATGATGATCGCCGAGCGGCCCGACCTGTTCGACATGACCGGAGGCATCGACCAGGAAGGCGGCGCGGACCATGCCCCGGCGGTAGCGACCCTGAACCGTGATCGGCTGTCCGGCGGCGAGACGTCCATCCGATTCGGGGCCGGCATCGATCAGCGCCCGCCCACTCTGGTCGGCCAGGATGAAGTGGCTGCCATAGACTTCGGCGACACGGCCGCGGACCGTGACGATGCCGTCGTCGTCCAGCGCACGGATCGGGGTGGGCGTGGCCGGCGCCATGGTCACGGTCGGGCGGGTCAGCGCGATCGCGCCGGCGCCAGCGGCACCGCCCGCGACCAAGAGGGCAGCGGCAGCGGCAATGGCGGTCCCGCGATGCCCGATGCGGGTGGAGAAACGATTGGCCATGGATCACATCCTGTTGCTTGTGGTGGTGTGCGCCCTTCCTACCGAGTCGGGCTCCACCCACGCTGAACCATGTCGTTCAGTTTCGGTTTACGCAGGCGACCTACGTCACCGGTCGCGCCGTCTGCGTCGGGACGGGCGATGGGGAAGGATGGACGATGCGGATCCTGCTGGTCGAGGATGATGCCGTGCTGGCGGACGGGATCGCGCGGGCGTTGCGAGCCGAGCATTTTGCGGTCGACATCGCGCGCAACGGCGAAGACGGCGGGCATCTGGGGTCGACCGAACGCTATGATGCGGCGGTGCTGGACCTTGGGTTGCCGAAGCGCGACGGTATCGCCGTGCTGCGCGACTGGCGGTCCGGGGGCCGCGACCTGCCGGTGCTGATCCTGACCGCGCGCGACGGCTGGTCCGAAAAGGTCGAGGGGTTCAAGGCCGGCGCCGACGATTATCTGGTCAAGCCGTTCCGGGTGGAGGAACTGGTCATGCGGTTGCGGGCGCTGGTTCGGCGGGCGGCGGGCCATGCGTCGGCGCGGATCACCTGCGGCCCGATCGGCTATGACGCGCAGATCGGCACGTTCGAACGCGATGGATTGCCGCTGAAGCTGACGGCGTTCGAATGGCGGGTGCTGTCCACGCTGATGCTGCGCAAGGAGGTGATCGTAGAGCGATCCGATCTGATCGAGCGGGTGTATGAGGGCGACGCGGACGTCGATTCCAATTCGATCGAGGTCATCATCGGGCGACTGCGGCGGAAAATCGGGCCGGAGATGATCGAGACGGTGCGCGGCCGGGGCTATCGCCTGACCGCGGATGCGGCGGACCGGTCATGACGCTGGTGCCGCGCTCGCTGGTCGGGCGGTTGCTGGCGATCTCCGCTTTGTCGACGCTGGCGGCATTGCTGTTCGCGGCATTCGCGATCGGTCATGTGCTGGAACGCTTCGTGATGTCAGGACTAGATCAACGGCTGGACGCGCAGGTGGCGGTGCTGGCGCGTGCAGTGGGCCCGGACGGGCGCGTCGACCGGGCGCGCATGATCGATCTGCCGCCGTTCGGAGTGGCCGGATCGGGCTGGATCTGGCGGATCGATGGTCCGGCGGGCGCGGTGCGCAGCAGCGGCGGAAGCCTCATGATCCCGCGCCGGGATCGACCGCCGCCACCGCCCGAGGAACACGCGCACCCCCATGAGCACCGCCGCGGGGAAGGACCCGACATGGACGTCGGCGATATCCGGGATACGCCGTGGCGCGCGCTGCATTATCGCCGGACGACGATCGTCACGACGGCCGGTCCGGTGACGATCACCGCGGCGGGGCCGCGCGCGGTGGCCGAACGCCCGTTGCGGGCCGCGATGACGCCGCTGCTGATCTCGCTCGCGACCCTGGGCATCGCGCTTGCGCTGGCGACGTGGGTGCAGGTGCGGCTGGGGCTGCAGCCGCTGCGGCGGTTGGCGGCATCCGTGGCGGCGGTGCGTGCCGGCGACGCCCGGACCGTACCAGACGACCAGCCGGCGGAGTTGATGGCGGTGGCGGCCGAATTGAACGCCCTGATCGAACAGAATGCGGCGGGGCTTGAGCATGCACGGCGGCATGTCGCGAACCTTGCGCATGGATTGAAGACGCCGCTGGCGGCGCTGACCGTCCGGCTGGCGGAACCGGACCATGACCCGGATGGTGGGTTGCGCGCACTGGTCGATCGGATCGACCGCCAGGTCCGCCACCATCTGGGACGGGCGCGGGCGTCGGCACCGGGATCGGGTGTCAGGGTGCGGACGCCGCTGAACCGCGCAATCGGCGATCTGACCATGGTGCTGCGGCGGGTGCATGCCGATCGCGTGCTGGACGTGCGGATCGCGGTGCCGGACGGCATGGCCGTCGCGGTCGATCCGCAGGACCTGGACGAGATGGTGGGCAATCTGCTCGACAATGGCTGGCGTCACGCGCGGGGTGCGGTACGGATCGAGGCCGCGCGGGACGGCGCCGCGGTCCATATCCGGATCGACGATGACGGACCCGGATTGTCGGAAGCGGCAGCGATCGAGGCACTGGTGCCCGGCCGACGGCTGGACGAGCGCGGCGACGGGCATGGATTCGGCCTGTCGATCACCCGCGCGCTGGCGGAATTGAACGGTGGGCGCCTGATCCTGGAAAACGCGCCTGAACTGAAGGGCTTGCGCGCGATCTTGATCTTGCCGGTCGCGACCGGCGACATGGTGTAACGAGACCGGTGACGTGGGGCGCGCGGTCATGCCATAGCAGGCGTGATGAGCCGTCGCCTCCCTTCGTCCCTGTTGCCACGAATCGCGATTCGGACGCGGTTCGTTGTGGCGATGATCCTGTGCGTGCTGATCGCATTTGCTGTCGTGGTCGGGATGGCCGCGATCCTGCCGCCGAGCACGACCCGGGCGGTGCGGATCGACGCGGTGGCAGTGGCGCTGCGCGGTCCGGGCGATGCGATCCTCGCGCGCAGTGTCGTTGCGGTGCCGCCGTCCGCGAATGCGCGCTGGCTGGAGGCGCCGGATGCGCAGCGGCAGTTGGCCGCGATCCTGCGCGTGCCGGTTGCCGACGTCCGCATGGTGGTCACGGCTCCGATCCGGGTGCGTGCGGTGGATCCACGGTTCGCACTGGCGGACCAGCCACCGGCGCGCGCCGGTTTCCTGCCGTTGCTGCAGGCGGAGAATGGCGCAAGCCCGGCTCCGACCGCGCTGCCAGCACCCGTTGTGCCGCCACCGACGATCGTGCCGGCGGTGCCGAAGCCGGTGGTGGCGCGTCCCGCCCCCGCCCCGCAGGTCCAGGCGCCGGCCGCAGAGCGGCCACGGCCGCGCGCCACGGCGCCCCGCGATGCGACCGTGCGCGTCCCGCGCGCCGTCCCGTCACCAGTGGCGGAGGCGGTCGGGCCGGCGGTTGTGGCCGCACCGGTAGTGCCGATCGTCCCGCAGGCGGCACCGGTCGCTCCCCCGATCCGGGCGGCGCGGCCCGCGGCACAGCCGGCGCCCGGCGCGATCCAGGAGGTGACGGGCGAGTTCCAGGCAGCACTTCGTTTGCCCGATCGGCGATGGGCGGTGGTGCGACCCCGGCCGGAGGCGTTTCCGACGACCACGCAGCAGGTCATGGCGCTGTGGTTCCTGGTGGCGCTGGCCATCAGCGTCACGGCCGCCGGTCTGTTCGCGGTGCTGCTGGTGCGGCCGTTGCGCCGGTTCGCCGCGGCGGCGGAGGCGAGTGGGCGGGATCCGTCGCACGCGGTTCCCGTTGCCGACACGCCCGACGAACTGGCACCGGCGGCGGCGGCGTTGGCGCGCTTGCAAGGACGGGTGCAAAGCCTGAGCGGGGACCGGACGGCATTTGCGGGCATGTTGCGCAGCGATGTGCGGGCGCCGCTCGACCGGTTGCGTGCCCGGCTGGACGAGGCACCGCGACAGGTTCGCGAGGCTTTCTATGATGATGTCGCCTATCTTGAAGATGCAGTCGCGGGATTGCAGCTGTTCCTGACCGATGCTGCGACACCCGCGGCCCTGGAACGGGCGGAACTGGGCGCGCTGGTGCGGGCGACGGCGGCCGAGGCGGTTGCGCGCGGCGACACCGTGGTGTCGGAAACCGACATCGTCGCCTGGGTCGATGTCGACCCAGGCGCGATCGGACGGGTTCTGGAGCAGATGATCGCGACATCGCGGCGACACGGCGGGGCGGTCATGCTGGTGCTCGGCACGGACGGCGATAGTGCGACGATATCGGCGCGCGAGACGGCGTTGGCGGCGGACCCGGTGGAGGCGACGCCCCCAGCCGGGTTCGCGCCCGGTTTGCATGGCAAGGCGGAGCGCAGCGCGCCACCACGACCATCGGGCCCGAGCCTGGCGGTCGCGCGATCGATCGCGCGCGCGCATGGGGGAGAAGTGCTGCTCGTTCGATCGGAGGACGGCATGGCGCTGGTCCTGCGGCTTCCGATCGCGGTGCGGATCTAGCGGTGGACCGCAGAACGGGGCCGGGGCGTCCAGCCGGATAGCGGACGCGGCCCGACCCCGGCCATCGGTCCACCGATCAGTTGGAGTCGGTTGGCGTACCGGACATTCCGGGCATTCCCGGCATCGTGCCGGCCTGCCCCATGGCGCTGCGGCCAAAGTTTGCGATCATCTCGCCGATCTCCTTCGCCTGCGCCATGTTGCGGGCGCTCTGTTCCCGGACATAGTCGCCCTGAACCTTGAGGATGTCGCCCATCGATCCGGCGGTTGCCGCGGCGCGCAGAGCGGCAAATGCCTCGCGGACGTTGGTTTCGGCCTGGTCGATGATCTTGCTGTTGAGCGCCTGCGTCGTTTCGGCGGCCTTGCCGCCCGCAGCCTTCATCTGATCCGTGGCGGTTTTCATGGATTCGGTCATGGTGGCGGTGGCGGAACGGGCCTGATCGGTCATAGCGAATCTCCTGCATCAAGGATGGCGCCGTCGTGGTGCGGCGCCTGGGCAGGACTATAACAGATCAGGCGGCGAACCGCTCCGCCCTCATGCTGCGGCGTCGTCCAGCGCCGGGGCCGGGCGGCGGGCATAAAGGCCGAAGGCGAGGATGATCGCGTAGCAGAGCGCCGGCACCAGCAACGCGCCCTTCAACCCGATCTGGTCCGCGGTCCAGCCGGTCAGCGGCGGGACGATCGCGCCACCGACGATCGCCATGCAGATCAGCCCCGATCCCTCCGGCGTGCGCACGCCCAGCCGTTCGCTGGCGAGACTGAAGATCGTCGGGAACATGATCGAATTGAACAGCCCGATCGCCAGCAGCGACCAGGCGGACACCAGGCCCGTCGCGGTGCCGGATATGGCGAGCAAGGCGAGCACGCCGCCGGCGGCGCCCGTCAATGCCTTGCCTGGCGAGACATAGCGCAGCAGCAGCGCGCCGATGAAGCGGCCGATCATCGCGCCGCCCCAGTAATATGGGACATGCGCGCCGGCGGCTTCCTGCCCCAGCGCCAGGGTGTCCGCCCGCATCAGATAGTTGACGATCAGGCTGCCAACGGAGACTTCCGCCCCGACATAGAGGAAGATGCCCAGCGTTCCGAACGCGAAGCGCGGGCGCCGGAGCAGGCCGAGCGCGGCACGCAACCCGCCGGCCTGATCGGCCGGACGCTCGACCAACGCGTTGCGCCGCAGCCAGACCACGGCGGCAATGACCATCAGTGCGGCGGCGATCCCGAGATAGGCGTTGACGATCACGCGGCTTTCGGCCGCGCGGTAGGCGGCCTGCGCCGCATCGGACAGGGTCGTCGGATCGATGGCGGCGAGC
>NZ_DASVTO010000090.1:0-51368 GCF_036387535.1 Sphingomonas sp.
CTTCCACCCTCCCTAACCTTCCGGTTCAGGATGACCACTCAAAGCGATCAAAGGTAAAAGCGCCGTCCAGCACCCCAACCCCGTTTCCAGGAGAGCGCCGCTGACAAACAGAGATCTAGGCGACACCCACGAAAGGGTCAACCGGCTTCGGTCACTTTTTTGCGAAACAGGCCGGAAACCCGCTGAAACCGCGGTTCGGGCGGCCTCGCGATCCTGTCGTCGTGCAGACCTTAGCCACCGAATCATGACAGACTCGCGACGACTCGACGCCACGCATCCGGCCGAATCGCGTTTCTGCTAGGCATGCGCCGTCCCTCGCCTATCTTGGGCGGCATGACCGATCTCGCTATCTTCGCCGCCGGCCTGCCCAAGGCCGAACTCCACCTCCACATCGAAGGCGCCCTGGAGCCGGAGCAGATGTTCGCCTTTGCGCAA
Organism: Sphingomonas sp.; assembly: GCF_036387535.1. Lineage (GTDB taxonomy): Bacteria > Pseudomonadota > Alphaproteobacteria > Sphingomonadales > Sphingomonadaceae > Sphingomonas_R. The sequence goes on from NZ_DASVTO010000090.1 coordinate 436, forward strand.
CGCAATCGGGTCGCGATTCCCTATGAGGATGTCGCGGCGGTCCGTGCCGCCTATGCGTTCGGCAATCTTCAGGACTTTCTGGACATCTACTATGCGGGCGCCGACGTGCTGCGGACCGAAACGGACTTCTGCGACCTGGCGCAGGCCTATTTCGCCCGCTGCGCCGCCGATCATGTCGTCCATGCCGAAATCTTCTTCGATCCGCAGACGCACACGGCCCGCGGCATCGCGATCGGTACGGTGATCGAGGGGCTGCTGGCCGGCATGGCAGCGGCCGAGCGCGACCAGGGCATCACGTCGCGGCTAATCCTGTGCTTTCTCCGGCATCTGGATGAAGCCGACGCGTTCGCCACGCTGGACGCGGCCCGCCCGTGGCTCGACCGCATCGCAGGAGTCGGACTCGACTCGTCCGAGCTTGGCCACCCGCCCGAAAAATTCGCCCGCGTCTTCGCCGCCGCCGCCGCGCTCGGGCTGAAACGGGTCGCGCATGCCGGGGAAGAAGGTCCGCCCGCCTATGTCACACAGGCGCTCGACCTGCTCGGCATCGACCGGCTCGATCATGGCAATCGCGCGTTGGAGGACCCGTTGCTGATCGCCCGGCTCGCCCGGACGGGCATGACGCTGACCGTCTGCCCGCTGTCCAACCTGAAACTGTGCGTCGTGCCCGATATCGATGCGCATCCGATCGACCGCATGCTGCGGCTTGGCCTCCGCGCGACGATCAATTCGGACGATCCCGCCTATTTCGGGGGCTATGTGAACGACAATTACCGTGCGGTCGCGGCAACCGGCCGGCTGACGCGCGACGATTTCGTGACGCTGGCCCGCAACAGCTTTCTGGGGTCGTTCCTGCCCGATGCAGATATCGCCCGGCATCTGGCCGCGATTGACGCCTATGTCGCGACGCACGGCTGATCCGCACCCCGGCGTGGCCCGCCCACGCATCGCTTGGCCGCCACCGCGCCGCCCGCTATGCCCCGCACCCGACCAGCAGCGCCTGCGCAAGGACAACGCCGATGCCCATCTTCGCCACCGTGTCGCAGGACGATTTCCTGGCCGGCATCCAGGCGCTGTCGGCCCAGCTCGGGGCGGGGGACTGGCGGCCCGACCATCTCGTCGGCGTCGGGCGCGGCGGGTTGGTGCCGGCGACCTTCCTGTCGCACGCGGTCGACATTCCCTTGCTGTCGATCGACATCTCGGCCCGCGTGGCGGAATTCGGGGAGGCCCTGCTCGATCGCCTGGCGGCGCGCACCGCGGATGGGCAGAAACTGCTGTTCGTCGACGACATCAATGATAGCGGGGGCACGATCGCCCATCTGCGCCAGCGGCTGGTCGCGTCGGGTGGCGTGGCGGACCGGGCACGGTTCGCGGTGTTGCTCGACAATGTCCGGTCGGCGCAGCGCGTCGATTATCATCACCGCACGATCGATCGCGCCGTCGACAAGAGCTGGTTCGTCTTCCCGTGGGAGGCGGTCGCCCCCGCCGCCACGGTCGCGGCGGATGCCGACGCCGTTCCCGAACGCCTCGCCTGATCCCACGGCCGGCCATGTCGATCCTGTCCGCCCATCACGCCGATCTCACGGCGCTGTCCGCCCGCGGGCGCGGCCGCCGGCTGGTCGCGCGCGCCGGGATCGACCTGGCGTCGAACGACTATCTCGGCCTGGCGAGTGCGCCCGCGCTGTCTGCGGCGGTGGCGGACGCGCTGGCCCGTGGCGTGCCGATCGGGTCGGGCGGATCCCGGCTGCTGCGCGGCAATCATCCCGAACATGAGGCTCTGGAGGCGGAGGCCGCCGCCTTCTTCGGATCGGAAAGCGCGCTCTATCTGTCGAGCGGCTATGCCGCCAACGCCGCGCTGTTCGCCACGCTGCCGCAGACCGGCGACCTGATCGTGCACGATGCGTTGATCCACGCCAGCGCGCATGAAGGGATGCGGATCGGCCGGGCGGAGCGGCGATCCGTCGACCATAATGACGTCGATGCCTTTGCCGATGCCATTGTCGGCTGGCGCGCGGGCGGCGGCACCGGCCGCGTCTGGATCGCGGTCGAAAGCCTCTACAGCATGGACGGCGATCGTGCGCCGCTGGCCGACCTCGCCCACCTGGCCGTCGCGCATGACGCGTTCCTGCTGATCGACGAGGCGCATGCCACCGGCGTGTTCGGTCGTGATGGCCGCGGATTGGCGGACGGGTTCGACGGTCGCGACGACGTGATCGTCCTGCGCACCTGCGGCAAGGCACTCGGCTGCGAAGGCGCGCTTGTCTGCGCGCCCCGGATCGTGCGGGATTTTCTGGTCAACCGCGCACGCGCCTTCATCTTTTCCACCGCGCCCTCGCCCCTGATGGCGGCGGCGGTGCGCGCCGCGCTGCGCCTGCTGGTGACCGAGCCGGCGCGGCGCACGCGGCTGGCCGCGCTGGTCGCTCACGCCGGGCTACGGCTGGGACCGCTTGGCGCGACCATCACCGGGTCTCAGATCCTGCCGCTCATACTGGGCGATGATCGCCACACGATGCAGGTGGCGGACCGGTTGCAGGCGGCGGGATATGACGTGCGCGGTATTCGCCCGCCGACCGTGCCGGTCGGCACCGCGCGGCTGCGCCTGTCGATCACCCACAATCTTGATCATGCCGCGCTGGATAGGTTGGCCGGCGCGATGGTACAGGCGCTGGCATGACCATCATCATCGTCACCGGGACCGATACCGGCATCGGCAAGACCGTCTTCGCCGCCGCGCTCGCCGGCGCACTGGGCGGCCAATATTGGAAACCGGTGCAGGCCGGGCTGGACGACGGCAGCGATGCCGAAACCGTCGCCGCACTGTCGGGCCTGCCTGCCGACCGGATCCTGCCGGAAGCCTATCGGCTCGTCACCCCCTGCTCGCCGCACCGCGCAGCGGAAATCGACGGGATCCGGATCGACCCCGACCGGCTCGCGCTCCCGGCGATCGCCGGGCCCCTGGTGGTGGAGGGCGCCGGCGGCGCGCTGGTCCCGCTCACCCGCGACCTGCTCTATGTCGATCTGTTCGCGCGCTGGGCGGCGCCGGTGGTGCTGGTCGCGCGCACCGCCCTGGGTACGATCAATCACAGCCTGTTGTCGATCGAGGCGCTGCGCGCGCGCGGCGTCCCGCTGATCGGGGTCGCCTTCGTCGGCGATGCGAACGACGACAGCGAAGCCACCATCTGCGCGATCGGCGGGGTCAGGCGGCTGGGGCGCTTGCCGATACTGCCGACGCTCGACCGCGCCACGCTGGCACGGGCGTTTGAGCAGGGCTTCACCCTCGCCGACTTCGCGCGATGACCTCCCCCGTCTGGCATCCCTTCACCCAGCACGGGCTGGGCGCGCCGATCCCGATGGTCGTCCGCACCGACGGCGCCGCGCTCCACACCGCGGATGGCCGCCGCGTGGTCGATGCGATTTCGTCCTGGTGGGTGACGACCCACGGCCACCGCCACCCCCGCATCATGGCGGCGATCGCGGATCAGGCCGCAAGGATGGACCAGATCATCTTTGCCGGCTGGACCCACGAACCCGCAGAGGTGCTGGCGGCGCGGCTGGTCGCGATCCTGCCGCCGGCGCTCACCCGCGTCTTCTATTCCGACAGCGGGTCGACCGCGGTCGAAGTGGCGTTGAAGATGGCGCTTGGCTACTGGACCAACATCGGCATGCCGCGCCACCGGATCCTGATGCTGGAACACAGCTATCATGGCGACACGATCGGCACGATGTCGGTCGGCGCGCGCGGCGTGTTCAACCGCGCTTATGCCCCGCTGCTGTTCGACGTCGGGCTGGTGCCGTTTCCCGAACCGGGGCGGGAACAGGTGACGCTCGACACGCTCGACGCGCTGTGCGGCGGCGGCGATCCGGCGGCGGCGTTCATCGTCGAACCGCTGATCCTGGGCGCGGGCGGCATGAAGGTCTATCCGCCCGCGATCCTGGCCGAAATGCGCGCGATCTGTGCCCGCCACGGCACGCTGTTCATCGCGGACGAGGTGATGACCGGCTGGGGCCGCACCGGCACCTTGCTCGCCTGTGAACAGGCCGATGTCGTTCCGGACATCCTCTGCCTGTCGAAAGGGTTGACCGGCGGCGCGATCCCGCTGGCGGTCACGCTCGCCACCGATGCGCTGTTCGACGCGCATTGGTCCACCGACCGCGCGACCATGTTCTTCCATTCGTCCAGCTACACCGCCAATCCGATCGCCTGCGCCGCCGCGGTCGCCAATCTCGACATCTGGCACGACGAACCGGTGCTGGCCCGGGTCACCGATCTCGGCCGGCGGCAACAGGCACGGCTGGACCGGATCGCCGCGCATCCGGCCATCGCGAACCCGCGCCGGCTGGGCACGATCGCCGCCTTCGAACTGATCGACCGGGGTGGCCGGCCGGACGGCTATCTGTCCGCGATCGGCCCCGCGCTGATGGCGCATGCTGGCGCGCGCGACATCCTGCTGCGCCCGCTCGGCGACAGCGTCTACATCATGCCGCCCTACTGCATCGACGATGCCGATCTCGACGCGATCTATGCCGCGGTCGCGGACTTTCTCGACGCGCGCGCGATAGCTTGATAGGCACCGCGCCATGATCCTCGTCATCGACAATTACGACAGCTTCACCTGGAATCTCGTCCACTATCTCCAGGAACTGGGCGCGGAGGTGGAGGTCGTGCGCAACGACGCGATCGGCGCGGGCCAGGCGATCGGCTCGGGTGCCGATGCCTTCCTGATCTCCCCCGGTCCCTGCACGCCGAACGAAGCCGGCGTGTCGCTCGATCTGGTCGCGGCCGCCGCCGATGCGGGCAAGCCGCTGCTGGGCGTCTGCCTGGGTCACCAGGCGATCGGCCAGCATTTCGGTGGCCGCGTCGTGCGCGCGCGGGAATTGATGCACGGCAAGACCTCGCCGATCGATCATGACGGCACCGGCCTGTTCGGCGGCCTGCCCTCGCCCTTCACCGCCACCCGCTATCATTCGCTGGTGGTGGAGGATGTGCCCGACACGCTGCGCGTCAATGCGCGCACCGCGGATGGCACGGTCATGGGGTTCGCGCATCCCACGCTGCCGATCCACAGCGTGCAATTCCATCCCGAAAGCATCGCGACCGAACATGGCCATGCCATGCTTGCCAATTTCCTGACGCTTGCGGGCCTCCCGGTCCGCGCGCTGGCATGACCGTCGCCACGCTGCTGCCCGCGACGGACAGCCCGCTCGATCACGCCACGGCGCTCGCGGCGTTCGGCGATCTCCTCGACGGGCGCGTACCGGATGCGGAGGCGGCGACGTTCCTGACCGGCCTGACCGAGCGCGAGGAAAGCGCGATCGAAATCGCCGCCGCCGCACAGGCTTTGCGCGAACGCATGATTCCGGTCGCGGCGCCGCCGGGCGCGATCGACGTGTGCGGCACCGGCGGCGACGGCAGCCACAGCCTCAACGTGTCGACCGCGGTCGCGATCGTCGTCGCGGCCTGCGGCGTGCCGGTTGCGAAGCATGGCAACCGCGCCGCCTCGTCCAGCGCGGGGGCAGCCGATACGCTGGAGGCGCTCGGCCTGAATCTCGACCGCGCGTCCGCCACGGCGGAAGACACGCTGGCCGATCTCGGCATCGCTTTCCTGTTCGCGCAGAAACATCATCCGGCGCTCGGCCGGCTGGCTCCGGTCCGCCGCGCGATCGGTCGCCGTACCATCTTCAACCTGATCGGCCCGATCGCCAATCCCGCCCGCGTCCGGCGTCAGCTGATCGGGGTCGCCCGCCCCGATTATCTGCCGACCTATGCCGCTGCGCTGCGCCGGATCGGCGTCGACAGCGCGATGATGGTCGCGGGCGACGAACCGCTCGATGAACTGTCGGTCTGCGCGCCCAGTACCGCGATCCGGATCGGGGCCTGCGGCGATCGGACCGAACGGCTGACCCCCGCCGACGCCGGCCTGCCGACCCACGGACTGGACGACCTGCGCGGCGGCGACCCGGCCTATAACGCCGCCGCGCTGACCGCGCTGCTCGGGGGCGCGGCCGGCGCCTATCGCGACGCGGTCCTGCTCAACGCCGCCGGCGCGCTGATCGTGGCGGAACGCGCCGATGGCTGGATCGACGGCGTCGCCCGGGCGGCGGAGGCGATCGATGCCGGCCGCGCCGCCACCCTTCTCTCCCGCTGGATCGCTGCCTGATGACCGATCGCCTGGCCCAGATCTGCGCCACCACCCGCACCCATGTCGCGGCGATGAAGGCTGCGCTGCCGATGGCCGAGATCGCGGCCCGCATCGCCGCTGCCACGCCGCCCCGCGGCTTCCGCGCCGCACTCGATGCGAAAGTCGCGGCCGGCGGCTATGGCCTGATCGCGGAGATCAAGAAGGCGTCTCCGTCCAAGGGTCTGATCCGCGACGATTTCGATCCGCCCGCCCATGCGCGCGCCTATGCCGCCGGTGGCGCCGCCTGTCTGTCGGTGCTGACCGACCGGCCCTATTTCCAGGGGGATGATGCCTTTCTGGTCGCCGCCCGTTCCGCCGTCGCCATCCCGGCGCTGCGCAAGGATTTCATGGTCGATCCGTGGCAGGTGGCGGAGGCGCGCGCGCTTGGCGCCGACGCCATCCTCATCATCGCCGCCGCGCTGGACGATGCGCAGATGGCGGAAATCGAATCCGCCGCGATCGATCATGGCATGGACGTGCTGGTCGAAGTGCACGACCGACCGGAACTCGATCGGGCGTTGGCGCTGAAAAGCCGGCTGATCGGCATCAACAATCGCGATCTGCGCGACTTCTCGGTCGATCTTGCCCGTACCGAGGAACTTGCCGCCCACGCGCCGCCCGGCACCACCCTGGTCGCCGAAAGCGGTATCACCGGTCCCACCGATCTTGCCCGGCTCGGCCGTCACGGCGTGCGCTGTTTTCTGGTGGGCGAAAGCCTGATGCGCCATGCCGACGTCGAATCCGCCACCCGTGCGTTACTGGCGGGATGACCCGGCTCACCCATCTCGATGACCAGGGCGCGGCGCGCATGGTCGATGTCACTGCCAAGCCCGACACCCGCCGCGAAGCCACCGCCGGCGGCCGGATCCGGATCGCCCCCGCCGTGCTTGCCGCGATCCGCGATGGCGCCGTGGCGAAGGGCGACGTGATCGCCGTCGCACGGATCGCCGGGATCATGGCGGCCAAGCGCACGGCCGATCTCATCCCGCTCTGCCACCCGCTCCCGATCGGCGGCGTCACCGTCGATCTGCAGATCGAGCAGGACGGCATCACCGTCACCGCCACCGTCGCCACCACCCATGGCACCGGTGTGGAAATGGAGGCGATGACCGCGGTGTCGGTCGCGCTGCTCACCATCTACGACATGGCCAAGGCGCTCGATCGCGGCATGATCATCGGCGACGTCCGCCTGCTTGCCAAATCCGGCGGCCGCTCCGGCGACTGGCGCGCCGCATGACCGGCGCGCGCACGGCGCCGGGGCCCGACGGACCGGTCCGCGCCGCTCAACCCGGTGAAGGACGCCCATCCGGCACATGCCGGCCCCGTCTGGTCCGCTCGTGACGCTTCTCCCCGTCCCGGACGCCCTCGCGCGCCTGCTCGCGCTTGGCTCCGCCCTTCCGGTCGAACAGGCGCCGTTGGTCACCGCCCTCGGCCGCACGCTGGCATCGCCGGTTCATGCACTCCGCACGCAACCGGCGGCGGATCTGTCGGCGATGGACGGCTATGCCCTGCGCTTTGCCGAGCTTCGCCAGCCGCTCACGGTGATCGGCGAAGCCGCGGCCGGTGGCGCGTCGTTCGCGATCGCGGCGGGGCAAGCCGCGCGCATCTTCACCGGCGCCGCCGTTCCGGACGGTGCCGATTGCATCCTGATCCAGGAGGAAGCGGCGCGGGACGGCGCCGTCCTGACGCTCGCGGGCGATGGCCCGTCCGGTCCCGGCGCGCATATCCGCCGGGCGGGGTCCGATTTCCGGGCGGGCGACATCCTGCTGGCGCAGGGAACGCCGGTCACCGCCGCCGCGGTCGCGCTGGCCGCCGCCGGCGGCCATGCCGTGCTGCCGGTCCGCCGCCGTCCGCGCATCGCCATCCTGTCGACGGGCAACGAACTCGTGCCTCCGGGTGCACCGGTGACGGGAGTGCAGCTGCCCTCGTCCAACGCGCCGATGTTGGCGGCGCTGCTCGCCAGGCTGCCGGTCGATGTCCAGGATCGCGGAATCGTCCGCGACGATCTCGCGCTCCTGACCGCTGCGGTGCGCGACGCGGCCGACTGGGCGGACATCCTCGTCACGACCGGCGGCGCGTCGGTCGGGGATCATGACCTCGTCCGCCCGGCGCTTCTGGCCGCGGGTGCGGAAATCGACTTCTGGAAGATCGCGCTCAAACCCGGCAAGCCGCTGATGGCCGGCCGGCTCGGCGCGATGGTTGCGCTCGGACTGCCCGGCAACCCGGTGTCCGCCTATGTCACGGCGCTGTTGTTCCTGCTCCCGCTCGCGGCGCATCTGGTCGATGCCGGCCATCTCCTGCCCACGCCGGAGCCGCGCCTGCTCGCCACCGCGCTTCCCGCTACCGGTCCGCGTCGCGAATATCTGCGCGCCGCCGATCGGGACGGCCATGCCTGTCCGCTGACCGGTCAGGACAGCGCGGCGCTCCGCCGCCTGCCCGAAGCCGACCTGTTGATCCTGCGCGAATCGCACAGCCCGCCCGCCCCCGCCGGCAGCATCGTCACGGCGATCCGCATCGCTTGACAGCGAAACGGATGTTTCCTACACGTTCCCCGTTCGTTCCTTGAAGGGGTTACGCGATGCTCACGCGCAAACAGCATGAGTTGCTCAGTTTCATCAGCGATCGTCTGGCCGAAACCGGCGTCTCCCCGTCGTTCGAGGAGATGAAGGACGCGCTCGATCTGAAATCGAAATCCGGTGTCCACCGGCTGGTCAGCGCGCTGGAGGTGATGCGCCTGCCGGAGGGGATGAAGACCAGCCCGGCCGCCGCCACGCCGGTGGCCCCGCCCGTTCCGGCCCGCGCGCCGGTTCCGATCCTGGCGGCCGCGAACGACATCCTGGAAATCCCGCTGCACGGCCGCATCGCCGCCGGTCTCCCGATCGAAGCGATCGAGGGTCAGAGCATGTTGGCGGTTCCCGCAGCCCTGCTCGGTCCCGGCGAACATTATGCGCTGGAAGTCGCGGGGGATTCGATGGTCGAGGCCGGCATTCTCGACGGCGACTATGCGCTGGTCCGTCGCCAGGAACAGGCACGCGAAGGCGACATCGTCGTCGCACTGGTCCATGAACAGGAAGCGACGCTGAAATATTGGCGGCATGAAGGCGGGATGGTCCGGCTTGATCCCGCCAATCGTGCCTATGATCCGCAACGCTACACCCCGGACGAGGTGCGGGTTCAGGGCAAGCTCGCCGGCCTGCTGCGCCGCTACTGATCGATCCGGCGCGCGCGCGTCAGAAACTCGACCAGTCGTCGGGGCTGGTCTCGATCTTCAGCGCCAGCGCACCCTGCATCCGGGCCGGCGTCGCGGCGCGACGGGCCGGTGCGGGCTTCTCGATCACAGCCGGCATCTGGTGCACGTTGGGCGCACGGCGGGTCGCCTGGCCGGTGGCAAGCGTGAAGCGGGCGACATGCCGCGCCAGATCGTCGGACTCGGTCGCCAGGTTGCGGGCGGCGGCGGTGCTCTCCTCCACCATCGCGGCATTCTGCTGCGTCACCGAATCCATCTCGCCAACCGCCGTGTTCACCTGCTGCAGGCCTTGTGCCTGCTGTTCGGCGGACGATGCGATCGACGACACCAGCGTGCTGACCTCCGCGATCCGCCCGACGATGCGCTCCAGCGCACGTCCGGTTTCACCGACCAGCGCGACACCGATATCGACCTGACCCGTCGACGCCGTGATCTTGGTCTTCACGTCCTTGGCCGCATCGGCCGAACGCTGCGCCAGGGCACGAACCTCGGATGCGACCACCGCGAACCCGCGCCCGGCATCGCCGGCCCGCGCCGCCTCGACGCCGGCGTTCAGCGCCAGCAGGTTGGTCTGGAATGCGATGCCGTCGATGACGGAGATGATCTCCGAAATCTCGCTCGATGCGCGCTCGATCCCGCCCATCGCATCCACCGCCTCGCGCACGATCCGCCCGCCGTCCTCGGCGTCGTTCCGGGTGGCGGCCACCACTTCATTGGCGCGCACCGCGCCCGCCGCCGTTTCCCGCACGGTCACAGTAATCTCGTCCATCGCGGCGGCAGTCTGCTGGAGGCTCGCCGCCTGTTGCTCCGTCCGACGCGACAGGTCGTCGGACGCCTGGCTGATTTCGTTCGCGCCGGTGTTGATCGCGCTGGCGGCTGACGTCACGGCGCCCAGCGTCTCTGCCATCGCCGCCACGGCTGCGTTGAAATCATGGCGCAATGGTTCATTCTCTTCCGAAAAGGGCGTATCCAGCCGCACCGAAAGATCGCCTTGCGCCATGCGGTGCAGCGATTGCCCCATCATCGTGACCAGTTCGCCCTGCACCGTTTCGCTTTTCTGCTGTGCGGCGGCGGTCGTGCGGAACACCTGCATCGCGCGGGTCATGCGGCCGACGCAATCCTGATGCTGTCCAAAATGGATCGGGCTGGAAAGATCGCCCTGCGCCAGCGCCTCCATGCGGACCACCGTAGCGACATAGGGTTCGGTGATCGCCCGGGCGGTGACGATCCCGATGACGGCGACCAATCCCGCAATCGCGAAGGCGATGGTCGTCAAGGTCGACTTCGACGCCGGATCGACCAGGGCGACACAGGCTGCCGAACCCAATGCGAAGCCGGTGTAAGTGACATTGAGCAACCGCATCTTCGTTCGGATCAGCGCGGTTTCCCGAAACCACTTCAACATGTCCCATGCTCCTCTTGGGCGGCGATCTGCCAAACTTTTCTCCCTGATGACTATACCAACGTCGTAACCAGAGGCTTAACGGCATATTATGTTATTATTTCAGTGGCATCCACGGATGTGCATCGCCGGCCCGCCGCACCGTCCGCACCGCTGCGGAGTCCAGCCGAATCGCCAGACCGCCCGTCCGCGCCAGCAGCGTCCGGTCCGCTTTCAACCATCGCGGGCGGCAGGTCTTCGGTAGCCGCCGTTCGCTGACCACGATGTCCGCCGCGGCGCAGGCCCGGTTCATCGCCCCGATCTCGACCAGATAGGCGCTGCGTGTCGCCAGCAATCGCCAGCTGCGGCCACCGCGCACGATCGCCGCCACGCACAGGTCCGGTCCGCACGCGGCACCCGGGGCCGAATCGAGGTCTCCCGCTTCTGCGGCGATCCCGGCATTCTCGCCCAGCATCGCCCGCACATACGCCCCGGCGCGCGGACGGAGCAAAGCCAGCGACCCGTCCACGCCCCGCACGGCCAGATGCCGCCCATCGCCGGTCACCAGCACATCCGGCGCCGGCGTCGCCATCGCCCAGCCGGCGCCCAGCACCAGCGGCACCAGCCCAAGGCGCCGCAGCCGGGTCCGCCACAGCGCGGTCCATAGCCCGCCTGCGATCATCAGCGCGAACGCCCCGTCGGGCATGGCGGGCAGAACCTGCACCGATCCCGGCGCCGCGGCCACCGTCCGCGACAGCCAGAGCAGCGCATCGGTCGCCGATCCCGCCGCCCACCAGAATGGCGCGCCCCATCCGGCCAGGTCGAACAGCAGCGCGATCGCGCTCAGCGGCATGATGACGAATGTCGTCAGCGGGATTGCGACGATGTTGGCCGCCGCGCCGTACAGCCCGGCCTTGTGGAAATGGTAGAGCGCGATCGGCATCAGCGCCGCCTCCACCATCAACCCGGTCGCCAGCAGAATGACGCCGTGTCGGGTCCAGCGCCGCAGCACGCCTTCATCGCGTGCGGCAAACAGCCACTTCGCCGCGGGCCACTCGGCAAAAGCGACGATCGCCGTCACCGCGGCGAAACTCAGCTGGAAACTGGGTCCGACCAGCGCCTCCGGCCACAACGCCAGCACGAACAGCGCACCCGTCGCGACCAGCCGCAACGTCACCGCCTCGCGCCCGATCGCGACACCGATCAGCACCAGCATCGCCGCGACGCAGGACCGGATCGTCGGCACCTCCGCGCCGGTGAGCAACGTGTACCCCACGCCGGTCGCCGCGCCGGCCGCGGCCGCGATCAGGGGGAGCGGCAGCCGCAACGCCGCCCAGGGGCTCAGCGCCAGCAACCGCAGCACGATCAGCATCGCCGCCGCCACCGCCGCCGTCACATGCAGCCCGCTGACCGACAGCAGGTGCGCCAGCCCGCTTCGCCGCATCGCCTCCGCATCGGTCAACGGCAATGCACCCTGGTCGCCCGTCGCCAGCGCGGTCGCGAACCCGCCCGCCGCGCCCGGCAGCCGCGCCTGGATATGCGCCGACATCCGCGCCCGCAACGCCGCCATGCCCCGATCCTGCCGGCGGCCGGGCGCGATCACGCGAATCCCCGGCAACGCCTTTCCCGTGGCGCCGATGCCCTGAAACCATGCGACGCGGGCATAGTCGTAGCCGCCGGGCACCGCCGCCGCCGCGGGCGGCAGCAACCGCGCCCGCAACGCCAGCCGTGCGCCCGGCGCCAGCCCGGCCGGCACATCGGCATCCGCAATGTTCACCCGCACCCGCGGCGGCAATCCCGCGGCCGGATCGGGGCGCAGCACCACCCGCACCATCGCGCGCGCTGGCAGCGCGTCGACCGTCGCCACATCTGCCACGAACGTCGTCACCATCGTCCGGGTCAGCCGCGGGGCCGCGACCCGCTCGGCGCGCAGCCACACCAGCCCGCACCCGATCGCGGCCATCGCGCAGAACAGGGCGGCGGACCGCGCGGTCCGGCCACCGCCCGGAATTGCCACGCCCGCCATCGCGCTCCCCGCCGCCAGCAGCAGGAACACCGTCCACGCCGCCCGGTCGGGCAGCAGGAACCATGCCGCAATCCCCAGCCCCAGCCCGATCGGCAGCCACAGCACCAGCTGGTCGCGTTCCGCCTCCAGCCACCGTTCGATGGGCGCGGTCCCGCGCGCGGCCAGCCGACCGGCCGCGTCCCCCACCCCCTCTTTGAGCCGCCACGCCCGCATGCTAGGGGCGGGGCCGAACTGACTGGCCATGCGCCGATCTTGGAGAAAGCGCGCATGAGCGCAAGTGTCGATCCTGTTTCGCGCCCGGCGGTGGTGACCCGTTTCGCGCCGTCGCCCACCGGCTTCCTGCATATCGGGGGCGCGCGGACCGCGCTGTTCAACTGGTTGCTCGCGCGCCGCGCCGGCGGGCGGTTCCTGTTGCGGATCGAGGATACCGATCGCGCGCGTTCGACGCAGCCGGCGATCGATGCCATCCTGGAAGGGCTGCGCTGGCTGGGCCTCGACTGGGACGGCGATGCCGTGTTCCAGTTCCAGCGTGCCGACCGCCATGCGGAGGTTGCGAACGCACTGCTCGCCACCGGACATGCCTATCGCTGCTACGCCACGGCGGCGGAGCTGGAGGCGATGCGCGCCGAGCAGAAGGCGAACAAGCAGCCGCTGCGCTATGACGGCCGCTGGCGCGATCGCGATCCGGCCGAAGCGCCGCCCGGTGCACCGTTCGTCATCCGCCTGCGCGCGGAACAGACCGGCGCCACCACCATCCATGATCGGGTTCAGGGCGACGTGACGGTCCAGAATGCCGAGCTGGACGACATGATCCTGCTGCGGTCGGACGGAACCCCGACCTATATGCTGGCGGTCGTCGTCGACGATCATGACATGGGCGTCACCCATGTCGTGCGCGGCGACGATCATCTGAACAACGCCTTCCGCCAGCTCGGCATCATCCGCGCGATGGGCTGGCCCGAACCGATCTACGCCCATATCCCGCTGATTCACGGACCGGACGGGGCCAAACTGTCCAAGCGCCACGGCGCGCTGGGGGTGGAGGCCTATCGCGATGAACTCGGCATCCTGCCGGAAGCACTGGGGAATTATCTGCTCCGGCTCGGTTGGGGCCATGGCGATACCGACATCATCGATCGCGACGCCGCGACGCGGCTGTTCGATCTGGCCGATGTCGGCCGATCGCCATCGCGCACCGATGCGAAGAAGCTCGAAAATCTGAATGGCCATTATATCCGCGAGGCGGACGACGCCCGCCTGGTCGATCTCGTCGCGCCGCGGATCGCCGGGCTGATCGGGCGCGATCTGTCGGAACCGGACCGTGATCTGCTGCGTCGCGGCATGCCCGAACTGAAGCCGAGAGCGCGGGATTTGAACGATCTTGCCGATGGCGCCCTGTTTTTGTTTCGCACCCGCCCACTGGAAATGGATGACAAGGCGAACGCGCTGCTCCAAGGTGAGGCGCCGGCTCTGCTCGCATCGATCGCGGACGAGCTGGCGGCCGTCGGAACCTGGGACGTGGCGGGTGTAGAGGCCGCGCTTCGGGCTGTCGCCGAACGTGCCGGTCTGGGTCTCGGCAAGGTCGCACAGCCGCTTCGCGCGGCGCTGACCGGCCGTACCACCTCGCCCGGTATTTTCGACGTCCTGGCGCTATTGGGCAGGAAAGAGAGTTTGGACCGTATCGGTGATCGCATCGCGACCGCCACGGCACAGTGAAGAACAGGAGGAGATAGCTACATGGCTGACACCGCGAAATTCGAAATCGATGCCAAGGGCTTCGACTATCCCGTCCTGTCCGGCTCCACCGGTCCCGACGTCGTCGACATCCGCAAGCTCTACGGACAGACCGGCGCCTTCACCTACGATCCCGGCTTCACCTCGACAGCCAGCTGCGAATCGAAGATCACCTATATCGACGGCGACGCCGGTATCCTGCTCCACCGCGGCTATCCGATCGACCAGCTGGCGGAACAGTCCAGCTTCATGGAAGTCGCCTATCTGCTGCTGAACGGCGAACTGCCCGACGGCACCACGCTGGAAGAGTTCAAGACCACGATCACGCGCCACACGATGGTGCATGAACAGCTCGCCACCTTCTTCCGCGGGTTCCGCCGCGATGCCCATCCGATGGCGATCCTGTGCGGTGTCGTGGGCGCGCTCAGCGCTTTCTATCATGACAGCACCGAAATCACCGATCCGCACCAGCGGATGGTCGCCAGCCATCGCTTGATCGCGAAGATGCCGACGATCGCGGCGATGGCCTATAAATATTCGGTGGGGCAGCCCTTCGTCTATCCGCGCAACGATCTCAGCTACACCGCCAATTTCCTGCGCATGACCTTCTCGGTCCCGGCGGAGGAATATGAGGTCGATCCGATCGTCGAGGCGGCGATGGACAAGATCTTCATTCTCCACGCCGATCATGAACAGAATGCGTCGACCTCGACCGTTCGGCTTGCCGGATCGTCGGGCGCGAACCCGTTCGCCTGCATCGCGGCGGGCATCGCCTGCCTCTGGGGCCCGGCCCATGGCGGCGCGAACGAGGCCGCGCTCAACATGCTCCGCGAAATCGGGACGCCCGATCGCATCCCGGAATATATCGCCCGCGCCAAGAACAAAGACGACCCGTTCCGCCTGATGGGCTTCGGCCACCGCGTCTACAAGAATTTCGATCCCCGCGCGAAGGTGCTGTCCAAGGCCGCATCGGAGGTGCTGGAGAAACTCGGCCGCAACGATCCGGTGCTCGATACCGCCCGCGAACTGGAACGCGTCGCGCTGGAGGATCCCTATTTC
The DNA here is from genome assembly GCF_036387535.1 of Sphingomonas sp. Taxonomy (GTDB): domain Bacteria; phylum Pseudomonadota; class Alphaproteobacteria; order Sphingomonadales; family Sphingomonadaceae; genus Sphingomonas_R. The sequence continues at coordinate 16,059 of NZ_DASVTO010000090.1, forward strand.
ATCGACAAGAAGCTCTATCCGAATGTCGATTTCTATTCGGGCGTGATCCTGTCGGCGATCGGGTTCCCGACCACGATGTTCACGGTGCTGTTCGCGCTCGCCCGCACCACCGGCTGGGTCGCGCAGTGGAACGAGATGATCGCCGATCCCGAACAGAAGATCGGCCGCCCGCGCCAGCTCTACACCGGCGCCACCCAGCGCGACTATATCCCCGTCACCGACCGCTGATCCAGCCATCTTCCTGACCCCTCTCCCTGCGGGAGAGGGAGGGGCCCACCGCCACCCGGCGGTGGGCGGCGGTGGGAGGGTGAGGCCGACCGGACCCTCACCCGCTACTCCGCCGGCAACACCAGCATGAACCGCGCTCCGTCGCCCGGCCGGGAGTCGAGCAGGATATCGCCGCCCATCGCCCGCGCCAGCCGGCGGGAGATATAGAGGCCGAGCCCGGTCCCGCCCGGCTCGTTCGGATCGACCCGCTCGAACTTCTCGAACACCCGCTCCTGATCCTCGGGCGCAATGCCCTTGCCCTGATCCGCCACCACGATCCGCACATCGCGGCTATCCCGCTCCCCGCGGATCCACACTGTTCCACCCTCGGGGGAATAGCGCACCGCATTGCTGATCAGATTGACCAGGATCTGCAGCGCGCGACCGAATTCACCCCGCGCGGCCAGCACCGTCTCCGCATCCGGCGCATCGATCCGCACCCCCGTCCGTCCCGCGCGCACCGCCAGCAAGCCAGACGCGCGCCGCGCGACGTCCGCCACGTCGATCGCCTCGTCCCGCGCCCGGAAATCGCCGCGCTCGATCGCCTGCAGATCGATCAGGTCGTCGACCAGCGACAACAGATGCCGCCCCGCACTCGCAATGTCGCCGGCATAATCCACATAGTCCGGCCGCAGATCCGCGCCGCCGGTCCGCATCCGGTCGGCATTGGCGATGATCCGGTCGATCGGCCCGCGCAGCGCAGCGCCCAGCCGTTCGCCGAAGGCCGGGTCCGCCGGCGCCGCAACCGCGTTCACCCGAACCGGGTCGACCAGGCTCGCCGTGCCCGCAAACCCGTCGAACCCGCCATCGGCATCAACCCGTGCCCGCGCCGCCAGCCGTACGGGACGCCCCGGGTCGGCCTCCAGCCAGGCGTCCTGATGGTCGAATGCCGCGCGTTCGCCCATCGCCTCGATCAACGGCAGGGTTCCCGCCGTGCCCGGCTGCAATGCGAACAGGCGGGTCAGCGGCTGCCCCACCATCGCAGCATGCGGGGGGTCCAGCCGCGTCAGGCGGAGGTGGCGGTCGGTTTCCCACCGCCAATCGACCGCGCTCCGCCGGAAATCGCCGGCCGGGTCGCCATAGGGTGCCTTGAACGGCATTCGCGACACCGTCTCGGTCCAGCCGACGATCGCCAGCGCCACCGCATCACCCTGTGGCGACGCGCGCACCCACAGGTCCAGGTCCCGGTCGCCATCCGCCGTGTAGACGCCGCGCGACACCACGATACCCAGCCGGCGGACCAGCCGCACCAGCCCGGCCAGTTGCGGGATCGCCAGCAATCCGCCGACCGCGCCACCCGCCCGCGCGTTCAGGTCCGCCAGCGCGGCGTCGGCCGTCACCAGCCGCCCGTCCGCATCGACCAGGCCGTGGATCGGCGCCTGCGTGCTCCCGGTGTCCGTCATTGCCGTGTCATCCCGCTCGCCAGAGCATCCAGCGCCGCGGCATAGGCCGGGTCCAGCCGGTGCAGATCGATCGCCGCATGCGCATCGGCGTGCGAAATCATGTCATATCCCGCCATCCGGTCCCCGATCCGGTCGACGGGTGCCGCGGCATCGGGCCAGCGCAGCAGCAGCGCCGCCGCCGCCGACCGCTCCAGCCCCGCCGCGCGCAGCAACAGCACCAGCCGCGCGCCGTCGGGGTCCAGCACCATGTCCCACGCCGCCGCCATCCCGATCCCGACGCGCAGCGCCAGGCTGGCGACCGCGACGGCGACCTGTCCCTCCGCCGCCAGCGCGACGGTCGCCTCGTCATCCGCAATCCCGGCGCGCAACATGCCCCGCGCCAATGCCATCGCCGCGCGGTCCAGCCCCGGCCGTGCGGCCGTGTCCGCCAGCATCGCCGCGCCCGCCGCCGCCACCGCGCGGTCCGCCACCGCCCCGGCGATCCGGTCATGCAGGTCGATCCAGTGGCGCACTGCTGCGGCCACCCGCCACACCAGCCGCACCTGCACCGCCTCCGCCAGGTCGGTCAGCCCCAGGGCGGGTTCCTCGAACGGGCCGAACCGTGCCGCCGTCAGTTCGGCGATCTGCCGCGCGGCGTTCGCCACCTCGGTATTGGCCTGCACCAGCAATCCGGCGAACAGCCCGCGCGCGACCAGCGTCGGGTCCTGCATCGCCGCCACCCGCGCCTGCACCACCAGCCGATGCTCATCGACCCGTCGGGCCAGCGCCGCGACCAGATCGGCATCGGCCAGCGTACCGGCGGATTCCAGCACCGGTCGCGCGATCGGCAACGTCATGTTGCCCAGCGCCATCAGTACCGATGCCGGCGCTGCCGCCTCCAGCCGCTTGACCAGATCGCGCCGCAACCTTCCCTCGGTCGCGCGGACCAGCCCGTCCAGCATCGCGCGCATCCGTGTCCGCCGGGCCTCGTCGATGCGGACGTCGTCGGTGCGGAACAGGTCGCGCGCCAGGATTTCCAGGCGGATCCGTCCGGTGCGCGCGGCGCGCGCGGCATCCGCCAGCACGCCGCCCGACGGCGGCCCACCCGCGGGCGCGGCAAGAGAATCGACAGAGTCCATGACCCTGCCTTACCGCGCCCACCTTAATTCGGCTTAAACCGCGCCCGGATCACCTACGGCGCGTGCCGCCCGCACGAAATGCGCCTGCATGCGTCCGAAGGACGCGGCTGCATAGAGGGCCGCGCCCGCGATCGCCCAGGGCCACCCGGCGATCAGGGCGATCGGTGCCATGCCCCAGGCGATTGCATCGGCGTCCGCAATCCACGCCGGCCCGCGATCGTCCGAAAGGCCGCCCAGTCCGTAAAGCGCGGACGTGGTCGCCCCGATTGCCGCCACGGTCAGCGCCGCCGCTAGCAGCGAGGCACCACCAAACGGCCAGCCCAGCGCCAGCAAGCCCAACGCCAGCATCACGATCCGCGCCCGCGCGATCGCCCGGCCGTGCCGGATGTCCGTCAGCCTCAGCCGCGCCAGCCGCGCCGCGATTGCCGCCACCGGCCCGGACGCCAGCGCCAGGCAGAACCCCGCCGCGCCCCAACCTGCCGCCGCCAGCGCCGCCGACGCCGCCGCCAGTCCCGCGCCCGCCGCGGCGACCGGCACGGGATCCACCGCCTGCCGCGCCAGCCAGCCGGCGACAGGCCCATCCACCAGCGCGAACAGCCAGCGTCGGGGCCAGCGCCGGGCCGGCACCCGTGATGCGCGCAGCAGATGCCGGTCCAGCCCCTCCAGCGCCTGCGTCCGATAGGCGATGCGCGGGCGCCCATCGACCGTGGCGGCACAGTCCACCCGCTGCGCGCCGGCCTGCACCGCGCGGCGCAACAGCGTCGATTGCGCATCCCAGTCACCCAGCATTGCCGCGGTCGATCGCACAGCCGCCCCGTCCAGCAGGCCAAGTCCGGCCCAGCGACACTGCGCATCGATTCGTTCATAATCGCTGGTGTCCGCCAGATCCGGCAGGGTCATCAGCGCGGGCGGCACCAGGGTGGCAAGCGCATCCAGCATCGCCTGATCCGCGACGCAGCCATCGGCCATCACCAACAGCCGCTCGTCGGGATGAAAGCGGTCGGCCGCATCGCCGATCGTCCGCGCCACCTCGATCGCCACACCGTCGCGGCGCAACCGGTCCAGCGCGGCGGTCAACGCCGCGGGCATCCGTTCGACCAGCAGCACCAGATGCGTTGCGCCGGCGCCCACCGCCTGCCGCGCCTGATGCTCGACCACGGTCCGCCCCAGCAACGGCAACGTCGCGCGCAGCCCGTCGTCGCCATCCAGTGCCGTCTCGATCGCGATGATGAGCGCTGCCAGCGCCAAGCCGTCGTTCCTTCCGGTCCGGGGTTCCTTCCCCCCCGGCCTCCGATAGGCGGATCCACCCGGCCTTGCCAACCCACGGCGGACTGCCGCCGGCGGCACCGCCGGCCGCGAATCGGGGATCAGGCGACCGCCGCGCGCACCGCCGCCAACGCCGCGCCGTCCCGCGGCGGCGCTTCCCCGGCCCAATCCGCCGCATGCATCAGTTCGATCGCGCCGAAACTGGCCGCCAGCCCGCGCAGCCGCCACGCCGCCTGCGTCCACTCCGTCGCAAGCTGCGCACGTTCGAGCGCGGCGACATGCGCGGTGGCGCTGTCGAGAAATGCGGTCTGCATTTCCAGGATCAGCGCCGGATCGTCGCCAAGTGCCGCAGATAACGCGGCTTCCAGTGCTCCAGGGTCATACGCCATGCCGTCATCGCTAGGCCGCCGCGGGTTAAGCAAAGGTTACCGCCGCCTTCCCCCGCACCCGAAATCTGATAGGGTTCGAGGCATGGGCATGGGGGCACGATGGGATGCGGCCCGCGACGAACAAGTCGCGGCGGACGCAGGCGACGACACCGTATCGATCGATCGGTCGATCGATACGGCACCGATCGACATGGATGACGCGGGCGACGTCGCGCCACCCCGCCGCGTCTGGGGCCGGCGGATCGCGGCGGTGCTTCCGGTACTGCTGGCGCTCGGCTGGCTCGGCTATGTCACGCTGTCCGCAACGGCGGTCCTCCCGCTCCCGCCGATCGAATTATCCACCATCTTCTCGGTCGGGCTGGTCCCGCTCTGTGCCGGGCTGCTGCTGTATCTGGTCATCGCCCGCGGCGGCCATGGCGAGGCGCGGCGGTTTGCTGCCGTCGCCACCGATATGCGCCGCGAAACGCGTGCACTGGAAACCGCGCTGGCGCGGATGGGTGGCGCCATTGCCGATCAGAATCGCCTGCTCGCGGATCAGGCGGGGCAGTTGATGGCGCTGGGCGACGAAGCCGCGTCGCGGATCGGCAGCGTCCGGGCCGGCTTCGCGCGCGACACCGCCGCTTTTGTGGATCAGGGGCAGGCGCTGGCACGCGCCACCGATGCCGCGCGGGTCGATCTCGGCGTCATCCTGGCGGATATGCCGCGCATCGATGCGCAGATCCGCAGCCTGGCCGAACGGCTGCGCGACGCGGGGCTCGGCGCGCATGAACAGGTCGGCATGCTGGATGCGCAGCTTGTCGCGATCACGACGCATGCGCAGGAGGCCGATCAGATCGCCGGCGCCGCGACGCAGCGGCTCGCCGCGCATCTCGCCCGGATCGAAGGGGTGAGCGACGTCGCCGCGCAGCGGATCGACGCCGCCGGCACCCGCATGGCCGCCACCGCCGATCTCACGCTGGATCAGGCCGCGCAGGTTCTCGACGATCTGCGCAAGGGCCTTGCCGCCGAACAGGCCGCACTCACCGCCATCGTCACCGGCTCGCACACGCTGCTCGGCACGGCCAGTACGCAGGCGCTTGCGGCGGCGCAGGGGCAGGTCGATCTGCTCGAATCGCGGCTTGCCGCCTTCGCGGAACGGATCGCGCGCGAAGGGGCCGCAGTCCAGACATTGGCCGGATCGCTTTCGATCGACCTTGATCGCGCTGCGAACCGCTTCGAAACGCTGGGCCAGGATGGCGGCAGCGTGACGCTTCACCTGATGGAACGGCTCGATCAGGCGCGACAGAGCGCGGATGCCGCCGCCGCTGCCGTCGATGGCGGCGCGGTGTCGGTGGACCGCCTGATCGGCCGCGCCGATCGCCTGACGCGGGCGATGGACGTCATCGGCACCGCATTGCAGGGCGCCGATTTCGCCTCGTCGCGGATCGCTACCCGCGTCGATCAGACCTTGCCCGTGCTGGAAGGATTTGCCGATATCGCGGGCCATGCCAGCGACGCGCTTGAACGCTCTGGCGAGGCGATCGATCGTAATCGCGCAGCGCTCGACGATCTGGTCGCCGCACTCGCCCGTACCGATGCCGATACGCAGGCGCTGGTCGATGCCGCAGCCCCCGCGCTGCTGGACGCGGTGCAGCGCGTCCGCAGCGCCGCCGACGACGCGGCGGAGCATGCCCGCGCCGCTTTCGCCGCCATCGGTCCCGATGCCGGCGCCCGGCTCGCCCGCGCCAGCGCCGAAATCGTCGACCGCAGCGTCGCGGCGGAGGTCGATCGCAATCTGGAAATGCTCACCGCCGCGGCCGCACGTGCCGCCGATGCCGCCGCTGCCGCATCCGAACGGCTGGTGCGCCAGTTACTGGCGATCGCCGAAACCACTGCCACCGTCGAAGCGCGGGTGACGGAAACCCGGGCGGAGGCGGCGGCTGCGGACGAGGCCGATTTCGCCGGTCGCGTCGCGCTGTTGATCGAATCGCTCAACTCCACCGCCATCGACATGACCCGCATCCTGTCGAGCGAGGTCGCCGACACCGCTTGGGCCGCCTATCTGCGCGGAGATCGCGGCGTGTTCACCCGGCGTGCGGTGCGCCTGCTCGACCATGGCGAGGCCCGCGCCATCGCCGGCCATTACGGCGCGGACGAGCATTTTCACGATCAGGTCAACCGCTACATCCACGATTTCGAGGCAATGCTGCGGCGCGTCCTGGCCAGCCGCGACGGCCATCTGCTGGGCGTCACGCTACTGTCTTCGGATATGGGCAAGCTCTACGTCGCGCTTGCGCAGGCGATCGAGCGCCTGCGCGCCTGACCGCTCAGACCGTGCGGTACCGGGTGAAGAAATCCAGCTGGTCCGGCTGGATCCATCCCTGCACATAATTGGCATAATAGAGCGCGAACACGATCGCCGAAACGATCGTCGTCCACAGGCAGGTCCGGCCGAACGCGAACCGCGGCGGCGCGCTTTCCGCCTGGCCGCGGATCGTCACGTCCGGCTCCGCGCTGGTCCGCAACCGGAACGGCAGCACGAAGAAGAAGCATAACGACCAGAACAGGGCGTAGATCGCGAGGATGGAGGTGAACTTCATGCTGTTGTCCTCACGATCGATCCGATGGGGCCGACCGTCATTCCCGCAACCGCAGAAATGACGATCCGCTCCGGGCGTCACACCCGGATCACCGACACATCCACCACCGGCTTCTTGCCGGTCCAGTCCGCCGCCGCACGCCGCACCGACAGGCGGATCTTCTCGTTCAGGCGGGCGGCATCGCGCTGGCCGTTGCGGGCCGCCTCCTGCACCGCATCGCGCATCTCCACCAGGAAATCGTCGCGATCTTCCTCGACCGGCATGCCTTGAATTGTCACGCCCGGCTCGCCCACGATCCCGCCCTGCTTGTTCAGTGCGATCGCCACGGTGATGATCCCGTTCTGCGCTATCCGGCGGCGTTCGTTCAGCGCCGCGCCGTCCGCCGGCAGGATCACGTCACCATCCAGGATCAGGCGACCGACCTTTTCATGCCCCACCAGCGCGGGGCCGTTCGGCGCCAGCCGCAGGAGCGTGCCGTTGGTCTGCACCACGCCCTTGGCAATCCCATTGTCCACCGCGAACCGCGCATGTTCGGCCAGATGCCGCATCTCGCCGTGCACCGGCACGATGATCTCCGGCTTGATCCAGTCATACATCTTCCGCAATTCGGGCCGGCCCGGATGACCGGACACGTGCACGAACGCCTCGCGATCGGTCACCAGGTGAACGCCCTTTTGCGCCAGCCGGTTCTGGATGCGGCCAACCGCCACCTCATTGCCCGGGATCTGCCGCGACGAGAAGATGACGGTATCGCCCTGCGACAACTTCAACTGATGGCTGTTGCTCGCCACCCGCGCCAGCGCCGCCCGATCCTCGCCCTGCCCACCGGTCGCGATGATCAGCAGGTCGGCCGGCGGCACCCGCATCGCCGCGTCGAAATCCAGCGTCTCGGGAAATCCCTTCATATAGCCGGTCGCCCGCGCCACTTTCAGGATCCGGTCCAGCGATCGGCCCGCGACGCACACCTTGCGCCCGGTGGCCACCGCCACCTCGCCCAGCGTCTGCACGCGCGCCGCGTTGGATGCGAAGCTCGTCACCATCACCCGCCCCTTGGCGGCACCGACGACCTCCATCAGCCCCTCGCGGACGTCCGCCTCGGATCCCGACTCCTTCTCGTTGAACACATTGGTCGAATCGCACACCAGCGCGGTCACGCCCTTCGCCCCGATCGACCGGATCAGGTCGGGGTCGGCCGGCTGCCCTACCAGCGGCTGCGGGTCCAGTTTCCAGTCGCCGGTGTGGAACACATTGCCATGCTTGGTCTGGATGAACAGCCCGTTCGCTTCCGGAATCGAATGCGCCAGCGGCACGAACTGCACCGCGAACGGTCCGAGCTGCATCGATCCCGCGACCGGGATGACGTGCAGCTTCACCTTCTTGGAAAGCCCTTCTTCCTCCAACTTGCCGCGGATCAATCCGGCCGTGAACGGCGTGGCATAGATCGGCACGCCCAGGTCCGCGGCCAGATACGGGATTGCCCCGATATGGTCCTCATGCCCATGCGTGATGACCAGCCCGACCAGGTCCTTCGATCGCTTCTCGATGAAGTCGAGATCGGGCAGGATCACGTCGATGCCGGGAAAATGCGGGTCGGCGAAGGTCAGGCCCAGGTCGACCATCAGCCATTTACCCTGCGTCCCGTACAGGTTGACGTTCATGCCGATCTCGCCCGACCCACCCAGGGCCAGGAAAAGCAGTTCATTACCGGGTTTGGTCACGCGTCTCTTCTCTCTTCAATATGCGCGTTCCGCCGCCGTTCCCCTTCCTGGGATCGACGGGCTTGGAACGGCGGTCAGTTGCGGCGCAGCCGCTCGTACATCAGGCCAAGGCCCTGGATCGTCAGGTCGGGTTCGATCGCATCGAACACCGCAGTATGTTTGTCGAACAGCGTGGCCAGCCCGCCGGTTGCGATCACCTTGACCGGTCGCCCGATCTCGGTCCGCATGCGGGCGACCAGCCCCTCCATCATCGCGATGTAACCCCAGTAGATGCCGATCAGCATCTGATCCTCGGTGTTACGACCGATCAGGCTGTTCGTCTCCGGCGCCGCGATCGCGATCCGCGGCAGCTTCGCCGCGGCCGCCACCAGGGCGTCCAGCGACAGGTTGATGCCCGGGGCGATGATCCCGCCCTTGTAGGCACCCGTGTAATCCACCACGTCGAACGTCGTCGCGGTGCCGAAATCTATCACGATCAGGTCGCCGTCATGCAAGGCATGCGCCGCCACCGTGTTCACCGCCCGGTCCGCACCCACCGACCGGGGCTCGTCGACGTCCAGCACGATGTCCCACACCGCCGGCGCCTGCCCCGCCACCAGGGCGGCCGTGCCGAAATATTTCTGCGCCAGCACCTGCAGATTGTGCAGCGCCCGCGGCACGACCGTCGACACGATGACGCCATCGACATCGCCGCGGGAATAACCCTCCAGCGCCAGCAACTGATGCAGCCAGACCGCATATTCATCCGCGGTCCGGCGGGGATCCGTCGCGATCCGCCACCGTGTCACGATCCGCCGCCCATCGAGCAGCGCAAACACGATATTGGTATTCCCGGCATCGATCGCAAGCAGCATGTCCCTCGCCTTACCCGATCTTGCCCGCGGGGTGTACCGCTTTGATGACGCCACCCAGGCCGGTCACGGTCATAGCAGGAACACGTCGCCGGCCCGCACGGTCCGCACCCCTTCGCCCGTGCGCAGCAACAGCCCGCCATCCTGGTCCAGCCCGTCGAACAGGCCGTCGACGCTGTCGCCATCGGCGGTTCGCACCTGCAACGCAGTCCCGGTCGCATGTGCACGCGCCAGCCACGCCCGGCGGACGATATCCAGGCCCTGCTGCCGCCATCCCTCGATCCAGCGGACCACGACCTCCGCCAGGATCTCGACGAACCCCGCCGGGTCGGGCGCAGTTCCTGTCGACGCCGCCACGCTCGTCGTGGACCGATCACGCAACGCCGGCGCGGAGGCCAGATTGACGCCGAACCCGATCACGACCGCATCCTCGGCACGTTCCAGCAGGATTCCCGAAATCTTCGCGCCCGCCACCATCAGGTCGTTGGGCCATTTGATCCGCACGTACAGATCCGGCGCGACCACGCCCATCGTCTCGTGCAGCGCGACTGCCGCGACCAGCGCCAGTGTGGGTGCGGGCGGATCGGATGGTCGTAACCGGATCAGCGTGGATGCCGAAACATTGCCGGGATCGGAGGTCCAGGCCCGCCCCTGTCGTCCACGCCCGCGCAACTGGCGACCCGCACGGATCCACAGGCCTTCCGTCTCGCCGGTACGCGCGCGCGCCATCACATCGTCGTTGGTCGATCCCGTTTCGGCAACCGTCTCGATGCGAGGGATCAGAACAGCGCCTTCGCCGCATTCAGCGACAATAGACCGAGCGGTCCGATCATCAGATAGCCAAGCGGCGACACCATCACCGCCGCGACCGCGATCAGCCCGCCTTCGACCGCGCTGCCGGACGGTGCGAACGCCGCCGCTGGCTCGTCGAAATACATCGTCTTCACGATGCGCAGATAATAATAGGCGCCGATCACGGAAGTCGCGATCCCGATCATCGCCAGCGGCCACAGCCCCAGATCGACAACGGCATCGAACACCAGGAACTTCGGCCAGAAGCCGAACAGCGGCGGTATCCCGGCCAGCGAGAACATGAACATCGCCATTGCCGCGGCCAGCGCCGGCCGCGTCCGCGACAGGCCCGATAGGCTCGCAATCGTCTCGACAGGTTCGCCGTTCTGGTCACGCATCTGCAACACCACCAGGAACGACCCCAGCGTCATCGCGATATAGACCGCCATATAGGTCAGCACCGACGACACGCCCAGCGCGGTACCGGGAACCAGCCCGAACAGTGCGAAACCGACATTGTTGATCGACGAATAGGCCAGCAGCCGCTTGATGTTGGTCTGCCCGATCGCCGCGACCCCGCCCAATATGGTGGAGGCCAACGCGCAGAAGATCACGATCTGCCGCCAGCTTTCCGTCGCCGGCCCCATCGCCTCGATCGCGACGCGCAGCAGCAGTCCCATCGCCGCAACCTTCGGCGCCGACGCAAAGAACGCCGTCACCGGGGTCGGCGCACCTTCATAGACATCGGGCGTCCACATGTGGAACGGCACTGCCGAAATCTTGAACGCCAGCCCGGCAAACACGAACACCAGCCCGAACAGCCGGCCGAGTTGCACCGCATGCTCCGCCGGGGTCGAGAACACTGCGGCGATGCCCGCAAAGTCGGTCGTTCCCGTAAAGCCGTAGATCAGCGAGATGCCGTACAGCAGGATGCCCGAGGCCAGCGCGCCCAGCACGAAATATTTGAGCCCGGCCTCCGCCGACCGCGTGTCACGCCGCATGAACGACGCCAGCACATAGGCGGCAAGACTCTGCAGTTCCAGGCCCACATACAGCGTCAGCATGTCGCCGGCCGACACCATCATCCCCATGCCGACCGACGACAGCAGGATCAGCACCGGATATTCGGGGCGCAGCGACGCCCCTTGCGCAAAGAAGCGCGGCGCGATGATGATCGAGATTGCCGCCGCGACATAGATCAGCAGCTTGCAGAAGGCGGCGAACGGATCGGCATGGTACAGTCCGCCGAACCCGGTCCCGCCATGCCCCGCGGGGCCCAGCAGGAAGAACGCGGCCGCCGTCAGCACCGCGACCGAAGCGATACTGATCGCCCGCATCGCCCGATCGCCGCCCCAGGCGGACCACAGCAACAGGGCGATCGATCCTACGGACAGGATCAGTTCGGGCGCGGTCAGCGCGATCGAGGAAAGGGTCGACATCAATGCGCTCCACCATGTTCGGCTTGCGTTGCGGCGGGAACCGGGCGGCCGGCGGTGGGACGGGCATCGCTTTGCGGTGCGGTACGATCCAGACGGGTCAGCAGATAGCCGACATCACGCTGCATCGGCACCATGAAGCTTTGCGGATAGATACCCATCCACAGCACGACCGCCGCGATCGGAACCAGCAACGCATATTCCCGGACCGAAAGGTCCGCCATCGCCGCGACGTCCGGCTTGGTGAGCGCGCCATAGACGACGCGTCGGTAGAGATAGAGCATATAGGCCGCGCCCAGGATGATCCCGGTCACCGCAACGAAACCCGCAACGCTGCTGATCCGGTACACGCCCATCATCGCCAGGAATTCGCCCACGAACCCGGACGTGCCCGGCAGGCCGACCGACGCCATGGTGAACAGCAGGAACAGCACCGCATAGCCGGGCATGTTCCGCGCCAGACCGCCATAGCGATCGATCTCACGCGTATGCAGCCGGTCATACACCACGCCCACGCACAGGAACAGCGCGCCCGAGACCAGGCCGTGGCTCAACATCACCATCAGGCTGCCTTCCAGCCCCTGCCGGTTGAATGCGAACAGCCCGAACGTCACGAACGACATATGTGCGACAGAGGAATAGGCGATCAGCTTCTTCATGTCGTTCTGCACCAGCGCCACCAGCGAGGTGTAGACGATCGCGACCATGCTCAGCCCCAGCACCAGCCACACCAGTTGCGCGGACGCTTCGGGAAACATCGGCAGCGAGAAGCGGATGAAGCCATAGCCGCCCATTTTGAGCAGTACGCCCGCCAGGATCACCGATCCCGCGGTCGGCGCCTGCACATGCGCATCCGGCAACCAGGTGTGCACCGGCCACATCGGCATCTTGACGGCAAACGATGCGAAGAACGCCAGGAACAACCACGTCTGCGCATGGACCGGAAAATCATAGGCCATCAATGCCGGCACCGACGTCGTGCCCGCCTCGCGCGCCATCCACAGCATCGCGACCAGCATCAGCACCGACCCGAGCAGCGTGTAGAGAAAGAATTTGTAGCTGGCGTAGATCCGTTCGGCCCCGCCCCAGATGCCGATGATCAGGTACATCGGGATCAGCCCGGCTTCAAAGAAGATATAGAACAGGAAGATGTCCTGCGCCGCGAACACGCCGATCATCAGCGTTTCCATCAGCAGGAACGCCGCCATATATTCCGGCACACGCTTTTCGATCGCGACCCAGCTTGCGCCGATGCAGATCGGCATCAGGAACACCGACAGCATGATCAGCATCAGCGCGATGCCATCGATGCCCAGAGCCCAGGCGAAGCGGCCGAAGGCCGGTGCATATTCGACGAACTGCCACTGCGCCCCGCCGACATCGAACGACGTCCACAACAGGATACCGAGCGCGAAATCGACCAGCGTCGCGATCAACGCGATCCAGCGCGCCGATGCGGCCTTGGCGGCGCCATCGCCCGGCAGCAGCAGGCACAGGACCGCCGCCGCCGCGGGCACCGCGATCATGATCGAAAGAATGGGAAAACCGAGCACGTTCAATTCACCCCCGCCGTCGCCCGGATCGTCCCCGGGGTTCGCGTCGCCAATTCGGTTCTGGGTTGCGTCCGCATCACCGCGTCATCACCCAGGTAGCGGCTGCGGCCAGGCCGAGCAGCATCACCAGCGCATAGGTATACAGGTAGCCCGACTGCAGCCGCCGCGTCAGCACACCGCCACCGACCACCAGCCGCGCCATGCCGTTCGGGCCGAACCGGTCGATCGTTCCCTGGTCACCGCGCTTCCACAACATCCGTCCCAGCGCGAACGCCGGACGGACGAACAGGAAGGCGTAGAGCTCGTCGAAATACCACTTGTTGAGCAGGAAGGCATAGAGCCCGTGGAACGTCCCCGCGATCCGGCCGGGCAGGCTGGTGTTCAGCACATAGGCCCACAGCGCCAGCAGGAAACCGATCGCCATCGCGACCGTGGCGGACAGCTTCACCCACTCCGGAACGCCGTGCATCGCATGCATCAGATGTTCGTTGAACGCGATGCTGCCGCGCCAGAATGCGCTGCCCTCTTCCGCACCGATGAACGGCCCGTGGAACACGAAGCCCGCAAACACCGCTCCCAGTGTCAGCACGCCCAGCGGCACCAGCATCATCCACGGGCTTTCATGCGGGTGATAGCCCGCGGTCCCGGTCGCCACCTGATGCGCGCCGGCGTCGTGCGCATGGGGCGCATGGCCGGCATCTTCCTCCGCCGCCGGATCACCGTGCGGATGATGGTCGTGCGCATGATCATCATGATGACCATGACCGTGCGTGTCATGCACTGCATGCTGGATATGCTCGGACCCCGCCCAGCGCGGCGCGCCGAAGAAGGTCAGGAACACCAGCCGCCACGAATAGAAACTGGTCAGCAGCGCCGCGGCCACACCGACGGCAAACGCAACCTGCCCGGCGTCGGTCCCCGATGCATAGGTCGCCTCGATAATGGCGTCCTTGGAATAGAAGCCCGCAAAACCGAACACGTCGGCAATGCCCACCCCTGTAATCGCCAGCGTACCCGCCATCATCCCCCAGAAGGTGATCGGGATCGATCGGCGCAGGCCGCCATAGAACCGCATGTCCTGCTCATGGTGCATCGCATGGATCACCGATCCGGCGCCCAGGAACAGCAGCGCCTTGAAAAAGGCGTGGGTGAACAGGTGGAACATCGCCGCGCCATACGCGCCGACCCCGGCCGCAAAGAACATATAGCCTAGCTGCGAACAGGTGGAATAAGCGATCACGCGCTTGATATCCGTCTGCACCAGCCCGACCGTCGCCGCGAACAGCGCGGTCGCCGCCCCGACATAGGTGACCACCGTCAGCGCGGCCGGCGACATTTCGAACATCGGCGACAGGCGGCACACCATGAATACGCCGGCAGTCACCATCGTCGCGGCATGGATCAGCGCCGACACCGGGGTCGGGCCCTCCATTGCGTCGGGCAGCCAGGTGTGCAGCCCCAATTGCGCCGATTTGCCCATCGCGCCGACGAACAGCAGCAGGCACAGCACGGTCATGGTATCGAACCGACCACCCAGGAAACCGATCGTCGATCCGGCCATGCCGGGCGCCGCCGCCAGGATCGCCGGGATCGATACCGTCCCGAACACCAGGAATGTCCCGAAAATGCCGAGCGAAAAGCCGAAATCCCCGACGCGGTTGACGACGAACGCCTTGATCGCCGCCGCGTTGGCGCTCGGCTTGGTGTACCAGAAGCCGATCAGCAGATAGGAGGCGAGACCGACCCCTTCCCAGCCGAAGAACATCTGGATCAGGTTGTCCGACGTCACCAGCATCAGCATGGCGAAGGTGAACAGCGACAGATAGGCGAAGAAGCGCGGCTGATCCGGATCCTCCGCCATATAGCCCCAGCTATACAGATGGACGAGCGCCGACACCGAGGTGATGACGACCAGCATGACCGCGGTCAGCGCGTCCACGCGCAACGCCCAGTCGACCACCAGGTCGCCCGACCGGATGAACGGCAGCACCGTTTCGACATGCGGCGCGATCGACCCGTTCAGGAAACCCAGGAAGATCGGCCACGCCAGCGCACAGGAGGCGAACAGCCCCGCCGTGGTGATCAGCTTTGCCGGCACGGCGCCGATCATGCGCTGGCCCAGCCCGGCGACGATGGCTGCCAACAGGGGCAGGAAGACGATAGCGGTAATCACGGTCCGAATTACCCCTTCATCCGGTTGACGTCGTCAACCAGGATCGTGCCGCGTCCGCGGAAATAGATCACCAGGATCGCCAGCCCGATCGCCGCCTCGCCGGCCGCGACCGTCAGCACGAACATCGCGAACACCTGCCCCACCAGATCGCCGAGATAGGCGGAAAAGGCGACCAGGTTGATATTGACGCTCAGCAGGATCAGTTCGATCGCCATCAGGATGATGATGATGTTCTTCCGGTTCAGGAAGATGCCGAACACCCCCATCGCGAACAGGATGGCGGACACCACCAGGAAATGCTGGATCCCGATCACAGCGACACTCCCTTGCCCACCGGCTGATCGACGACGTTGCGGACCGCATCCTGCGGACGACGCTGGTTCTGGCGGCTGATATTCTGCGCACGCACGCCGCTCCGGGTCCGGTGGGTCAGCACGATCGCGCCGATCATCGCAACCAGCAGCACGAGCCCCGCCGCCTCGAAGATATAGAGATAGCGCGTGTAAAGCAGCGTGCCCAGCGCCTGGATGTTCGACATGCCCTCCGGCGTCGGCGAAGTGGCGGCGCTCAGCCCGATCCCACCCGCGCTCCATGCGCCGACCGCGAAGATGATCTCCGCCGCCAGTACGATCACCAGCAGCACCCCGAACGGCATGTACCGCCCGAACCCGGCCCGCAGTTCCGAAAAGTCGATATCCAGCATCATGACCACGAACAGGAACAGCACCGCGACCGCGCCGACATAGACGATGACCAGCAGCATGGCGATGAACTCGGCCCCGACCAGCACCATCAGGCCGGCGGCGTTGAAGAACGCCAGGATCAGCCACAGCACCGAATGCACCGGGTTGCGCGCGACGATCGTGAGCGCCCCGGAAGCGATCACGAGCGTGGCGAACAGATAGAAGGCGATCGTCTGGATCAAAGCGATACGGTCCTCAAACCGGTGGTCGTGATGGCGCTGCACCGTACCGGAATGGCACGGTGCGACGGAGTCGGGCGGGCCTTAGCGATAGGGCGCATCGGCGGCAAGGTTCGCCGCGATCGCCCGCTCCCAACGATCGCCATTGGCGAGCAGCTTGGCCTTGTCGTAGATCAGCTCCTCGCGCGTCTCGGTCGAATATTCCAGATTTGGTCCCTCCACGACCGCGTCGACCGGACACGCTTCCTGGCACAGGCCGCAGAAGATGCACTTGGTCATGTCGATATCGGACCGCGTCGTCCGGCGGCTGCCGTCGTCGCGCGGCTCCGCCTCGATCGTGATCGCCTGCGCCGGGCACACCGCCTCGCACAGCTTGCACGCGATGCAGCGCTCCTCGCCATTGGGATAGCGCCGCAGGACATGCTCGCCGCGGAACCGCGGGCTCAGCGGGTTGCGCTCATAGGGATAGTTGATCGTCGCCTTGGGCTTGAAGAAATACTTCAAGGTCAGGGCATGCGCCTTCACGAACTCCCAGAGCGTGAACGACTTGACGAGATAGGCGAGACCCATGGCCTACACTCCGTAACGAGTAAGCATCAGATATCCCGACACCAGGAATACCCAGAAAAGCGACACCGGCAGGAAGATCTTCCAGCCCAGCCGCATCAGCTGATCATACCGGTACCGCGGCACCGTCGCCTTCACCCAGCTGAAGATGAAGAAGAAGGTCAGCATCTTGAGGAAGAGCCACAGGATGCCCGGCACCATATAGAGCGGCGCCCAATCGACCGGCGGCAACCATCCGCCCCAGAACAGCGTGGCATTCAGCACGCACATCAGGATGACGTTGCCATATTCGCCAAGCCAGAACAGTGCGAAGCTCATCGATGAATATTCGGTCTGATATCCGGCAACCAGCTCGCTCTCGGCCTCGGTCAGGTCGAACGGCGCGCGCGCGGTTTCGGCCATCGACGAAATCAGGAACATCACCGCCATCGGGAACATCAGCGGGTTGAGTGCGAACGCGTTGATGAACCCGAAGATATGCGCCCGCTGCGCCGCGACGATGCCGCCCATGTTGAACGTGCCGGCCCACAGCACGACCGAAATCAGGATGAACCCGATCGATACTTCATAACTGACCATCTGCGCCGCGGCCCGCAGCGCGGAATAGAACGGATATTTGGAGTTGGAAGCCCAACCCGCCATGATGATCCCGTACACGCCGAGCGACGACGCCGCCAGAATGTAGAGCAGCCCGACATTGATGTCGGCCAGCACCATGCCCGGCCCGAACGGAATGACCGCCCACGCCACCAGCGCGACCGTGAAGGTCAGGATCGGCGCGATCAGGAACAGGCCCCGGTTCGCCGACGACGGGATGATCGTTTCCTTCAGGAACACCTTCAATCCGTCGGCAAAGGATTGCAGCAAGCCGAACGGACCGACCACGTTCGGCCCGCGCCGCAATGCCATCGCGGCCCAGATCTTGCGATCGGCATAGATGATCATCGCGACCGACAGCATCAGCGGCAGGGCGATCAGCAGGATCGCGATGATCGTCGCGACCAGCCAGCCACCATTATAGCCGAGATAGCCCGCAAAGAAGTTCGTCATTCCGCCGCCTCCGCATAGGCATGGCCATGCACCAGCTCGTCCGAACAGCGCTGCATCGTCGGACTCGCCCGGCAGATCGCGTTGGTCAGGTAGAAATCCTGGATCGGCAGTCCGAACGCACCCGATACCGGTACCGACGGCAACGCCGGCAAGCGCCATCCATAGTCTGCCAGCCCGACCACGCCGAACCCGGGAACCTCCGCCACCATCTGCGCCCGCAGCGCCTCGATCGTGTCGAACGGCAACCGGCGACCCAGCGTGTCGGACAGCGCGCGGAAGATGCTCCAGTCGTCGCGGGCATCACCCGGTGGGAACACCGCCCGCTCGCCGCGCTGCACGCGCCCTTCCAGATTGACCCACGTTCCCGATTTTTCGCTATAGGCCGCACCCGGCAGCACGATGTCCGCCGCCGCCGCGCCCTTGTCGCCATGATGCCCGACATAGACCTTGGTCGAACCGACAAAGCGTCCGAAATCTACCTCGTCCGCGCCCAGCAAGAACAACAGCTTCGGCGCCGCCTCGGCCAGCGCGGCGATCCCGCCGTCCTGCGCATAGCCGAGCATCAGCCCGGCCATCCGCGACGCGGAGAAATGCAGGACATTATACCCGTTCCACTGATCCTTGATCAGGCCCAGCGTCTCGATCAGCGCCAGCGATGCCGCCTGCACGCCGTCCAGCTTCAACGCGCCGCCGCCGACGATCATCACCGGCCGCGTCGCCGCGCCGAAGGCATCGATCACCGCCTGCGGCAGATCCGCCAGCAACGCCGCGTCATTGCCCAACCACGTCACCGGATAGGTCAGGTCGACCGGCTCGCCGATCGCGAACACCTTGGCGTCACGCTTCACCGCCTTGCGGATGCGCGTGTTGACCAAAGGCGCTTCCCAGCGGGGATTGCTGCCGATCAGCAGCACCGCATCCGCGGTCTCGACACCGGCGATGGTCGTGTTGAAATTGACGGCGGCAATGCTCGACACGTCATAGGACAAGCCGGTTTGCCGTCCTTCCAGCGCGTCCGATCCCATCGATCGCAACAGCGCCTTGGCCGCATACAGCGTCTCCGCATCGACCAGGTCGCCCGCTATCGCCGCCACCGACGCTCCGGCCGCATCCGCCGCCGCCTTCACCGCCGCGAACGCATCGGCCCAGCTGACCTTCACCAGCCTGCCGTCACGCCGGACATAGGGTGCATCGAGCCGCCGCCGCACCAGGCCGTCGACCGCATGGCGTGTCTTGTCCGACGCCCATTCCTCGTTCACATCCTCGTTCAGCCGCGGCAGCGCGCGCAGCACCTGCCGCCCGCGGCTGTCGAGCCGGATGTTCGTGCCGACTGCATCCATCACGTCGATGGCATAGGTCTTCTTCAGTTCCCACGGCCGCGCTTCGAACGCATAGGGCTTCGACGTCAGCGCCCCGACCGGGCACAGGTCGACCACGTTGCCGGACAGTTCGCTGGTCGCGGCGTGCTCCAGATAGGTGGTGATCTGCATGTTCTCGCCGCGGCCGATCGCGCCGATCTCCTCTACACCCGCCACTTCCTGCGCGAACCGGACGCAGCGCGTGCACTGGATGCAGCGCGTCATGACCGTCTTGACGATCGGCCCCATATATTTCTCGGTGACCGCACGCTTGTTTTCGTCATAGCGGCTGTGCCCGCGACCGTAAGCGAGGCTCTGGTCCTGCAGGTCGCACTCGCCACCCTGGTCGCAGATCGGGCAATCGAGCGGATGGTTGATGAGCAGGAACTCCATCACCCCCTCGCGCGCCTTCTTCACCTTCTCGGTGGTGGTGAACACCTCCATCTTGTCCGCCGCCGGCAGGGCGCACGACGCCTGCGGCTTGGGCGGACCGGGCTTCACCTCGACCAGGCACATCCGGCAATTGCCGGCGATGCTCAGCCGCTCATGATAGCAGAAGCGCGGAATCTCCTTCCCCGCGGCCTCGCACGCCTGGAGCACGGTAGCGCCCGCTGGAACTTCGACTTCGATCCCGTCGACGGTGAGAATGGGCATGGCTTCAGTGTTCCGTATCGGTCAGGCCGAGCCGCCGCTCGATGCGGTCGACGCGGGTCTTGAGGTCGGCGACGTCTGCCTGAATTCCGTAGATCGTGGTGACCAGTCCGCGGACATGATCCTCCAGCGCCAGCAAACGAATGCCCTGCGACGCCTGCTCGCGCTTGATCGCGCCGACGTCGGATTGGATCCCTTTCAGGATTTCCAGCATCAGGTCGCTACGATCGTCGCTCATTCCGCCGCCACCGCATAGGGCGCGGCCCCATTCTTCTCGATGATCCGACGCTCGATCTCAGGGCGGAAATGCTTGATCAACCCCTGGATCGGCCACGCCGCCGCATCGCCCAGCGCGCAGATGGTGTGCCCTTCGATCTGCCGGGTCACTTCCTCCAGCATGTCGATCTCGCCGATCTCGGCATTGCCTTCGCGCAGCCGCTCCATCACGCGCCACATCCAGCCGGTGCCTTCCCGGCACGGCGTGCACTGGCCACAGCTCTCATGCTTGTAGAAATAGCTGATCCGGCTGATCGCGCGCACGATGTCGGTCGACTTGTCCATGACGATGATCGCCGCTGTGCCCAGCCCCGAACCCAGCTCGCGCAGGCCATCGAAATCCATCGGCGCATCGATGATCTGCGCCGCCGGTACCAGCGGCACCGACGATCCGCCGGGGATCACGGCGAGCAGATTGTCCCAGCCGCCGCGAATCCCGCCGGCATGGGTTTCGATCAGTTCGCGGAACGACACGCCCATCGCGTCCTCGACCACGCAGGGCCGGTTCACATGGCCGCTGATCTGGAACAGCTTGGTGCCCTGGTTCTTGTCGCGGCCAATGCCGGCAAACCACTCCGCCCCGCGTCGCAGGATCGTCGGCGCGACAGCGATCGACTCCACGTTGTTGACCGTGGTCGGGCAGCCATACAGGCCGACGCCCGCCGGGAACGGCGGCTTCAGCCGCGGCTGGCCCTTCTTGCCCTCCAGGCTTTCCAGCATCGCGGTTTCTTCGCCGCAGATATAGGCTCCGGCGCCGCGGTGCACGAACACGTCGAAATCATAGCCCGACCCGCACGCATTCTTGCCGATGAAGCCGCGCGCATAGGCCTGCGCCACCGCCTCGAACAAGGTCTCGGCCTCGCGGATATATTCGCCGCGAATGTAGATATAGGCCGCGCGCGCGCGCATCGCATAGCCCGCGATCAGCGCGCCTTCGATCAGCTTGTGCGGATCATGCCGGATGATCTCGCGGTCCTTGCACGACCCCGGCTCGGATTCATCGGCGTTGATGACCAGGAAGCTCGGCTTGCCGTTCTTGGACTCCTTGGGCATGAAGCTCCACTTCATGCCGGTCGGGAACCCCGCGCCGCCGCGCCCGCGCAGGCCCGACGCCTTGATCACGTCGATGATGCCATCCTGGCCGCGCACCATCAGACCCTTGGTATCATCCCAATCGCCACGCCGGATCGCGGCGTCGATGCCCCAGTCCTGTTGGCCGTAGAGGTTGGTGAAGATGCGATCCTTGTCGTCAAGCATGGTCGCGTCCCTTCTGTGCCTGCGCCGCGCTCATGCGTCCGCTCCCTGATAGGCGTGCAGCGTCGTCCGCTCGCCTTCGGGTGCCGACGCCATCCGGCCGATCTGCGATCCAGCCTTCGGCATTTCGCCATTGGCCAGCGCCTCCAGGATCGCCGACATGCTGTCGAACGTCAGGTCCTCGTAATTGTCGTCGTTGATCTGCACCATCGGCGCATTGGCGCAGGTGCCCATGCACTCGACCTCGGTCAGTGTGAACAGGCCGTCGGGCGTCGTGTGCCCCTTCGACAGCCCGCGATTCTTGCACGCCGCCAGCACGTCGTCCGATCCACGCAACATGCAGGGCGTCGTCCCGCACACCTGCACATGAAAGCGCCCGACCGGCGCCATGTTGTACATGGTGTAGAAGGTCACGACCTCATAGGCGCGGATATAGGGCATGTTGACCTGCTTCGCGACGAACTCGATCACCGGGACCGGCAACCAGCCCTGCGTGTGCGTCTCGGCCCCCACCTGCCGCTGGGCCAGGTCGAGCAGCGGCATCACCGCGCTATGCTCTCGCCCTGCCGGATAACGCGCGATGATCTCGCGCGCCTTTTCGGCATTTGCCTGCGTCCACGCGAACCCGCCCCAGCGGGCACGCGTCTCGACTTCGTCGGGGATATGGGCTGCATCCGCCATCAATGTGCATCCGTCAGATCTAGACGACGCTCGACCCGCGCCATTCGTTCGTCGAAACGATCCATTCGCGTGGTCAATCCCGACACACTAATGATCAGCCCCGTCATGTGCTCGTCAATCGCGGACACGCGTGTCTTCAGGTCACCAACTTCCTGCTCGATATTCCCGAGTTTCTGATCGATCCGACGCAGCATCTCAAGCGTATGATTGCTGACATCCTGGCTCACCGGTCGCACTCCCCGAACACGATGTCGGCCGCGCCCAGCACGGCGGTGGTGTCCGCCAGCATATGGCCCTTCATCATGAAATCCATCGCCTGCAAATGGCTGAACGCCGTCGGCCGGATCTTGCAGCGGTACGGCTTGTTGCTACCGTCCGACACCAAATACACGCCGAACTCGCCCTTCGGGCTTTCGGTCGCGACATAGACGTCGCCCGCCGGCACATGAAAGCCTTCGGTATACAGCTTGAAATGATGGATCAGCGCTTCCATCGACTGCTTCATGTCGGCGCGCTTCGGCGGCACCACCTTGCGGTCGAGCGAGGCGACCGGGCCGTCCGGCATCTCGTTCAGGCACTGCCGCATGATGCGCGCGGACTGCCGCACCTCCTCCACCCGCACCATGAACCGGTCGTAGCAATCGCCGTGCGCGCCGACCGGAATGTCGAACTCCATCCGATCATAGACGTCATAGGGCTGCGACTTGCGCAGGTCCCACGGCACGCCCGCAC
This sequence comes from Sphingomonas sp., assembly GCF_036387535.1. Classification (GTDB taxonomy): domain Bacteria; phylum Pseudomonadota; class Alphaproteobacteria; order Sphingomonadales; family Sphingomonadaceae; genus Sphingomonas_R. Next base: position 39,095 of record NZ_DASVTO010000090.1, read on the forward strand.
CGCGGATCATCGGCCCGGAAAATCCCCAGGCGATCGAGTCCTCGCGGCTGACCGTCCCGATATCGACATTGCGCTGCTTAAAGATGCGATTGTCCGCGACCAGGCTGATCGCGTCCTCGAACAGCTTCGGCAACCGCGTATCGAGCCAGTCGCCGATGTCAGCCAGCAATTTCAGCGGCACGTCCTGCCGCACCCCGCCCGGGCGGAAATAATTGGCGTGCATCCGGGCACCTGATGCCCGTTCGTAGAAGTTCATCGTGTCTTCGCGCAGCTCGAACAGCCACAGGTTCGGCGTCATCGCGCCCACGTCCATCACATGTGACCCAAGGTTCAGCATGTGGTTCATGATCCGCGTCAGTTCCGCGAAGAACACGCGCAGATACTGACCCCGCAACGGCACGTCCAGGCCGAGCAGCTTCTCGATCGCGAGCACATAGCTATGCTCCATGCACATGGGCGAGCAATAGTCGAGCCGATCGAAATACGGGATCGTCTGCAGATACGGCTTGGTTTCGATGAACTTCTCGGTCCCGCGGTGCAGGAACCCGACATGCGGATCGACACGCTCGACGATCTCGCCGTCCAGCTCCATCACCAGCCGCAACACGCCATGCGCGGCCGGATGCTGCGGCCCGAAATTGATGGTGTAATTCTGGATATCGACGTCGCCCACCGTCGGGTCGACCGCCGTCACCTGCGGCTGCAGGCTGTCCACCACCGCATCGCGATCGCGGGTTTCGACCTGGTCGACGCTCATTTCTTCACCTCATCCGCCTTCAACGGCGTCGGCGCGCCGGGTGCCTCCGCCACCTTCTCGTCACCGGGCAGCACATAGGCGCCGCCTTCCCACGGGCTGGCGAAATCAAAGGTACGCAGGTCCTGCGCCAACCGGACCGGCTCATAGACCACGCGCTTCTCCTCTTCGGAATAGCGCATTTCATTATGCCCGGTCAGCGGGAAGTCCTTGCGCAGCGGATGGCCGCGAAACCCGTAGTCGGTCAGGATCCGGCGCAGGTCGGCATTGCCCTCGAACAACACGCCGAACAGATCAAACACCTCGCGCTCCAGCCAGCCCGCCACCGGCCACAGCCCCGTCACCGACGGCACCGGCTTGCGATCGTCGGTGGCGACGTGCACGCGGATGCGGTGATTCCGGGTCAGCGACAGCAGGCAATAGACCACCTCGAACCGGTCGGCACGCGATGGATAATCGACCCCGGCGATCTCCATCAGCTGCTGATACTGCATGGCGTCGCGCAACGTGCGCATCACGTCTACCAGCACCTCGCGCCGGACATGGAGTGCGATCTCGCCCACCGCGTCCACGGAGTCGATCAGCATGTCGCCCAGCGCGATCTGCGCCTCGGCGATCACGCCCGTGTTGGAGGCATAGCGGGGAGAGGTCCGCGTGCTCACCGTTCGATCGTCCCGGACCGCCGGATCTTCCGCTGCAACTGCATGATCCCGTACAGCAGCGCCTCCGCCGTCGGCGGGCACCCGGGAACATAGATATCGACCGGCACGACCCGATCGCATCCGCGCACCACGGAATAGCTGTAATGGTAATAGCCGCCGCCATTGGCGCAGCTGCCCATCGAGATCACGTAGCGCGGCTCGGACATCTGGTCATAGACGCGGCGCAGCGCCGGTGCCATCTTGTTGCACAGCGTGCCGGCCACGATCATCACGTCCGATTGCCGCGGCGATGCGCGCGGTGCGGCGCCGAAGCGCTCCAGGTCGTAGCGCGGCATGTTGACGTGGATCATCTCCACCGCGCAGCATGCCAGCCCGAACGTCATCCACCACAACGACCCGGTCCGGGCCCAGGTGAACAGGTCCTCGGTCGACGTGACCAGAAAGCCCTTGTCCTGCACTTCGTTCGACAGGTCGTTGAAGAAGGCACGGTCCGGTTCCGTTCCCGGCGCCGGGATCGTGCGGGTCAATTCTACTCCCACTCCAATGCTCCCTTCTTCCACGCATAGGCATAGCCCAGCGCCAATTCCGCCAGGAAGATCATCATCGCCGCCCAGCCGGCAAAGCCGATACCGCCCAGCGCCACTGCCCAGGGATAGAGGAACGCGGCCTCCAGGTCGAAGATGATGAACAGGATCGCGACGAGGTAGAAACGCACGTCGAACTGCGACCGGCTGTCCTCGAACGCGGGAAAGCCGCATTCATATTCGGAAAGCTTGTCGGCGTAAGGCTTCGACGCGCCAGTGAACTTGGACACCAGCATCGGCAACAGCACGAACGCCGTGGACAACAGCATCGCGATGCCCAGGAACAACAGGATCGGCAGATAGCCGGCGGCGACGGACGCCATGCATTTTCTCCGGTTTCGCCCCCGGATCGGGACGATCTTCAACTGGCGCTATTAGGCTTCGCAGGTGCGGTAGGCAAGGATCGGCCCAGTGAGAATGACTCGCAAGCCCTGGCCGGACGATCGCCGTCAATCACCGTGCGAGACCATGGCCCCACGCTGATCAACTGGGAAGGGAATGACGCGAAATCAAGTCCGTAGCGCACCCGCGAGCAGCTTGTGGAGTCGCGAATGCAGCCCGTCATTGGCGGCCAGGAACTCGTTGCGCTCCATTGCCCGGTCCCCGCCCCGGAAATCGGTGACGAACCCACCGGCTTCGCGCACCAGCAGGACGCCGGCCGCGACGTCCCATGGCTTCAGTCCGCTTTCCCAATAGGCATCGAACCGCCCGGCCGCGACCCAGGCAAGATCGAGCGCCGCCGAACCGAACCGCCGGATGCCCGCCACCTCCGGGCCGATCGCGTCGAAAATCTTTCGCCACTCCGGGAAATCGCCATGGCCGGCGAACGGAATACCGGTGGCGATCAGCGATTCGGTCAGGTCCCGCCGGCTCGACACGCGCAGCCTGCGGTCGTGCAGCCATGCACCACGGCCCTTTTCCGCCCAGAAACTCTCGTCGGTCAGCGGCTGATAGACCAGCCCCTGCGTGATCTCCCCGCGGCCACCGGGCTTCGGCTCTTCCACCGCGATCGAAATCGCGAAGTGCGGCAGGCCATGCAGGAAATTGGTGGTCCCATCCAGCGGATCGACGATCCAGCGCGGCTTGGTCGGGTCCCCCTCGATCATGCCGCCTTCCTCGCCCAGAAAGCCCCAGTCGGGGCGGGCGCGTTTCAGTTCCTCATACAGGGTCTGCTCGGCCTGTCGGTCGGCCTGGCTCACGAAATCGGCCGGCCCCTTGCGGCTGACCTGCAATTCCTGCGTCTCGTTGAAATCGCGCCGCAAACGGGGTGCTGCCTTGCGCGCCGCGCGTTCCATGACGGTGATGAGGCCGGACTGTGCTGCCATGATCGTCTTCTTTCTTCGAAACCCTCTCCCATCGGGAGAGGGAGGGCCCCGCGCGTCTTCACGCGTGGGAGGGTGAGGCCGAACCATTGCCCCGCCCGCTGCGCAGGCTTCGCCAGAACGTGGCGAGACACATCACCCCATCAGTCCGCGCGCTTCACATAGGTCTGCTCATACACATCGACCACGATCCGTGTACCCGCGCCGATATGCGGCGGCACCATCACGCGCACGCCATTTTCCAGCACCGCCGGCTTGTAGGAGGACGACGCCGTCTGCCCCTTCACCACCGCATCCGCCTCGACGATCAACGCTTCGACCGTGTCGGGCAATTGCACGGAGATCGGCCGATCGTCATACAATTCCATCACGACATCCATGCCGTCCTGCAGGAACGCCGCGGCGTCGCCCAGGATGCCGCGATCCAACTGGACCTGGTCGTAGTTCAGCTTGTCCATAAAGGTCAGCGTGTCGCCATCCGCGAACAGGAACTGGAAATCCTTGGTATCCAGCCGCACCTTCTCCACGGTTTCGGCCGAACGGAACCGGACATTGTTCTTGCGTCCGTCGATCAGGTTCTTCAGCTCGACCTGCATGTAGGCCCCGCCCTTGCCCGGCTGGGTATGCTGGATCTTGACCGCGCGCCACAGCCCGCCTTCATATTCGATGATGTTGCCGGGACGGATGTCCACGCCGCTGATCTTCACGGGGGCCTCGCTTTGATGGTCTGAAAGAGCAGCGGCGGCGTCTATCAGGCCCGGCGCTCCCGCTCAAGCCGCGTGCGTTATCGCCCGGTCAGCATGGGATAGGGGTTCACCGCCCGCCCGCGGTACCAGGGCTCGTCCGGCGCCATCGCCTTGACCTCGAAATGCAGATGCGGTCCGCCGGGATCGGCATTCCCGCTGAACCCGACCGTTCCGATCACCGCACCGCGCGCCACCGCCCGCCCCTCCGCCAGGCCCGGCGCATAGCTGTCCAGATGTGCGTAATAACCGATCCACCGCTGATCGGGCGACCGCACGTACACCGTATGTCCGCCCGCGCCGCTTTCGAAGATCTTCTCCACCGTTCCCGCGGCGGCGGCGATGACCGGCGTTCCCCGTGCCGCCGGGATGTCGATCGCACCATGGACATGCCCAGCGCGGGCATCGCCGAACGTATCGGCCAGCGTCGCCGGCGCGACGCCTGCCACCGGCACCGTCCAGCCCGCCGGCCCCGCCCGCGCGTCGGCGTGCGGCGGGGCCGGTGGTACATGGTCCGGCCCTGCCCGCCCGACCCGCACCATCGCGACCAGGCCGACCACCACCAGGATCAGCACCGCCATGACCGCCTTGCCGAACCGGTTCACCGCTGCCCGCCATTCATCACCGTGCGGACGGTCACGCCTGAAACAGCGCCGGGGTTCCGGGCTTCACCATCAGTGACAGCCGCGCCGCATCCCAGTTGGTCAGCCGGATACAGCCATGGCTTTCGGCCCGCCCGATCGTCTCGGGGCTCGGCGTGCCGTGGATCCCGTAGTGCGGCTTCGACAGGTCTAGCCAGATCACGCCCACCGGCCCGTTCGGACCCGCCGGCAACAGCTGCTTGCGGTCCTTGGCCTTGGCATCCCAGAACAGGTCGGGATTATAGTGGAACGGCGGATTATAGGATGCCCCCTGGATCTTCCATCGCCCCAGCGGCAACGGGTCGTGCTCGCTGCCCATCGTGGCCGGGAACTGCGCCAGCAACCGGTCGTCGGCGCCGTACACCTTCAGCACGCCTTCCGACTTGTCGACCAGGATCCGTTCGGCCTGCGGCTGCTCCGCATTGATGTTGAGATCGGACAGCGTCCGCCGCCATTCCGGTTTCAGTTTGGGATCATATTGCCGCGATGCGGGCAGCACGTTCGGAAACCGCAACCGTGCGCCCGGCGTGATCTTGCCGCCGGGGTTGAGCGCCGCCAGCGTCGCCGGCGTCGTGTGGAACTTCTCGGCCAGCTTTTCCAGCGCATCGGCATAGCCCAGCGCCGGCAGTTGCGCCTGCGCCGCCGGATCCTTGGGCAGCGGGCCCTGATAGGGTCCGGACGCGTCCGCAGCGCTGACCGTCAGCGCGCGCACCGGGCGGATCGCGCGATAGGGATACAGCGCACGCAACGTCGGCTGATCGATCTCGCCCGTCACGGTCAGCCCGAGCGCATCCTGGAACCCGCGCAGCGCTGCCTTCAACGTCATGCCGCCCCTGCCGTCAATCACCCCTGGCCCGAAACCCAGATGATCCAGCAGCACCTGTACGTGCAGCACCGTGGCGTCGATCGGCGCGGGCGGTGGCGTCGGCGACTGTGACCGCACCGGCACGGACACGGATGTGGATACAAGCCCAGCCGTGCAAACGGCAAGCCCGGCCACGGCAACCAACGATTTCTTCATGCGTGCAGGCCTTTATGGTCCTTGGAAGCCGAATCAAACGCGGGGGAACGGCAAATCTTTCCGGATGCGGGTGGGAAAATGGCAGTGATCGATTTGGGACGACGCCGGTTGCTGGGTGGCGCGATGGTTTTTGGCGGCGCCATGCTGGCGGGAACGCCGGCCTTTGCGGAAACGATGACGGCCACAGGTGCGGCGGAACGCCGGCTCGCGTTCCGCAACGTCCACACCAATGAGCGCGTCGATGCGCGCTATTATGGCCCTTCGGGACTAGATCATCAGGGTATCGCTGAAATCAATCATGGCCTGCGCGACTGGCGCACCGGCCAGACGCATGTGATGGATCAGGATCTGCTCGATCTGCTTGGCGATCTACGCGACCGGCTTGGTCTTGCGCCGCGCCGGGGATTCGATCTCATTTCCGGCTACCGGTCTCCGGAAACCAATGGCCGGCTCAAGGAACGGGGCGGCGCGCACAGCGGCGTGGCCGGCAAGAGCCAGCACATGCTCGGCAAGGCTACCGACATCGCGATGCCCGGCGTCCCCCTCGCCACCCTGCGCGCCGCCGCCTACACGATGCGCCGCGGCGGCGTCGGCTACTATCCGCGCGACGGCTTCGTCCATGTCGACACGGGGCCGCTCAGGACCTGGTAGCCTGGCGTTCTGCGGCGGGGGTAAGACCCAGCGGCCTGCAACAATGCCCGCATTACCCGAAGCGCTGTCAATGCGCCGTAACATTGGTCGGTGATGGTCCGCCCGCAGGCATGTGCATCTCGCAATTTGCCTCGTCCTGATAAGGGGTAGATCATGAATCCTGTTCAAAAGACGATGATTATCGCTCTGACCTGCTGCGCCGCGATCGGCGCCACGTCAGCCAAAGCGGAGACGATCAGCAACCCGACGAACAGCTATAGCTTCCCCAATCTTTCCGGTGAACTCACGGGTGGCAACCAGACGCAATATATCGGGCAAACCTTCACCGCCCCGGTCACGGGCAACCTCATCAACTTCCAGTTCACCCTGAACGCGTCCAGCCTGCAGTCGCTCTATGGCGTGGTGTTCGGTTGGGACGGCACCGCACCGACGACCGAATTGTGGCGCAGTTCCGTGACGTCGGGCGCAGCCGGGCTCAAGGACTTCACGCCCGCCGGCGTGGGCCTGACGCAGGGTCAGACCTATGTCGCCTTCCTCGGCACATATGGGCTCAGCAACAACTCCGGGCTGGCCACGGTGGGAACATGCCTCACCTTCGGTGGATGCTCATCCAACACGATCCCGAATCTGGGTACGCTGGTCTATGGCAATGTCCTCGGGAACGACGTGGTCTTCAACACGGCCATAAACAACGCATTCGACGCCACCTTTTCCGCAACCATCACCGCGGCGGCCGTCCCGGAACCCGCAACCTGGGCCATGATGATCCTGGGCATGGGCGCGGTCGGATTTGCGATGCGCCGCCGGCCGGCCGTCACCACGCGGTTCCGCTACACGGCGTAACTGCGGGCCCATCGCTGCGAAAGGAAGCCGCTGGTCATCGACCAGCGGCTTCTCGTCAGGTGACGGGTGATCAGAGGGTCGTGCACTGCCAGGGCATGGCAGCCCGATGCCGCTCGAAACCTACGCCGCACCCAGCACCCCCGCAAACGCCCGCACCCCCGCCGCCGGGCCATCCGGATGGCCCCACACTGCTCCGCTCACCGCCAGGAAATCCGCCCCTGCCGCCACCAGCGGGGCGGCATTGTCCGCCGTGATCCCGCCGATCGCCACGCACGGCGTTTCGAACACCGTCGTCCACCAACCCAGAAGTGCCGGCTCGGCATGATGTTCGACCGTCTTGGTACCGCTCGGATAAAAGGCGCCGAACGCGACATAATCCGCGCCGCGCTCCCCGGCTTCCATTGCCAGATGCCGGCTGTCGTGACAGGTCACGCCGATCTGCGCGGTCCGGCCCAACTGCGCACGCGCGTCGCGCGGGTCGCCATCCTCCTGGCCCAGATGCACCCCGTCCGCGCCGACCCGCTTGGCCAGCCCGATGCTGTCGTTCATGATGAACGCGACCTCGCGCGCGCGACAGATGTCGACCAACGGCGCGGCCAGGGCCGCGATCCGGTGTTCGTCAATGCCCTTCAGGCGCAGCTGGAACGCCGCCACGGGCCCCGCGTCCAGCGCCGCGATCAACTTCGCGCCGAACCCATCGTCGATCACAGGCGGGGAGATCAGATACAGCTGGCAGGGTGGCCGGAATTGCGGCTCGAACCGATCGGCAAAGGCCGGGTCCAGCGCCAGAGCGTCATCGTCATCGTCATCGTCGGGAAGCGGGTTCATGGCCGCGCCTTAGCGCAAGCCGCCGCGCGGCGGAAGCGTGGCGACCCATCCGCGAAACGCCGCCGGATCGTCAAGCCGGTGCGCGATCGCCCGAATGGGCCAAGCCCGCCGCCCGGCTACCGGTGGATCAAGGTCGATCACGATATTGGGATAGGCCAGCAGGCCGAGATTGACGACGCCTTGCTGCTTCAGGTCCGTCGCGCTCCACGCATCCCGCAGGCCGCTGATCGCCGATACCGGCACGGCCACGGTCCGCAACCGCCCCACTCGCATCGTCAGCACGTCGCCCGACACGGTCACCGGCATGCGTCGGAACGACCGGATCAGCCGGCCGACCCAGACCAGGCCACCGATGCTGACCACCGACAGCAGCATCGCCACCCGCGGCCACCAGAGCGCCACCAGCCCATGGACGACCAGCATTTCGACCATGCCCAGCCCGAACAGCGCCCACATCGGCGGCGCCAGACCGCGATGATAGGGGAAAGCGAAGCCGGCCTCCGCCTCCCCCACCGGATCCTATTCCTCGCCCTTGTAGATGCGGACGATCTTGGCCAGCATCGCCAGTGCCTCGTCGCGCGGCCGCTGGAAGGTGTTGCGACCGATGATCGATCCGTTGCCGCCGCCATCGCGAATGTCGCGGGCGTCCTGGTACACCGCATCGGTGCCCTTGGTCGCGCCGCCCGAAAACACCACGATCCGGCGCCCGGCGAAGCAGGCCTGGCGGACATGCGCCACGCGCTTGGCCTGCGTCGACCAGTCGCCGTCCTTGTAGACCGCCGCGGCCTCTTTCTGTTCGATATGGTCGGTCGGCAGCTTCACCTTGATGATGTGCGCACCCAGCAACGCGGCCATGTGCGCGGCATAGGCGCCGACATCCAGCGCCAGTTCCCCGGCCTTGGAAATGTCGCCACCGCGGGGATAGGACCAGATCACCGTCGCGATCCCGACCGCCTTGGCCTCCGCCGACATCTCGCGGATCTCCTCCATCTGTTCGAAGATCCCGTCGGACCCCGGATAGATGGTGAACCCGATCGCCGCGCAACCCAGCCGCAGCGCGTCGTCGACGGTCCCCGTCACCGCCTGGTCGATCGTCGTCGCCCAGCTGTTGGACGAATTGACCTTCAGGATCGTCGGGATCTGCCCCGCAAACGTGTCCGCCCCGGCCTCCAGCGGCCCGAGCGGCGCGGCATAGGCCGACAACCCGGCGTCGATCGCCAGCTGGTAATGATAATGCGGGTCATAGGCCGCCGGATTGATCGCGAAGCTGCGCGCCGGGCCATGTTCGAACCCCTGGTCGACCGGCAGGATCACCAGCTTGCCGGTCCCGCCCAACTGCCCCTGGGTCAGGATGCGCGCAAGGTTCGCCTTCGTACCGGGATTATCGGATTCGTATTGATCGAGGATCGTCTTGACGATCGGAGTAAAGCTCATGCCGGTTCTCCCAGGAATATGTGCCGTGCGTTACGGGCATCCACCGCGCGTGCAAGGGTGACAACGGTGTCCGGGGTATGCGTCAGCTCAGATCGAACCAGCGTCGCAGGGCGACATCGACTGCAAGCATAATGCTGGGGGGCACATACCCAACAACCCGCTCGATCCGGTCGCGGCGCAGCGACTGAACCTTGTCGACCTGCACCTCACTCGGTTCCTTCAGTCCGTTAGCGTCGGACACCGCAAGCGGAACACGGAAAAGATCGTTGCCGGTTATGGTACGGGTCAGCGGACAAAGGCCGATCGAATGATGATGTTCGTTGAACAGGTCTGATTAGACGATCAGGAACGGCCGAGGCTTTCGGGCATAGTTCCCAGGGCCACCCGCAATCACGATGGCACCGCGGATCAATTCCACGGTTCGTCCGTAGCCTCGATCGCCTCCCAAAAGGCAAAATCGGATTTGTCGGCACGCTGCGCCGCGTTCAAAGATTGCCGCCGCGCTTCCGCCTTCAAGGCATGATCGTGCGACTCGACATGTCTGCGGATCGCATCCCGTGCAATCTCGCTCTTACTTCGCCGGGTGCGCTTCGCCAGCGCCTCTAGTCCCGCCTCGGTATAAGCGTCCAATCATATCCCCAGCATCGCCGCCTCCGTTCAACCTATTGAACATCGGTAGCGATGCCGGCGGGGTCAAGCCATCAGCGCCTTCACGCCGGGCAGGTCCTTACCCTCCATCCATTCCAGAAATGCGCCACCCGCGGTCGATACAAAACTGAACTTGTCCGCCACGCCCGCCTGGTTCAGCGCCGCGACGGTATCGCCACCGCCGGCTACCGACACCAGCGATCCGCTTTCGGTCAATGCCGCCGCCGTCTTCGCCAGCGCCACGGTCGCCGCGTCGAACGGCGCGGTCTCGAACGCGCCCATCGGCCCGTTCCACACCAGTGTCCGGCAGTTCTTCAGGACATCACCCAGCGATTCGGTCGCCGCCGGGCCGACATCCAGGATCATCTCGTCCGCTGCAACCTCATGCACGTTCACCGTCCGTGTCGGCGGATTCGCGCGAAACTCCCTGGCCACCACCACGTCATAGGGCAGGTGGACGGTGCAATCTGCCGCCTCCGCCGCATCCAGGATGGCGTTGGCGGTGTCGGTCAGGTCATGCTCGCACAGCGACTTGCCCACATCCACGCCGCGCGCCGCCAGAAACGTGTTGGCCATGCCGCCGCCGATGATCAGATGATCGACCTTGGCCACCATCTGCTTCAGCACGTCGAGCTTGGTCGAAACCTTCGCCCCGCCCACGACCGCCGCCACTGGATGCTCGGGGTTGCCCAGCGCCTTTTCCAGCGCCTTCAACTCGGCCTCCATCGAACGCCCGGCAAAAGCCGGCAGCAGATGCGCCAGCCCCGCGGTCGACGCATGCGCGCGGTGCGCCGCTGAAAAGGCATCGTTGACATACAGGTCGCCCAGCTTCGCCATCTCGGCGGCCAACCCCGGATCATTCTTCTCCTCGCCACCGTGAAAGCGCGTATTTTCCAGCACGGCGATATCGCCCGGCTGCATCTGCGCGATCGCCTTGTCGGCATCGGTGCCCTGGCAATCATCGATGAAGCGCACCTCGCGTCCCAGCACGTCGGACAACGGCTTCACCACCAGCGCCAGCGACATGTCGGGGTTGCGCGCGCCCTTCGGCCGGCCGAAATGCGCCAGCACCAGCACGATCGCGCCCTTGTCGGCCAACTCGGCGATGGTCGGCGCGGCGGCGCGCAACCGGGTATCGTCGGTCACGGTCGCGCCGTTCATCGGCACGTTCAGGTCTTCGCGCACCAGCACCCGCTTGCCCGCCACATCGCCGATATCATCCAGGGTCTTGAAAGCCGTCATGTCTCGATCCTCACTTGATCGCCCAGCCGCGCATGGCCGCCGGCGATGACCGTCGTCAGATATCCGCCGCGCCAGTCGGGCACCAGCGCCGGCCACAATCCCGCATGCTGCTCGTCCATCCGGCGGCACGGATCGCATTCCACGGTCACGCGCAGCCGGACGTCACCGATCGCGATGATCGTCCCCGCCGCCCGCGGCAGGTCCAGCCCCGCAATCAGAAGGTTCGCGCGCCGCATCGTCCAGGGCAGCGTAATGCCGAGTTCCGCCTCCGCCGCTGCCCAGTCTTCCTGCCGCAATATGCTCACCTGCCGCCTGGCCACACGGCCGTTCGGCTTGGCGCGGCCGCGATAATCGCCGAACACGCCCTGTTCGGGGGAGATGCCGCTTTCCGACAGCACCTCCATCGGCGCCCGCGATACCAGCCGGCGCGCGATTCCGGTCAGCGTCCCGCACCCCGCCGCCGCTCGGTCCAGAGGTGCGGGATCCAATCGGGCCTCAGAGCAGCTTGGCGATGGCACCGGCCGTATCGACCATGCGGTTCGAGAATCCCCATTCATTGTCGTACCAGCTGACCACGCGCACCAATTTGCCTTCCAGCACCGCGGTTTCCAGGCTGTCGACCGACGAGCTGTGCGGATCGCCGTTGAAGTCGATCGACACCAGCGGATCGGTGACGAACTGCAGAATGCCCTTCAGCGGCCCACTCTCCGATGCCGCCTTCAGCGCGCCGTTGACCTCGTCCAGCGTGGTATCGCGCTTGGGCGTGAAGGTCAGGTCGACCAGCGAGACGTTCGGGGTCGGCACCCGCACCGCGGATCCGTCCAGCTTGCCCTTCAACTCGGGCAGAACCTCGCCCACCGCGCGCGCGGCGCCGGTGGTGGTCGGGATCATCGACATCGCG
>NZ_DASVTO010000091.1:0-3195 GCF_036387535.1 Sphingomonas sp.
GTGCGTTCGCTCCGATGCCGGTCACGCGATTGACGCTGGAGGGACTGAGCGTCCGGTTCGAGAACGGTGCCTGCGTCGCGGCGGAAGGGCGGGTGCTGGCCACGCTGGCGGGTGACCTGGAGGGGATTGCGCTGCCACCGACGCTCGGCGGCTCGATCCGCTGCGACGGCACCGATCTGCTTGTCCCACTGACCGGTCAGGCGGGCGCGGAGCGGGTCGATCTGCGCGTGGCCGGCGATGGGCGTTACCGCGCCACCCTGTCCCTGCAACCCACCGATCCGGCGGCGGTGCAGCGGCTTACGTCGCTGGGCTTCGTGCAGGGGCCGGGCGGCTACGCCCTTTCCATCCAGGGTTCGTTCTGACGGCCTTGACGCAGGGCCGCCCCGACCGCTAGGGGCGCGGGCTTCGCGGCGACCGTAGTTCAATTGGTTAGAGCGTCGGCTTGTGATGCCGGAAGTTGCGGGTTCAAGTCCCGTCGGTCGCCCCATTTTCTCCGTCCTCCCCTGAGTTTCGCGATCCATGAGCACCTGGGGCTTTCCCGATTTCGACGACCATGAGGGGGTCCACCTCTTCACCGATCCGACATCGGGGTTGCATGCCGTGATCGCGGTCCATTCGACGCATCTCGGGCCGGCCGCAGGGGGCGTGCGCTTCTGGCATTACCCGACCAGCGGCGGCGCGATCACCGATGCGCTGCGCCTGTCGCGCGGCATGAGCTTCAAGAACGCGATGGCCGATCTGCCGATGGGCGGTGGCAAGGGCGTGGTGCTGGCGGCGCGGCCGGGCGACACGATCACCCCGCTCCAGCTCGAAGCGTTCGGCCGAGCGGTCGAATCTCTCAACGGCCGCTATGTGACCGCCGAGGATGTCGGCATGTCCGAAGCGAGCATGAAAGTGATCGCCGGCCAGACGCGCCACGTCTCCGGCCTGCCCGTTGCGGCGGGCAGCGCGGGCGGCGATCCGGGGCCGTATACCGCGCACGGCGTCTATCTGGGCGTGAAGGCTGCCGCGAAGCGCGGGCTGCGTGCCGACGACATGCGCGGCGTGCGGGTGGCGATTCAGGGCGTCGGCTCTGTCGGTGGCGGGCTTGCGCGCTTGCTGGCGGCGGACGGCGCGGTGCTGACGCTGGCCGACGTCGATGCGCGGCGGGCGGAGGCCCTGGCCGCGGAACTAGGCGCGACGGCGGTTGCTGCGGACGCGATCCTGACCAGCGAAGCCGACATCGTCAGCCCGAACGCCCTGGGTGCCATCCTGACCGCGCAATCGATTCCGGCCCTCAAAGCAAAGGTCGTCGCCGGCGGCGCCAACAATCAGCTGGCGACGCGTGAAGACGGCCACCTCCTGCACGATCGCGGCATCGTCTACGCCCCCGATTACGTCATCAACGCCGGCGGCATCATCAACGTCGGCCTGGAATATCTGGGCCAGGGCGACGAAGCCGAAGTCAACGCGCGCATCGCCCGCATCCCCGATCGGCTGATCCAGGTGTGGGACGAAAGCGACCGGACCGGCGATCCGGCATCGGCCGTCGCCGATCGCATCGCCCGGCGTCTGATAGGCCGTTGAATATCGGGCGTTGATGTTCGGCCGCCACGTCGAGCAACTGGCCCGTGACAACATGGCCTGCGTGCCATATTGCGCGATGATAGTGCCTGCCCTTCATGCCCTTGCAAATCCTGCGCGCTTCCTGTCGATCGCGCGGCCGTTGACGCCGATCCTGCTGGGGATCGGTGTAGGTCTTATCGCCGTCGGCTGCTGGGCCGGGTTGACGCAGACACCGCCCGATTATCTGCAGGGGGAGACGGTGCGCATCCTGTACATCCACGTCCCCGCCGCATGGCTGGGCATGGGCGGGTGGGGTGGCATCGCATTGTCCAGCATCGCCTATCTCGTCTGGCGCCACCCCCTTGCCAGCATCGCGGCGCAGGCGATTGCGCTACCCGGCGCGACGTTCGCGGCCATTTGCCTGGTCAGCGGATCGATCTGGGGGCGGCCGACCTGGGGAACATGGTGGCAATGGGACGGGCGGCTGACGTCGATGCTGCTGCTGTTCTTCGTTTATTGCGCGTACATCGCGCTGGCGCGTGCCGATGCGGAGCGCGGCGGCGACGGGCGCGTGCCGGCGTTGTTCGGGATCGCCGGTTCGGTGCTGCTGCCGATCATCCGCTACAGCGTCGTGTGGTGGAATACGTTGCATCAGGGGCCGAGCATCGGGCTCACCAAATCGACGATCGACGGGTCGATCCTGTGGCCGCTGCCGATCATGCTGCTGGGCTTCACCGCCTTGTTCGCCGGTATCGTGCTGATGCGCATGCGCACCGCGCTGGCCATTGCGAAGGCGGACGCCCGGATGCGGCGGATGGCGCGCGCATGAACCCGTGGCCTTTCGTGATCGCGGCCTATGCGACGACGCTGGCCGGCACAGCCGTGCTGACGCTGGTCAGCTGGCTGGCGATGCGCCGGGCGGAGCGTCCGTGAAGGCGAAGCATCAACGCCTGACGCTGGCGCTGCTGGGCGTCGCGGCCGTCGTCGGTGCGGCCGTGCTGGCCTTGTCCGCGCTCGGCGAGCAGGCGTCGTTCTTCTACGCGCCGTCCGACGTCCGCCGCGATGGCGTGCCGGTTGGCCGCGCGGTGCGGCTGGGCGGGATGGTCGCGGCCGGATCGGTGTCGCACGCGTCCGACGGCGTGACGGTGCGGTTCACGGTGACGGACGGGCGCGCGACGACGCCGGTCGTCTTCGCCGGGATTGTGCCGGACCTGTTCCGGGAACGCTCCGGCGTGGTCGCGGAAGGGGCGTTTCGCCGCGACGGCACGTTCGTCGCCGACAATCTGCTGGCGAAGCACGACGAGAAATACATGCCGCCGCAATTGGCGGGCAAGATGCACGCGACGAAGACGCTGGCGCAATGACCGCCGAAGCTGGTCTCGCCGCTTTGTGGTTCGCTGCTGCGCTCGCTGCCTTGCAGGTGGCGCTGGGCACGCTTGCGCTGCGTCAGCGTTCGGCGGAGCTGACCGGGGCGATCCGCCCGGTCGCGGTGGTGCAGGGGATCATGGCCGCCGCGGCGATGGCGCTGCTGATCGCGGTGTTCCTGGCCAGCGACATGTCGGTCGAGCTGGTGGTCGAGAACAGCGCGTCGACGAAGCCGTGGATCTATAAGTTCGCCGGCGCCTGGGGCAATCACGAAGGATCCATGCT
>NZ_DASVTO010000092.1:0-5501 GCF_036387535.1 Sphingomonas sp.
CTCGTGCGCTGGCGCCGCATTGCCGAGACCCCAATCTGCAATGGCAGTCGGCGCCGCGGGCGTCGAGAATTGCCGACGCCGGGTACGTCATCCCGTGCCGGGCGCGCTCACCTCCGGCCAATTCTACCCCCTCGGTCCGTCCTCGATCTGGTACCGGCAGGCGCATCAGCGCCGTCATGGTGGCGTCACCTCCGCATACCTCGCGATTTCCGCAATCCAGCCGCCGCCGCCGCCGCCGATAGGGCATCATCCGGTATCGTCCGGAATGCCATCCATCATCATGCGGGTGAGCCACGCAATCTGGCGGTTAGGGCAGTCGGCGGCCATAGGGTCTTTTCAGTTCCTTCGGGGACGGAGACGTGCTGCTTTTCCATCCACACGATCAGCGGTCAGACATGGCGGGCGACCTCACGGGTGTGGACCACCGTCGGTCTAGCCGCGAAGAACTTGTCCGACTGCCGCGCGGCATCGCTGGAACCCTTCGGAATTGCGGAAGTCGACCATGTGCGCGTCCACGCTGATCCAAGCAACCCGCAGGCGGTAGCAGGCGGGATCCTCGATTTCCCGCTCCAATGCCATGCCGCGGCAGCCCGGTGCATCCCGGAAGACGCACGAAACGGCGGCGACGGCGGCTTCGAACGCGTCGGCCTGCGCGGGATCGATGGTGAGATGCGCGATTTCGGTGATCATCGGGTCCAAAACCTCCTACGCGTCCAGAGCCGACAGCGTAACGTGGCGCGCGATAGAGAGAAGGGTCAGATCATCATGATTGTTGTCACCGGGGCCGGCGGGTTCGTTGGTCAGGCGGTCGTCGAGCGCCTGCTGGCGCAGGGACGATCGGTCGTCGGATTCGATACCCGCGCGGAAGGCATGATCGCGGCCCCCGCATTTCGGGCGGTGGTCGGCGACCTGGCCGATCCCGCCGCACGCCGGGCGGCGCTGGCCGATGGGTGTGATGCGCTGATCCACCTCGCGACGGTGCCCGGCGGGGCCGCGGAAGCCGATCCCGCGGCGTCGCGGCGCGTGAATGTCGATGCGATGTACGACCTGCTGGAGGACGTCAGGGCGATCAGCCATCGGCCGCGGGTGGTCTATGCCAGTTCGATCGCGGTCTTTGGTGATCCGCTGCCGTCCAACGGGGTCGACGATGCCACGGTTATCGCGCCGAAACTGGTCTATGGCGGTCACAAGGCGATGATGGAAATCGCGCTCGCGATGATGAGTGCACGCAGCGAGATTGACGGTGTCACCGTCCGGCTGCCGGGCGTTGTCGCACGACCGCAGGGTCCATCGGGCATGAAGTCCGCCTTCATGAGTGACCTGTTCCACGCCTTGCGGGGCGGTCGATCATTTCAGTGCCCGGTGTCGGCCGGCGCAACAATCTGGGTGCAATCCGTCACCCGATGTGCCGACAACCTCATCCACGGCCTGACGCTGGACAGCGCAACCATGCCGCGGACGCGGGTCGTGACGCTTCCTGCCCTCGCCATGCGGATGGCGGACCTTGTTGCGGAAATTGCGAGCCAGACGGGCGCGTCCCCTGAGCTGGTCGAATATCGCCCGGACGACGCGTTGGAAGCCGCGTTCGGCCGTCATCCTGCGCTGGCCACACCCGCTGCGGAGCGGGCCGGATTCGCGCATGATGGCGATCTCCGGTCGCTCGTCGAACGGGCGCTCGGCCGGATGGCCCATATGGATCAGCAGGGCCAATAGCACGGGCGGCGGATGCGGACGCCCGATCCCCCGCCGACACTCCGCTGAATGACAACCGACTTCATCCGAGCGGGTGTGCGTCAAGAAACGACAGGCGGGCATCAGGCGTGTCCGCCGCCGGCGTCGGATCAGATGCGTGTATCGGCGGGCCTTTCCGCAACGACGATCCACATCAGCGACAAGGCGATGCCGAACGCCGGTCTGGACCGAACGATGTGCAGTCCGGCGTCCGCGAATGCGGCGGCATAACGGTGTGTCGGTACATAATCGCCGATCACGATCCGCCCGCCCGGTTTCAGGACTCGCGCAATTTCGTGGCAGGCGCGCCGCTGATCGGTTTCGTCCTCGATATTGTGCAGGCAAAGCAGCGACAGGACCCGGTCAAACCCCGCGTCCGGGAACGGCAAGGCGCGGGCATCCGCGGTGCGGACCGCGGCGCGATCGTCGACACCTTCGACAGCGATGTTGCGCAGGGTGGTCGCGGCAGCGTTGTTGGACAGGTCCTTGGCGGACCACAGGTCGATGCCGATGGCTGTGCCGCGCGGGTTCCGCTTCGCCGCGGCGACCAGCAGCAGGCCTGCGCCGGTTCCGACGTCCAGAACGGTGTCGCCATCCCGAAGGTCCGCCAGATGGAGGATGTGGTCGCGGGTGCGAGCCTTTCCGGCAAAGGCGTAGAGGACCATGAGCAGCCCGAAGAACAGCGGAATCGCCCCGAGTGCCATGAGGATCATGCCGAGGTAGCGCGCCGCGCCCGCGGTGAGCGCGACGACGGCCCAGCCCAGCAGGACCATGGTAGCGCCCCCGAACAGCAGACCAAGCATGATGCCTGGAGCGTCAAATCCATACCGCGCCCGTGCGGCAGAGGTGGTTCGCTGCGTCACATCGGCGATCCTGCATCATGGGGTTCGTGTACGGTCCCTATGGTGTTGGTCATGGCAGCGGCGGTGGTCAAGTCGCCCGCCGGAAAGGACGACGATGACCGCACGGCCAGGCACGTCCTGTTCGCAGCGAGGGTCCTGCGCGAGACGGACGCGATCGAAGCAGCCCAGGTTCCGGCTCCGGGCAACGATGATGATGATCTGGAGAGCAAGCCGCGGTCGTTCGGGATCGGGATCCTGACGTTTCTGGCGACGGGTGTCGCGATCGACTTCGGCAACGTCCTGGCAGGTGAACGGCGACAACACCCGGTATCGGCGCAGACGTTCTGTGCAGCGGGTCCTGCGCAAACGATCGCGAACCTGGCCGCGATCCTGGATCCGGTTCGGGCGGCAGAGGCGCTGTTCGGTCGGTGTAAGGGAGCAGCGACGTCCACCCGTCCCTGGGCGTCGATCCCGGCGCCGCCAGCGCCGCGCCGGCCAACGATTGCCGATCGCGTGGTGTATGGCATCGCGCTTTTCATAGGGGCCTTTGCGCGCGGCGACGCGTGATCTCGGCGGCAGCCGGCTCGTGCGGCTTCGGTAATGCCGGGATCAGGCGGACATCTGCAGGAGGCTGGTGGCCAGATCGTCCTTGCGGAACGGTTTGGTCAGGCGGGGCAGGGTGGGGTCAATGCCTTCATTTTCGGCATAACCGGACACGAGCAGCACGGGCAGGTCGGGCTTGAGGCTGCGGATCGCCCGCGCCAGGTCGGTACCGGTCATGCCCGGCATGAGGTGATCGGTGACGAGCAGGTCGAACGATCCGCCCTGTTCGACCAGCCGCATCGCCTCCTCACCGGACGCCGCCTCGACCACCTGGTAGCCTAGGTCGTTCAGCATGTCGGCGGTGCTCATCCGAACAAGCTCCTCATCATCGACCAGCAACGCCACCCCGTCGGCGTCCGGCCGGGCCGCGGGTGCATGTTCGACCTCGGGTCGCTCGGGCCGCAGCGTGCTTTGCGGCAGCCACAGCATGATCGTGGTTCCGGCGCCCGGCCGGCTGGTGATCGCAAGCGCGCCGCCAAGCTGCGAGGCAAGTCCATGGACCATCGACAGGCCGAGGCCGGTACCCTTGCCGATGCCCTTCGTGGAAAAGAAGGGTTCGATGGCGCGCGCAAGCGTGGCCTCGTCCATGCCCTCCCCCGTGTCGGCGACCGACAGGCAGATATAGTGCCCCGTGCGAAGCCCGGTGTGGTGTCCCGGCCGGACCGATTCCCGCGCCGCCGAGATGCGCAGCGTGCCACCGTCCGGCATGGCGTCGCGGGCGTTGACCGCCAGATTGAGGATCGCCATTTCGAGTTGGTTCGGATCGGCCTTGGCGGCTGGCAGGCCATCCGGCGCGTCCACCGTCACCCGGATCTGCGGCCCCGTCGTGCTGGACACGAGATCGCCCATGCCGGTGACAAGCTTCGCCACGTCGACGGGTACCGCCTGGAGCGGCTGCCGCCGTGCGAATGCCAGCAGCCGTTGCACCAGCGTCTTGGCGCGATCCGCCGACTGCGCCGCGCCGGCGATCAGGCGTTGCTCGCGTTCGCCCCCGAGCCCCTTTCGCTGGAGAAGATCGAGCCCGCCGACGATCGGGGTCAGCAGATTGTTGAAATCATGCGCGACACCACCGGTCAACTGTCCCATCGCCTCCATCTTCTGGCTGTGGCGAAGCGCCTCCTGCGCCTGTTCCCGGTCCGCGATCGCGGTGGCGATCCGCGCTTCCAGCGTGGCATTCAACTCGCGCAGTGCTTCTTCCGCCTCCTTGCGGGCGGTGATCTCGACCGCGGTTCCCGCCACGCGCAGGCACCGCCCGGACGCGTCGAACACGCCGCGCCCCTTTGCCGCCACCCACCGGACGACCCCGTCGTCCTTGCCGATCGTGCGATATTCGACATCGTACAGCGCGCGGCGTTCGGGGTCGGCCGCCGCCGCGAACGCCGCGCTGGTCGTGTCGCGTTCGGACGGATGCAGACCCCGGTAGAAATCCTGCATCGTCACCGGCACGTCGGCCGCGATACCGAACATCGCCTTCGTCCGCGGTGGCCAGATCAGCGCATCCCGAACCAAGTCGACATCCCAGAACCCGACATCGGCATTGTCGACCGCGAGCCGCAGCCGTTCCTCGCTCTCCCGCAGCCGTGCCTCCGCGCCCACGCGCTCGACATGCGCCCAGCAGCGTTCCACAACATCCTTCACCAGCAGGATTTCCGCGGCGGTCCAGTCGCGCGCCACGTGCTGATGGATGGCCATCATCGCGGTCAGCCGCCCATCCTTGACCAGGGGACAGCAGATGATCGCGTCGATCCCAATCGCCTGGAACATCTCCCGCCCCTCGCCGGGCGCAAGCTCGGCCGCGACGTCGCGCACGACCAGCGGTCGGCCGGCGTGCATGTCGGATGCCGCGCGCGGCCCGAACAGGTCAAGGCTGTAGGCACCGGCGGAACTCTCCAGCCCCGGCGCGGTATAGTCGCTGCGGATCCAGAAGCGATCGCCGTCGCGGTCGACATCGGCGTAGGCGCAGCGCGATGCCTGGAGCCTGCGCCCCAACATCTCGGTCGCGGCCTGCATTGCCGCGGAGGCATCGGCCGAGCTGAACAGGCGGTCCTCCAGCATGCCGATGAAGCGCAGACGATCCTCGCTGTCCCGAAGGGCCGCCTCCGCCTCATGTTCCACCGTGCGATCGCGAAAGATCTTCACGAAACCGCCATCGTCCATGGCCAGCGGCATCAGCAATCCCGACCCCCAGAAGCGGGTGCCGTCCCGCCGAAGGTGCCAGCGTTCGTTGACCGCGCGGCCTTCCCGGCGGGCACGCGCCACTTCGGACGCGAACACGCCGGCCGCCTGGTCTTCCGCCGTGTAGAAAAAATCCCCCGGGCGACCGAT
>NZ_DASVTO010000093.1:0-5746 GCF_036387535.1 Sphingomonas sp.
CTATGTCGCCAATTTCGGCAATTACGACGCCACTTACGGGTCGCTGGGTGCCGTGGTGGTGTTGCTGACCTGGATCTGGCTGTCGGCCTATGTGCTGTTGCTGGGCGCGGAACTCAATTCCGAACTGGAACATCAGACGGCGCGGGATACGACGCGCGGGCCGGAAACCCCGCTGGGCACGCGCGGCGCCGCGGTGGCGGATACGGTCGCGGAATCGCCCACGCAGCAGGCCGACGCGGCAAGGGCAAGGGCAGCGGCAAAGCCGCCGGCGCGGGCGTCGCGCGGTGGCGGATCGGGAACGGCGCTGATCCTGTCGGGCGCGGGCGGGCGGGCGGCGCGGCTGGCCGGAGGACGACGGCAGGGTATGGTGCCGTCGCTGCTCGTCGCAGGGGGGCTCAGCCTGCTGCGGCGGCAGAAGCGCGCCGGGTTGGGCGCTGCGATGCTGATCATCGGCGGCGGCATGGCGTGGCTCGGCCGCGACCGGACATGACAATGGCGGCCCCTTGCGGAGCCGCCATCCTCGTTTCGGTGGTTGTCGGGTCTTAGCGACCGCGACGATTCTTGCAGTTGTCCGTCACCGTGCGCGAGCAGGTCGGATAATCCTTGGTCGACGGCTGCGGCGTCATCGCCTCGGTGGCCGGCGGCGCGGACATCGCCGGGTCTGCGGCGGGAGCGGGGGCTGCTGCCGCGGCGGCGGGATCAGCCGGCGCCGCGGCCGCCGGGTCGGCAGGAGCCGCCATGGCGGGGTCAGCGGGCGGCGCGGGTGCGGCCGGATCGGCCGGTGCCATCGCATCGGGGCTGGCGGGCGCGGCCGGATCGGCGGCGGGTGGTGCCGGCGGCTGCGTCATGTCCTGCGCGAAGGCGGACGTGCCCAGCATCATCACGGCGGCGATCAGAAATGGCTTCATGCGCTTTCTCCTATGAATAACGGTCGAAATCGTCTTCAGGAAGATCATAACACCCGAAAGCGGATTCGGAGCCGTACCCGAAACGGGTTTTTGCGTTGATCGTGCGTTTTCAGGGACTTACTTGCGCGATTCTCGGCGTTCTCAGCCGCGGTTCATGGTCAGGGCGCGTCCGCCAGCCGCCGTTCGATCCCGGTCCAGATGGCGGCGAAGGCGTGTGCGGCGGGAGATGCCGGAGCAAAGGCCGCGACCGGCAGATGCCGGGCCGCCATCTGTTCGACTGCGCTGGCCATGGGGATGATCGGCCAGTCGGGTTCCGCGGCGATGGTGGACAGATGCAGCGCGCGGCGGCGATCGACCATCGAGAATACCGGCAGGATCGGCGCATGGCGACCGGGTGCGCCGGCGAAATGGCGGACGACATCGTCGAACGCGCGCCGGGCAAGCGGCGACGGGATGACGGGTGCGACGATCAGCGTCGCAGCGCGCGCGACCTGTTCGCTGGTCTCGGTCAGGCCGGGCGGGCAATCGAGGATGATGCGATCATAGTCGCCGGTCAGCCGTTCGAGCAGGCGGAGCAGCCGCTTGCGCTTGCCCAGCGCGCTGAAGAAACCGTCCAGCCCGCGCAGCGAGGCATCGGCCGGGAGCAGATCAAGACCGGAAATGGCCGTGGTCCGGATCAGGCGGTCGGGGGCGATATCGCGTGCGAACACCGCCTCGGCCGGTTCGGCGGCCGGCGCATCGCCGCTCAGCAACCAGCTGGACGCAGCCTGCGGATCGAGATCCCAGAGCAATGTGCGGCGCCGGCACCGCGCCGCCGCATGCGCCAGGTTGACCGCGAGCGAGGTCTTTCCGACGCCGCCCTTGAGGCTGTAGATCGCGATCGTCGCCATGCTGCGGGTGTGTTTTGGGTTGGGGATGGTGTCAAGCTCCGGGTCGACGCGATCCCGCCGCCCTCCCTTGAACGGGGAGGGCGGGTTCCGCCGATCAGGCGTCCTGGCGCGACAGCCATTCCTCCAGCCACTTGATCGTATAGTCGCCGCGCTGGAACTCGGGATCGTCGAGCAGCGCCTGGTGCAGCGGGATCGTCGTCTTCACGCCTTCGATGACGAATTCCTCCAGCGCGCGGCGCAGGCGGCGGAGCGCACCGTCGCGGGTGGTGCCGTAGACGATCAGCTTCGCGATCATCGAGTCATAATAGGGCGGAATGCGATATCCCGCGTAGAGGCCGCTATCGACGCGGACGTTCATGCCGCCGGGCGCATGATAGTTCTTCACCAGACCCGGCGAGGGGACGAAGCTGCGCGGATCCTCGGCGTTGATGCGGCATTCGATCGCATGTCCGCGAAATACCACATCCTCCTGCCGCAGCGTCAGATCCTTGCCATCGGCGATGCGGATCTGTTCGCGGACAAGATCGAGGCCGGTGATCGCCTCCGTCACCGGATGTTCGACCTGGAGCCGGGTGTTCATCTCGATGAAATAGAATTGCCCGTTTTCGTAGAGGAACTCGATCGTGCCGGCGCCGCGATAGCCCATGTCGGCCATGGCGCGCGCGACGATGCCGCCCATTTCATGGCGCTGTTCCGCGGAGATGACGGGCGACGGCGCTTCTTCCAGCACCTTCTGGTGGCGGCGCTGGAGCGAGCAGTCGCGTTCGCCGAGATGGATGGCGTTGCCGCGGCCGTCGCCGAACACCTGGAACTCGATATGGCGCGGATCGCCCAGATATTTTTCCAGATAGACGGTGGCGTCGCCGAATGCCGCCTTCGCCTCGCGCCCCGCCTGCATCATCAGCGTTTCCAGCTGCGATTCGTCGGTGCAGACCTTCATGCCGCGGCCGCCGCCGCCGGAGGCCGCCTTGATGATGACGGGATAACCGGCGGTCGCGGCGATCGCCTTGGCTTCATCCAGATCGGCGATCGGGCCATCGGACCCCGGCACCAGCGGCAGCCCGAGCGCGGCGGCGGTGCGCTTCGCCTCGATCTTGTCGCCCATCGTGCGGATATGTTCGGGCTTCGGCCCGATCCAGAGCAGACCGTGGCTCTCGACGATCTCCGCGAACCGGGCATTTTCGGACAGGAAGCCGTAGCCGGGATGGATCGCGTCGGCATGCGTGATTTCCGCGGCCGAGATGATGTTGGGGATGTTGAGATAGCTGTCGGTGGCGGCGGGCGGGCCGATGCACACCGCTTCGTCCGCCAACCGGACGTGCATGGCATCGGCATCGGCGGTGGAATGGACCGCGACCGTGCGAATGCCCATTTCGTGGCAGGCACGGTGGATGCGGAGCGCGATTTCGCCGCGGTTGGCGATCAGGACCTTGGTGATCGCCATGCTTATTCGACGATCGCGAGCGGCTGGTCGAACTCGACCGGCTGGCCGTTGTCGACGAACAGCTGGCGGACGGTGCCGGCGCGTGGGGCGACGATCGGGTTCATGACCTTCATTGCCTCCACGATCAGCAGCGTATCGCCGGCGGCGACCGTCTGGCCCACGGTGGCGAACGGCTTGGCACCGGGTTCGGCGGCCATATAGGCGGTGCCCACCATCGGCGATTTCACGACGCCGGGATGATCGGCGGGGTCGGCCAGTGGCGCGGCGGCCGGAGCAGCCGGGGCGGGCGCGGGCGTGGCCGAGGCCCCAGCCGGCGCCGGAGCGGCATAGGTGACGGGGCCGGACACCGCCGCCGCCTTGCGCGCGACGCGGATCCGGCGATCGCCGTCCGAAACCTCGATTTCGGTCAGATGCGTGTCATCGAGCAGTTCGGCGAGCTGTTTCACCAGTCCGACGTCGACCTGCATCGCGCCATTGGGGGTATCGGTCATGCTGTTTTCCCTGTTTTCGCGCGCAGATGTCAGAGCTTGGCCGCGGCGTCCAGCGCCAGCACATATCCGTGCGCGCCGAAACCCGCGATCGTGCCCTTGGCTGCCATGCCGACAAAGCTGGTGTGGCGGAAAGGTTCGCGGCGGTGGGGGTTGGAAAGATGGACCTCGATCACCGGCACGGTCACCGCCTTGATCGCATCGTGGATGGCGATGGACGTATGGGTGAAGGCGCCCGCATTCAGCAGGATGGCGTGCGCGTTTCGCGCATTCGCTTCCTGGATCCAGTCGACCAGCAGCCCTTCATGATTGGTCTGGCGCATGTCGATGTCGACGCCGATCGCCTGCGCCCGGTCGTCCAGCATGCCCGCGATATCGTCCAGCGTGTCCGATCCGTAGATTTCGGGTTCGCGCAGGCCCAACATGTTGAGGTTCGGGCCGTTCAGGACGTAGATGGTCTTGCTGTCCGGCATGACGGGCCTTCGGATGGTTGCGGTCGGTCCGGCTCATACAGAAGCGAAGCGGGCGAGGCAAAGCACGGCGCGCGCCATTGCATTTGAACATCGCCCCCCGGCTCTCTAGATCGGGCGGCGATACGGAGATTCAGATGCACAGCGACGGAACGATCACGCTCAGGGTCAACGGCGAGCATCAGCGGGTGCGCGCCGGGATCACGCTGGCCGAACTGGCGGCGGAGTTGGGGCTGGTCGCGGAAAAGGTTGCGGTGGAACGCAATCTGGAGGTCGTGCCCCGCTCCACGCTGAGCCAGGTGGTGGCGCAGGATGGCGACGAGCTGGAGATCGTCCATTTCGTCGGCGGTGGCGATCATGCCCCGCCGGCGGCGAAGGACGACAGCTGGACCGTCGCGGGGCGGACGTTCCGGTCGCGGCTGATCGTCGGCACCGGCAAGTACAAGGATTTCGCGCAGAATGCGGCGGCGGTCGCCGCGGCGGGGGCGGAGATCGTGACGGTGGCCGTGCGGCGCGTGAACGTGTCGGACCGCAACGCTCCGGTCCTGATGGACTATATCGATCCGAAGAAGGTGACGTACCTGCCGAACACGGCGGGGTGCTTCACCGCGGACGAGGCGATCCGGACGCTCCGGCTGGCGCGCGAGGCCGGCGGCTGGAACCTGGTCAAGCTGGAGGTGCTGGGCGAGGCGCGGACGCTGTACCCCGACATGGTCGAGACGATCCGCGCGTGCGAGATCCTGGCCAAAGAGGGGTTCGAGCCGATGGTCTATTGCGTTGACGATCCGATCGCGGCGAAGCGGCTGGAGGATGCGGGCGCGGTCGCGATCATGCCGCTGGGCGCGCCGATCGGGTCGGGCCTGGGAATCCAGAACCGTGTGACGATCCGGCTGATCGTGGAGGGCGCAAAGGTGCCCGTACTGGTCGATGCCGGGGTCGGCACCGCCAGCGAGGCGGCGGTGGCGATGGAGCTGGGCTGCGACGGCGTGCTGATGAACACCGCTATCGCCGAGGCGAAGGATCCGGTGATGATGGCCGCGGCGATGAAGGCGGCGGTGGAGGCGGGCCGATTGGCCTATCGCGCCGGGCGGATGGGCCGACGCATGTATGCCGATCCGTCGAGCCCGCTGGCCGGGCTGATCTGACGCACGCGCGCGTTGATTACGGAAGCGTCATGGAACCGGCGGGCGGGATGCGGGGTTTAACCTGCATCAATCCAGTGACCGGTCCGTGGATCGGCCGCGCAACCTCAGGAGACTGACATGGGTGAATTCACCGACAAGCTGAAGGGCGCCGCGAACGAGGCCATCGGCAATGTGAAGCAGGCGATCGGCGGCGCGACCGACAATCACGACCTGACCGCCGAAGGCCATGCGCAGGAAGCCAAGGGCGAGCTGCAGCGCGCCAAGGGTGATGTGAAGGGCGGCGTCAAGGACGTGATCGACAAGGTCTGATCGCCTCCGCCGGTTCGAAACGCCGTCGCGGGGGAGACCCCGCGGCGGCTTTTTGTTGTTAGGCTCCCTGCGCCCGTTCGGTTCGAGCCTGT
>NZ_DASVTO010000094.1:0-1675 GCF_036387535.1 Sphingomonas sp.
GGCGTGCTGTCGATTGCGGCGTGCCTGTTCACGATCGCCACGGTCGACAAGATCGGCCGCAAGCCGCTGCTGCTAGTCGGGTCGGCCGGCATGGCGGTGACCCTCGCGACGGTCGCTTACGCCTTCTCCACCGCGATCACCGCGGCGGACGGATCGGTGTCGCTGCCGGGCAACAACGGCGTCCTCGCGCTGGTCGCGGCCAATCTCTACGTGATCTTCTTCAACGCCAGCTGGGGCCCCGTGATGTGGGTGATGCTGGGCGAGATGTTCCCGAACCAGATCCGCGGTTCGGGCCTCGCGGTCGCCGGCTTCGCGCAGTGGATCGCGAACGCCGCCATCTCGGTGAGCTTCCCGTCTCTGGCGGTGTCGCCGGGGCTGGCGATCACCTACACCGGCTACGCGATCTTCGCCGCGATCTCGTTCTTCTTCGTGAAGGCGATGGTCAACGAAACCCGCGGTCGCGAGCTCGAGGACATGGAAGGCTGATTGGCCAGGGCGGCGCGTCCTCGGACGCGCCGCTCCTTTACGCCGTCATCACCACGCCAACTTCTTTCGTCATCCCCGCGAAAGTGGGGATCCATACTGGCTAGCGATGCTATTCAAAGGCCAAGGTCAGCCAGTATGGATCCCCGCCTGCGCGGGGATGACGGATTGGGAAATGGGGTACTCAGTACCACCAAGTATTAGGCTGGATTGAGCCCAACGACGCCGGTCAGAGCAGCGTCAGCCCAAACGCCGCAACCGCATACGCAGGCTGCCCAGCCACTCCCGCGTCGAACGCGAATACATCGCCCGCCATCGGTTGCTTCGCGCGATCTTCATCGCTCAGGCCCTTCGCCGCCGTCGTCGCATAGGCGGTCCGCCCATCCGCGCCGCCGATCGCGATCTTGGTGACGTTCGCCACCGGCAGCCGCACCTCCGCGACCATCCGCCCGTGGGGCGCATAGCGGCGCACGCACCACCCCGAGAAGAACCCGACCCAGACATGCCCCTCGGCATCGACGATCGGCCCGTCGGGATAGCCGTCCACCGCCGGGTCGACCTGCGCGAACACACGAGACTCCAGCAATGCGCCGTCGTCGCCGATCTCGCAGGCGTGGATCGTGCCGCGCAGCGTGTCGCAGTGATAGAGCGTCCGTCCGTCCGGCGCGACCGCGGGTCCGTTGGTGATCGCAATGCCGTCCACCACCGGCGCGATTCCGCGCGCATCGGCGCGGTAGATCCGCCCGGAAGGCGCGCTCTCGCCATCGTCCATCGACCCGAACCACAGCCGTCCCGCCGGATCGACGCAGGAATCGTTCAGCCGGTTGCCCGGCGCGTGCGGCTCGACCGCAACCAGCGGCGTGAACGCACCGCTTTCGGGATCGAACGTGTGGAGGGCGGTCTGCAATCCCGCCAGCATGCCGCCATCCGCCAGCGGCTGCACCCAGCCGACCTGTGCAGGCGCGGTCCAGCTGTCGAGGCTGCCGGTCGCAGGGCGGAAGCGGTGAACCAGATGCTGCTTGATGTCGACGAACCACAGGGCGTCGTCGATCCATACCGGGCCTTCGCCCAGCGTCGCGCCAAGCGAGCAGACCTGCCGTACCTCGATCATCTCAGCGCCACCCGGCATCCACCCAGTAATTATGTCCGGTGCACATCCTGGCATCGTCCGACGCCAGGAACAATGCCATCG
>NZ_DASVTO010000095.1:0-17580 GCF_036387535.1 Sphingomonas sp.
CGGCCTGTCGGCGGACGAACGCGCCGCGCTGATCGCGGCGGGGGATGGATCGCCGGGCCGTGCGCTCCGTTTCGCGGGGCTGGATATCGCCACGATCGACACCACGCTCGACCGGCTGATGACCGAGGGTGACCCGACCAACGCCGTGCGCAACGGCTTTGCCCGCACCATGGCGACCAAGGCGGCGCAGGCACGCTATGAAGCGTTCCTGGACCGCGCGCCCAGCCGTTTCGCCGCCGCGGCGCGCGGGAGGCACGGGGCGGCGCTGAACGATGCGATCGCCGCCTGGGAACGGGTGCGGCGCCTGGCGGCGGGGGCGGTGCGGCTCTCGCTGGATCCGCAGGCCACCGTATTCGAAATCGCCGGCATCGCCGCCGGCCTTGCTCCGTCCGCAGGCTCGGTTAAGGACCGCGCATGACCGATCCCTATTACATCACCACCGCGATCAGCTATCCCAACGGCCGGCCGCATATCGGCCATGCCTATGAAGCGATCGCCGCCGATGCCATTGCGCGCTATCACCGGCTGGCCGGGCGCGACGTCTATTTTCAGACCGGTACCGACGAACATGGCCTGAAAATGGATCAGGCGGCGCGCGCCCGCGGGATCAGCGCGCGGGAACTGGCCGACGAGATGTCGGGTTATTTCCAGGAGATGGCCCGGACGTTCAACATCTCGCATGACCGGTTCATCCGCACCACCGAACCCGCCCATCACGCCGCCAGCCAGGCCCTGTGGCAGGCGATGGCCGATGCCGGCGACATCTATGCCGATCGCTACGAGGGCTGGTATTCGGTCCGCGACGAAGCCTTTTACGACGAAAAGGAACTGATCGACGGGCCGGACGGCGAGAAGCTATCGCCCGAAGGATCGCCGGTCGCCTGGACGGCGGAGGAAGGCTGGTTCTTCCGCCTGTCGGCCTTTCAGGATCGCCTGCTCGCTTATTATGACGCGCACCCGGCGTTCATCCTGCCCGAAAGCCGCCGGAACGAGGTGATCGCCTTCGTACGCGGCGGGCTGAACGACCTCTCGATTTCGCGGGCCAGTTTCGATTGGGGCGTGAAGGTTCCGGGAAGCCCCGATCATGTCATGTATGTCTGGGTCGATGCGCTGACCAACTATCTGACCGGGGTCGGCTATCCGCACGATCCGGAGCGGCTGGCGCGCTGGTGGCCGGCGGATCTGCACGTGATCGGCAAGGATATCGTACGGTTTCACGCCGTATATTGGCCGGCGTTCCTGATGTCGGCCGGGCTGCCGCTGCCGAAGACGGTGTTCGGGCATGGCCATGTCCTGGACCGCGGCGTAAAAATGTCGAAATCGCTCGGCAATGTCGTCGATCCACAGGATCTGGCGATGCGCTACGGCGTCGATCCGGTCCGCTATTTCCTGCTGCGCGAGGTGAGTTTCGGGCAGGATGGCAGCTATGCCGCCGATGCGATCGTGACCCGCGCCAACGCCGATCTCGCCAATGGGCTCGGCAATCTCGCGCAGCGCTGCCTGTCGATCATTGCCAAGAATGTCAACGGGATGGTCCCCAATCCACAGGCTGGATCGCAGGATCCGGACCTGGCCGGCGCCGGCATCAAGGCGGCCGTGGATCAGGCGATGGCGCAGCTGTCACCCAACCGCGCGCTGGAGGCGATCTGGGAAGCGGTGGGGGACGCCAACCGCTATTTCGCGGACAACGCGCCCTGGGCGCTGCGCAAGACCGATCCCGCCGCGGCCGACACGGTGCTCTACCATACGGCGGAGGCGGTACGCCGGCTTGCGATTCTGGTGCGCTGGGCGGTGCCGGGCAGCGCCGACCGCCTGCTCGATCAACTCGCGCAGGGGGCCGACGCCCGCGATTTCGCGGCGCTGGCCACACCGCTGGTTCCCGGGACGCCCTTGCCCGCGCCCGCCGGCATCTTCCCCCGGCTGGAGGGTGAAAAGGCGGGGTGACGCCGGCGCGCGCAACGCTTATCTGCGAGCGATGTTTGCCGACAGCCATTGCCATCTGAACTATTCCGGCCTGATCGAGGATCAGGCCGCGGTCCTCGATCGCGCGCGCGCGCGGGGCGTGAGCGCGATGCTCAACATCGCGACCCGCGAGCGCGAATGGGCGGCCATCATCGCGACCGCCGATACGCATGATGATGTCTGGGCCTCGGTCGGTATCCACCCGCACGAAGCGGATGCCCACCCCGATGTCGATACCGACCGGCTGGTCGCCGTCGCCGCGCATCCGCGCGTGATCGCGATCGGGGAAACCGGGCTGGATTATCATTACGACCATAGCGACCGCGATCGTCAGCGCCGCAGCTTCCGCGCGCACATTGCCGCCGCGCGCGAAACCGGGCTGCCGCTGATCGTCCACACGCGCGATGCGGAGGCCGACACCGCCGACATTCTGGCGGAGGAGATGGGGAAGGGGGCGTATCGCGGTGTCATCCACTGCTTCACGGCATCCGATGGTTTTGCCGCCAGGGCGCTGGAACTGGGTCTTTATATCTCGATCTCCGGCATCGTGACCTTCAAGAATGCGAAGGCGCTGCAGGCAACCGCCGCCGGCTTGCCTGCCGATCGCCTGCTGATCGAAACCGATGCCCCGTTCCTGGCGCCCGTGCCGCATCGTGGCCGGCTGGGCGAACCGGCGTTCGTGGCGGATACCGCCGGCTATCTGGCGGCACTGCGCGGCGTCACGATCGAACAGCTGGCGGAAGAAACCCGTACGAACTTCTTCACATTGTTTGCCAAGGCGGCGGCGTGAAGCTCACGATCCTGGGGTGCGGCACGTCGTCGGGCGTGCCCCGCATCGGTCGGGAATGGGGCGCCTGCGATCCGGATGAACCGCGCAACCGGCGCACGCGGCCCGCGATCGTGGTGGAAACCGCCACCACCCGGATCCTGGTCGATACCGGACCGGATATGCGCGAACAGTTGCTCGCCGCCGACATCGGCGTGGTCGATGCGGTGATCTGGACCCATGACCATGCCGATCATTGTCATGGCATCGACGACCTGCGCCAGCTTTTCCACGCACGCGGTTCGCCGGTGCCGGGCTTCGCGCGCGCCGAGACGCTCGCGGCGCTGCAACGGCGGTTCGGCTATGTGTTTCAGGGCAAGCAAGGCTATCCGGCCACCGTCGATGGCGGCGTCCTGAGCGATGATCAGCAGGTCGGCGACATTCGCGTCCGCGTGGTCGATCAACCACATGGATCGACCACCAGCGCCGGCCTGCGTTTCGATCATGACGGTACCGCGATCGGCTATGCCACCGATGTCCACGCGATGACCGACGCGATGGCCACACTGTATCGGGATCTTGACCTGTGGATCGTCGATGCGCTCCGCCGCGCGCCGCATGCCAGCCATGCGCATCTCGATCGGACGCTCGGCTGGATTGCCGACCTGCGGCCCGCCGAAGCGATCCTGACGCATATGGACCAGTCGATGGACTATCATCCGCTCTGCGCGGCGCTGCCGGTCGGCATCGTGCCGGGCCATGACGGCCTGATCCGGAGGTTTGGCCATGACGGTCGATGACGGCGCCAACATCCTCTATCTTCTGCTGGCGATCGTGCTGGTCGGCAGCGCGCTTGTGGTCCGGTGGCAGCCGACGGGACGGATCGTGCGCCATGGCCTGATCTGGGTCGTGATCTTCGCGACTGCGGCGCTGTTGTCCGGATTGCTCTTCAACCGATAACCTGATTTAACATAATATATATTATCAGACTGGGATGGAAGGCCAGCAGGGAGTCGTCACCCGTTTCGTATCCGTGATTCAGCGTCTGATGCGCTTTGCCTGCGCCACGGGATCCCGGATCACGTCCGGGATGACGCGTAACTGGGGCGCACCGGATGTGCCGTAAACCCGCGCACGCTAGTCACGCTGTCCGGGCGCCGCCTGTCCGAAGCAGGTGTCGGTGCGGACGCCACTGCGCTACAAGGTTGGCCGCCCTACCCGCACCGACGCGGCCCGGAGGACAGCGATGCAGACGATCGGCTTGATCGGCGGAATGAGTTGGGAGAGTTCCGCGCACTATTACAGGCTGTTGAACGAAGGCGTGCGCGATCGGTCAGGGCCGACGGCGTCGGCGCGCTGCCTGTTGTGGTCGTTCGACTTTTCCGACATCGAGGCGCTGCAACATCGCGGAGACTGGGACGCCCTGACGGCACATCTGGTCGACGCCGCCCGGTGGCTGGAGGCCGGCGGCGCGACGGTGCTGCTGATCTGCACCAACACCATGCACCGCATGGCCGGGGCGGTTCAGGCCGCCGTCGGCATCCCGTTGCTGCACATCGTCGATCCCACTGCCGAGAAGATCCGGCAAGCCGGCTTTCGCACCATTGGCCTGCTGGGTACCGCGTTCACGATGGAAGAGGGTTTCTACAAGGATCGGCTTTCCGAGCAGCACGGATTGCGCGTCCTCATACCCGGCGATCAGGATCGTGCCGCGGTTCACAGGATCATCTATGAGGAATTGGTGGCGGGAAAGATCACCGATGAAGCGCGTGCCACATATCGCGCGGTGATCGCGCGGCTCGTGGATGCCGGTGCCGAAGCCGTGATCCTGGGATGTACCGAGATCATGCTGCTGGTCCGTCCCGATGACAGCGCGGTGCCGCTGTTCGATACGACGACCCTTCACGCGCTGGCGGCGGTGGACGCTGCCCTCGCCACCCCCTGACAGCCTGGTTGGAACAGACATGCACGCCTTCGATCGCCTCATCGATATCATGGCCGTCCTCCGTGGCCCCGACGGCTGTGCCTGGGACCGGACGCAGGACTTTGCGTCGATCGTGCCCTATACCATCGAAGAGGCCCATGAGGTCGCGGATGCGATCGAACGCGATGACATGGCGGCGTTGCAGGATGAACTGGGCGATCTGCAATTGCAGGTGGTGTTCCATGCCGCGATCGCGGCGGACCGCGGGGCGTTCGCGATCGACGACGTGCTGGCATCGATCATCGCCAAGATGGAGCGGCGCCACCCGCATATCTTCGGGGATGCCGAGGCAGCGGACTGGGAGGCGATCAAGGCCAGCGAACGGGCCGGCGCCGCGGTGGCCGGCGCGCTCGGCGGCGTGGCGCGCGGTCTGCCCGCACTGCTGCGCGCGGGAAAACTGCAACGCCGCGCCGCGCGGGTCGGGTTCGACTGGCCCGATGCAGCGGGTCCGCGCGCGAAGATCGACGAGGAACTGGCCGAGGTGGAGGCGGCGTGCGATCCGGCCCACTGAACGGAGGAAGTCGGCGACCTGCTGTTCGCGGTCGTCAACTGGGCCCGGCATCTGGGGGTCGATGCCGAGGCGGCCCTGCGCGCGGCCAATGGAAAGTTCGAACGCCGTTTCGCCGCGATGGAGGCGCTCGACCCCGCCTTTCCGAACCGCAGCCTGGACGAGCAGGAAGCGTTATGGGTTCGCGTGAAGCAGGCCGAGGCGCAGGATCAGGGCTGACGCCGCGCCTGGAACCGGTCCCACTCCATCTCCGTCATTCGCACATCGACCTGCATCCGGTCGCCCTCCGGCATGCTGGTCACGACATCACCGTGCGCGTGCAGCCAGGCGAGGTCCGCGCCATCGCCGGCATCCAGATCGACATGCCGCAACCGCGCACCCTGGGTCAGGCGGAGCGACACCGCGTCGCGCAATTCCGCAATCCCCGTCCCCTGCAGCGCAGACACGATCGCGACATCGTCACGATGCGCCGCTTCGTTGGCGGCATGTTCGGCCAGATCGGGCGGCAGGATGTCGAGCTTGTTCCAGACCTCGAAGATCGGGGCCCCCTCCTCTCCCGTCACGCCGATCTCCCGCAGGACCGTCAGCACATCGGCGGCCTGCGCCGCACTGTCGGGGTGCGAGATATCACGGACATGCAGGATCAGGTCGGCCGCGGTGACCTCCTCCAGCGTCGCGCGGAACGCCGCCACCAACTGCGTCGGCAGGTCGGACACGAAACCCACCGTGTCGGACAGGATCGCCTTGTCGATGCCCGGCAGGCTGATCTGCCGCATGGTCGGGTCCAGCGTCGCGAACAGCAGATCCTCCGCCATGACGGCGGCCCCAGTCATGCGGTTGAACAGCGTCGACTTGCCGGCATTGGTGTAACCCACCAGCGCGATCGTCGGCCACGGCGCCTTCTGCCGCCGTGACCGGTGGAGCGTGCGGGTGCGCGCGACCTGTTCCAGCTCGCGCTTCAGCTTCGCCATCCGGTCGCGGATCAGGCGGCGGTCGGCCTCGATCTGGGTTTCACCCGGGCCACCCAGAAAGCCGAAACCGCCGCGCTGCCGTTCGAGATGGGTCCAGCTGCGCACCAGCCGGCCCGCCTGATAGTCCAGATGCGCCAGTTCGACCTGCAACCGTCCCTCGGCCGTGGCCGCGCGTTCGCCGAAGATTTCCAGGATCAGCCCGGTCCGGTCGATCACCTTGGCGCCAAACGCCTTTTCCAGATTGCGCTGCTGGATAGGCGACAGCGATGCGTCGACGATCACCAGTTCGGCTTCCGCCATCCGCGCCGCCGTCGCCAGATTTTCGACCTGGCCGGATCCGAACAGCGTTGCCGCCTTCATTTCGCGCAGGCGCACCGCGACGCGGTCCACCACCACGATGCCGATCGCCGCCGCCAGACCGGCGGCCTCGTCAAGCCGCGCCTCGGTAGTGCGCGCATTCTCGCCGCGTTCCGGCAGGGCGACGATGGCGCGCGCGCCCCGCGTCACCCCATCGTCATCGGCACGGTTGAAGCCGCTCAATCCTCATCCTCATCATGTTCGTCGCCGCCGCCCAGATAAATGGGGTTGGCCGGCTGCACCGTGGAAATCGCATGTTTATAAACCAGCTGCGACAGGCCGTCGCGGCGAAGCATCATGCAGAACAGGTCATAGGCCGCGATCTCGCCCTGCAACATCACGCCGTTCACCAGGAACATCGTCACCGGTTCGCGCTGCTTGCGGACGGCGGACAGGAAAATCTCCTGCAACAGCGTCGCCTTGCGTTCCTCGAACGATGCCTCGACCTCGCTCAGGTCGACCGGCTGCGCCGGCATCACGGTGGAGATCGCATGCTTGTAGATCAGCTGCGACTGGCCATCGCGGCGGAGCAGGACGGAAAAATTGTCGAACCAGGTGATGATCCCCTGGAGCTTCACACCCTTGACCAGGAACATGGTCACCGGGGTTTTGGTCTTTCTCAGTGTGTTGAGGAAGATATCTTGCAGGTTGTTGACCTTTTCGGCCATGGTGCCGGTCTCCGGTCTTGGCGGAACATGATGTCCGCGGCGCGCCCTTGCAGGACGTCGTGCATCGGGGCACCGTGCCCCGACTGGCGGTATGTAGGGTGCCGGATCGCGGAGGTAAACCTGCCGCCCCGCATCATTCGCCGTCTTCCTTTGCCTCCGCCAGCCCCAGCGTCTTCAACTTGCGATGAAGTGCTGATCGTTCCATCCCGATAAACGTCGCGGTGCGGGAAATGTTGCCGGAAAACCGCCGGATCTGAACGCGCAGATATTCGCGCTCGAACGTCTCGCGCGCTTCGCGCAGGGGCGTGCCCATGATCGATTTTGACGCGTTGCTGGGCGCGAACTTCTCCTGGTCGGACATCACCTCAGGCGGCAGCATGTCGACATCGACCCGCCCGATGCGGTCGCCCGGCGCCATGATGATCGTGCGTTCGACGATGTTGCGCAACTGGCGGACATTGCCGGGCCAGTCATAGGATTGCAGCGCGGCATAGGCCTCGTCCGATACGGTCGGCGTCGCGACCCGCCGTTCGGTGGCGTAGCGCGCGACGAAATGATCGACCAGCGCGGGAATATCCTCGCGCCGTTCGGTCAGCGACGGAATATGCACCGGCACCACGTTCAGGCGGTAATAGAGATCTTCGCGAAACCGCCCCGCCTCGATCTCGGTCGGCAGCGTGCGGGCGGTGGCGGACACCACCCGGACATCGACCTTGACCATGCGGCGGCCGCCGACCCGGCTGAAACTCTGATCGGTCAGCACGCGCAGGATCTTCGCCTGCGCGGTCAGTGGCATGTCGGCGATCTCGTCCAGGAACAGCGTGCCGCCATGCGCCTGTTCCAGCAGGCCGGGACGGACGGCGCCGGTCGCGTCCTCGATCCCGAACAATTCCTCCTCTACCCGCTCCGGCGTCATGCGCGCGGCCGACACGACCACGAACGGTGCGGAATCCCGCGTGCTCCACATGTGCAGCAGGCGGGCGGCAACCTCCTTGCCGACGCCGGCGCCACCGGTGATCAGCACGCGGCTGCCGGTGCTGGCGACGCGTTTCAGGGTTGCGCGCACACTGTTGATCCCGACCGATGTTCCGGTCAGCTCCTCCTCCTGCCCGATCTGCGCGCGCAGCGACGCGTTTTCGCGGCGCAGGCGGTCGGTTTCGGTCGCCCGCGCGACCAGCAGCAGCAGTTTCTCCGCCTCGAACGGCTTCTCGATGAAATCGGCGGCACCACGCCGCACGGCGGACACGGCGGTATCGATATTGCCATGGCCGGAAATCACCAACACCGGCAGCGACGGATCACGCCGCTTGATCTCGTCCAGCAGATCCAGCCCATCGAGCTTGGAATCCTTCAACCAGACGTCGAGCAGGACCAGCGACGGTCGCCGTTCGGCCAGCGCCGCCAGGCACGCATCGCTGTTGGCCGCTACCCGCGCCTGATATCCCTCATCCTCCAGCACACCCGCCACCAGTTCGCGGATGTCCTGCTCGTCATCGACTACCAATACGTCCAGCGCCATCGATCAATCGGCCTTCATTCGAGTAAGTTCGGGAACGCGCCGTTCGCGTTCGCCGTTATCGTCATCCTCCGTCACCCCGATGCCCGCCAGCGGCGCCAGGGTCGCAGCATCGAACGACAGCCGCACGATCGTGCCGCCGCCCGGCCGATCATCGAACGCGATCGTACCATGATGTTCCTCTACGATCTTCTTAACGATCGCGAGCCCCAATCCGGTTCCACGCGACCGTGTCGTCATATAGGGTTCGATGATCCTTTCGCGTTCCGGCGGCAGGCCGATGCCGTTGTCGGCCAGTTCGATCAGCACGCGTTTCGGCCCCGCGCCATCCTCGCGCTCGCCTTCCGCGCGCACGGTCAGCGCGACCGCGCCCTCGGGTGCATCCGGGCTGCGCGCCTCGATCGCCTCGACCGCGTTCTTGACGATGTTGGTCAGCGCCTGTCCCAGCTGCCGCCGGTCGCAGACCAGGTGCGGCCCTGGATCGGCGGCGATCAGCGTGAAGCCGACCGCGGGATGCGCCACTTCGTGCAGGAACAGCGCCTGCCGCGCGATCTCCGCAATCTCCTCCTCTCGGAATACCGGTTTCGGCATCCGCGCGAAGGAGCTGAACTCATCCACCATCCGCCGGAGATCGCCGACCTGACGGACGATCGTCTGCGTCAGCCGCTCGAACGTCGACGGATCCGACTGGATCTCGCGGCCATAGCGCCGTTGCAGCCGCTCGGCGGCCAGCTGGATCGGCGTCAGCGGATTTTTGATCTCATGCGCGATCCGGCGGGCGACATCGGCCCAGGCCGCGCGGCGCTGATCCAGCAGCTGCTGCGTGATGTCGTCGAAGGTCAGCACGTCGCCATCCTCCGTCCGCACACGCTTCACCGCCAGCGTGCGCAGGTCCCCGCCGCTGGCCAGTTGCACCACCGCCTGGCGATCGCCCGAGACGCGGAGCGACTCCAGTTCCGGCGCAACCTCCGCCAGTGGTCGCCCGATCGGGCTCAGCCCATCGGTCTTCAGCAAGGCCGCCGCCGTGGTGTTGACGATGCGGATGCAACCATCGGCATCCACCGAAACCACCCCGGCGGTGACGCCGGACAACACCGCT
This sequence comes from Sphingomonas sp., assembly GCF_036387535.1. GTDB lineage: Bacteria > Pseudomonadota > Alphaproteobacteria > Sphingomonadales > Sphingomonadaceae > Sphingomonas_R. Next base: position 9,832 of record NZ_DASVTO010000095.1, read on the forward strand.
TCGATCAACGCGCGCCGACTTTCGGCCTGATCCGTGGCGGCCACCAGCGCGCCGGTCTGTTCCGACAGGCGCCGGGTCATGCGATTGAACGCCAGGGCAAGCGTGCCGACCTCATCCTGCCCGCGCGGCATCCGGACCCGCACCGAAAGATCGCCGCCGGCGACCCGCCGCGCCGCGCCGACCAGTTCGCCCACCGGCCGCACGAATCGGTCCGCCACCGCCAGCGCGACCCAGATCGATCCGCCGACGATCAGCAACGACACCAGCAGCAGCGCGGCGTTGAACTGCAACTGCAGCGACCGCGATCGATCGAGCAGCGCATTATATTCGGTCAGGGCCTCGCGACCGCGCGAAAACTGACGCAGCACGACCGGGTTCACGGAGCGTGACGCGTAGAGGTAGGTGCGGCTGGCGGGATCGAACAGAATCGTCGCCTCCACCCGGTCCCCCGCCGCAAAGGATGTCCGGGGATTGCCGTCGCGCAGGGCCGGCAGGGCCGCAGGCGGCAGGCGCTTTTCCAGCGGCCGTTCGTCCAGCGATCCGATCAGCAGCCGTGGTATGCCGTCGCCACCGATCTGGATCAGCGCCGCCTCGCCGAACTGCCGATAGGCGATCTGCTCCGCCACGAAATATTGCATGCGCTGGTCCTGCAACGACGCCTGGCTGACCGCGCTGCGGAAATCGGTGCGGGACGCGACCATGTCGTTCGCCAGCCGCCGGCTGTTTTCCTTGATATAGGCCTGCGCCACTTCGTTGCTGTTCTCCAGCACCGCCCGCGCCCGGTTCGAGAACCAGAATTGCACGCCATATTGGAACAGCAGCGACGCGAACACCACGACCAGCAGCGTCGGCACGCTGGCCACGACCGAGAACAACGCGACCAAACGGACGTGCAGCCGCCCGCCGCCGCCGATCGGCGATGCCGCCGCACGCCGCATCGCGACCCGGCGCGCCGTGAACACCATCAGCGAGATGATCGGTACCAGATTCGCCACCAGTAGCAGGGCCACCACCGGCGGCGTCAGCAGCGTGTCGTTCTTTCCGCTGTGCGATATCACCAGATAACTACCGGCTGCGACGCCGATCACGGTCAGCAGCACCAGCAGTTCCACGACGCGCAGCAACCGGCGCTGCCTGATCAGGATTGCAAGTCGGCGCCACCGCGGTGCGCGCCGGACAGGACGAGTCATCTCGGCGGTCATCGACTCGCAGTCATATCCTGTTGTTGCGGCGACGCCACACTTACCCGCGCCGGCCCTGGCCCTAAACCTCCGGCCGGCGCAGATCGGCGGCCTCGATCCCGAGCGAAACCAGCTTCTTGCGCAACGTGTTGCGGTTGATCCCGAGCATCCGCGCCGCCTGCAACTGGTTTCCGCGCGCGACGAGCAGGACATGGCGCAGCAACGGACCCTCGAACGCCGGCAACAGGCTGTCATACAGGCCTCCCGGCGGCATCACGCCACGATGGCGCAGGAACCAGCCGGCCATCCATTCATCGATGACGGTCGCGAGATCGCCCTCGCCGCCGCCCGCCACCGCCTCCAAGCTCGCCGCCGCGCCGCCCAGTTCGTGATCCAGCAGGTCGGTGGTGATGACATCGCCCCGCGCCAGCACGGCCGCGCGCCGCATGACATTTTCCAATTCGCGGACATTGCCGGGCCAATCATGCTGCATCAACCGTTCGCATGCGGCATCCGCCAGCCGCTTTCGCGGCAAACCGTCGGCAGCCGCGCGATCCAGAAAATGCCGGGCCAGATCAACGATATCCGATCCGCGTTGCCGAAGCGATGGCAAACGTACCGGCACCACGTTCAGGCGGTAGAACAAATCCTCGCGGAACCGCCCCTCCGCAATCAGCGCGCCCAGATCCTTGTGGGTCGCCGCGATCACCCGGACGTCGGCGTTGATCTGCCGCGTGCTGCCGATCGGGGTGAAGGCGCCGGACTGGAGAACGCGTAGCAGGCGGGTCTGCGCGTCGATCGGCATGTCGCCAATCTCGTCGAGGAACAGCGTGCCGCCCTGCGCCTGTTCGAACCGCCCGACATTGCGCTGTGCCGCACCGGTGAACGCGCCGCGTTCATGGCCGAACAACTCGCTTTCGATCAGGTCGCGCGGAATCGCGGCCATGTTGATCGCGACGAACGGCCGTGCCGCGCGCGGGCCGAGATCATGGATCGCCTGCGCCACCAGTTCCTTGCCGGTGCCGCTTTCGCCCAGCACCAACACGGTCAGGTCGTTCGCAACCACGCGGGCGATCGTGCGGTAGACATCCTGCATCGCGGGCGACCGCCCGATCAGCGGCAGTCCGTCCGATGCGACGCCGTCGTCCGGCACCTCCGCCGCGCGACCGATCAGCGCCAGCGCCGCTTCCACCGAACGCCCCAGTTCCCCGAGATCGAAGGGTTTGGGCAGATAGTCGAACGCGCCCTGTTCGGTCGCCCGCACCGCGGTCGCCAGCGTATTCTGCGCGGACAGCACGATCACCGGCATGCCGGGTCGCAGCGCGATCATGGCGGGCAACTGATCCAGCCCGTTGCCATCGGGCAGCATGACATCCGTCACCAGCACGTCGGGCGCGAACGTAGCGATGCCGGCACGTGCCGCCGCCAGCGTTTCCGCCAGTTCCACGACATGCCCAGCGCGCCGCAGCGATTCGCGCATGACGGTGCGGATCGCGGCATCATCGTCCACCACCAGGATGCGACCGGTCATGCGGTACGATCCCCGCCGCGCGGCAGCAACAGGCGGACGACGGTGCGCGGCGGGCGGCCTTCGCGCGCGAATTCCACCACGCCGCCATGGTCCGCGACCAGCTTGTCGACCAGCGCGAGGCCGAGGCCGCCACCGCTGCGTTTCGACGTCACGAACGGTTCGAACAGAAGGTCGACGATATCGTCCGGCGGGCCGGGTCCGTCATCGATCACGCACACCTCGATCGGCAGCGCAAGCGGCGCGTCGGCGGTGCGGCGCTTGGTCAATCCCGATCGGTAGGCGGTTCGCAGCACGATCTGCCCGGCTTGCCCCGCCATCGCCTCGACCGCATTCTTGATCAGGTTCACGAACACCTGAACCAGCGCATCGCGGTTGCCGAGAACGGGTGGCAGCGACGGATCGTAAAGCTCCCGAATCGAAACATTGCGACCAAATCCCTGCACTGCCACTTCGCGGGCATGCGCCAGGATTGCGTGGATGTTCTGCGGCGATCGCGCGATCGGACGCGGGTCGGTAAAGCCCTCCATCCGATCGATCAGCCGCGCGATCCGGTCGACCTCGTCGCGGATCAAGCCCGTCAGCGGTGCGGTCTCGTCATCGTCGCGGTCGAGCAGCTGCGCCGCCCCGCGGATGGCGGACAGCGGATTTTTGATCTCGTGCGCCAGCATCGCGGCGGCGGCGGTTGCGGTCCGCTGCCCGCCATCCCGGCGATTGCCCATCGGACCGAGCCCGCGGATATGGATGGCCATCACCCGCCATCCCGCCTGTCCCGCCTGTCCCACCAGCGGTGCGGCCACGACATCGCCCACCATGCTGCGGCCATCCGGCAGCACCAATGTCTGATTATAGGCGGCATAGGGCGCCACGACCGCCGCGCCGGTCGGTCCGGGACCGATGAGGTCGTCGATGCACCGACCGATCATCATCGCGCGCGACAGGTTGAACAGGGCCTCGCTTGCCGGATTGGCCTCGCGCACGCGGTCCCCCTCGTCGACCGCGACGCAGGGCGTCGGTCCGGCCACGAACAGTGCCGCCGCAATTTCGATCGGGATCAAGGCGTCAGGCCGCCGCGCGGCAGAGCCACGGCGTGTAGAAGCGTTCGAGCATGTCCAGCACCACGTCCGGATCCGCGATCTGGTTCGCGCGGTTGCGGAACTCGGCCGATCCTTCCAGTCCTTTGGTATACCAGCCGATATGCTTGCGGGCCATGTTGACCCCGATATCCCGCCCATAATGATCGAGCATCGCATGATAATGCCCGACGATCATGGCATATTGATCCGCGATCGCAGGATCGGGGCGGCGTTCGCCGGTGGCGAGATAATGCATCACCTGTCCCAACAGCCAGGGCCTGCCATAGGCGCCGCGCCCGATCATCACGCCGTCCGCGCCCGACTCCGCCAGCGCGGTCACCGCATCGTCGATGCTGTTGATGTCGCCATTGGCGATCACCGGGATCGAAACCGCATCCTTGACCCGCCGGATGAACTTCCAGTCGGCGGTGCCCTTGTACATCTGGTTGCGGGTCCGGCCATGGACGGTCACCATCTTCACGCCCAGATCCTCCGCGATGCGCGCGAGTTCCGGCGCATTCAGGCTGTCATGGCACCAGCCCATCCGCATCTTCAGCGTCACGGGGACGCGCACCGCCTTCACCGTCGCGTCGATGATCGCCGCGGCGTTGACCAGATCGCGCATCAGCGCGGACCCGGCATCGCCATTGACGATCTTGCGGACCGGACAGCCCATGTTGATGTCGATGATCGCTGCGCCGCGATCCTCGTTGAGCTTGGCCGCCTCCGCCATTTCGCGCGCGGTACAGCCCGCCAGCTGCATCGATACCGGTTCCTCGATCGGATCCCACGCCGCTTTCTGCAACGACTGCCGCGTCTCGCGGATCATGGCCTGGCTGGCGATCATCTCGGTCACGTTCAGGCCCGATCCGTAGCGCCGCACGATCCGGCGGAACGGCAGATCGGTGACGCCGGTCATCGGCGCCAGGATCACGGGATTGTCGATCCGCACGGGACCGATGGCGATCGGGGACAGCATGTGGGGCATGACAGCCAATATGCCCGAAAATGAGGCAGAGTGCCAGCCGGATAAGCGGCTGGCGGCGGACGTCCGGCTCGGCTAGGCACGCGGCCATGCAGACCAAGCGCACCGTGGCCCTGATCGTTGCCGCCGGATCCGGCACCCGCATGGGCAGCCTGGTTCCCAAGCAATATGCGTCGCTGGGGTCGCGCACTGTGCTGGCACAGGCGGTCGACGCATTTCTGGATCATCCCGCCATTGATGCGGTGCAGGTGGTGATCGGCAGCGGCCAGGAGGGCGCGTACCGCGCCGCGATCGGCACGCGCCCCCTGCCCGCCCCGGTGATCGGCGGGGCGACCCGGCAGGCGTCCGTCGCGGCGGGGCTGGCGGCGGTGGATGGGGACCGCGTGCTGATCCATGATGCGGCGCGCCCGTTCGTGCCGGCGGCGGTGATCGACCGGCTGCTGGCGGCGCTGGACGGCGCGGATGGCGCGGTTCCGGTCCTGCCCGTCGCCGACACGCTGGCACAGGACGGCACGGTCCTGGGCGCGGTCGTCCCGCGCGCCGGGCTGGTGCGGGTGCAGACGCCGCAAGCCTTTGATATGGCCGCCATCCGCGCCGCGCATGTCCGCTGGGACGCAGCGATGGAGGCGACCGATGATGCGCAGATGCTGCGCGCGGCCGGCGGCGACGTCGTTCCGGTTCCGGGTGATCCCGCGCTCGACAAGCTGACCCACCCGCATGATCTGGCGCAGGCGCAGGCCCGGGCGCAGGCCGCAACGATGGTCGTGCGGGTCGGATCGGGGTTCGACGTCCATGCCTTCGAACCGGGCGATCATGTCATCTTGGGCGGGATCGCGGTTCCGCACGGCGCCAAGCTGAAGGGCCATAGCGATGCCGACGTCGTGCTGCACACGATCACCGATGCGCTGCTCGGCGCGATCGGCGCGGGTGACATCGGCGATCATTTCCCGCCCAGCGACCCGCAATGGCGCGGCGCGGCGTCGGATCGGTTCCTGATCCATGCGCGCGACCTGCTGACCGCGCGGGGCGGCATGCTCGATCATGTCGATGTCACCATCATCTGCGAAGCGCCGAAGGTCGGGCCGCACCGTGCCGCGATCCGCACCAACATCGCGCGGCTGCTGCAACTGGCGGAGACGCGGGTGAGCGTGAAGGCGACCACGACCGAACGGCTGGGCTTCACGGGTCGCGGCGAAGGAATTGCGGCACAGGCCGTGGCGACCATACGCCTGCCGGAGAGCGACTAGATGCGGCCCCGCTTTGCCTTCCTGATGGCGGCGCTGCTGGCGACCAGCCCGGGGCTTGCGCAATCCAACGATTGCCTGAGCGAGGCGGAGGCGCGCTCCGTCGTCGCCTATGCACTGCCGGCGGCGATCGAGGCGACGGCCGCGCGGTGTCGTCCGCTGCTGCCTGCCGCCGCCTGGCTGAGCCGCAACGGGGCGGGCATGGCGCAACGCTATCGCCGCGACGGCGGGGGCAGTGCCGAAGCGGCGCTGCCGGTGCTGGAACGATTGTCGGGGCAGACCATGCCCGACTTTCTCGATCCCACCACGCTGTCGACCATGGTCGAAGGACTCATCACCGACCGGGTGCGCGATGCGGTCGCGACCCGCGACTGCCCGACCATCAGCCGGATTGCGGAGCAGATCAGCCCATTGCCGCTCGGCAATGTCGCATCGCTGCTGGTCGCGCTGGTCCAGCTGGACCGTCGTGCAACCTCCCGCACCGGTATACGTATCTGTTCTGCCCCGGAGGCTGGAGCCCGCTGACATGACCGACACTCTGCTGCCCGTCCAACTGGTCGACGCCGCCCGACGCGTGGTGGACGCCAACATCGCCGCCGGCCGCCGGATCACAGTCGCCGAAAGCTGCACCGGCGGGCTGGTTTCGGCGGCGCTGACCGAGATTCCGGGCTCGTCCGCGGTGTTCGAGGCCGGGTTCGTGACCTATGGCGATTTGGCCAAGGTCGATCTGCTGGGCGTCAGCAACGATGTGGTCGAGACGTTCGGCGCGGTGTCGATCGCGGTCGGCTGGGCCATGGCGCGCGGCGCGCTGGCCAAAAGCCGCGCCGACGTGGCGGTGGCGATCACCGGAATCGCAGGTCCCGAAGGCGGCAGCGTCAAGAAGCCCGTCGGCACGGTGGTCTTCGCGCGCGCCGACAAGGACAGCGACCCGGACGAGGTGACCGCGGACATGCGCCAGTTCGGCGATCTCGGCCGCGCCGGCGTCCGGCTTCAGGCGGCGTTGTGCGCGCTCGACCTGCTGATGCCGGGCACGACGCTCGATCCATAAAGCACGGCCGCGCGTTCCTCGAACGCCCCGATCATCTTGCGCAACGCGCGCTCGAACACCTGGCCGGCGATCGCTTCGAAAATGCGTGATCGGAACGCGAAATCGACGCAGAAATCGATCAATGTTCCACCCTGCCCGTCCGGGCGGAACGTCCAGTCATTGACCAGATGTTCCAGCGGCCCGTCGACATATTCGACCGTGATCCGTTCGGGCCGCACCTTCACCACTTTGGACGTGAAGGATTCGCGCAGCGCCTTGAACCCGACCACAAGGTCCGCGACCATCTCGGTTTCGCTGTTCGATCGCACCCGCACGGCCGCCACCCACGGCAGGAATTCGCGGTAACGGGCGACGTCCGCGACCAGATCGAACATCTGTTCCGGCGTATAGGGCAGCTGGCGGGTTTCGCTGTGACGCGGCATCAGCGCTTCGCCAGTTGCGCCTCACGCGCGGATCGCAGCTTCGCGAAATCATCGCCGGCATGATAGCTTGACCGCGTCAGCGGACTGGCCGCCACCAGCAGGAACCCCTTGGCCCGCGCGATCGAGGCATAGGCGTTGAAGGTCGCGGGCGTCACGAAATCCATCACCTTGGCATGTTTGGGTGTCGGCTGCAGATACTGCCCCATCGTCAGGAAATCGATGCCGGCCGATCGCATGTCGTCCATCACCTGATGCACCTCCAGCC
>NZ_DASVTO010000096.1:0-14961 GCF_036387535.1 Sphingomonas sp.
GGCGTCGACCGGGTCCTGCACCACGGCCAAGCCGCCGCAGCGGCGGATCGCCGCCAGCCCCGCCGATCCGTCGTCCAGCATCCCCGTCAGCACCACGCCCACGACTCGCCGACCATGCGCGATCGCCGCCGATCGAAACAACGGGTCGATCGCCGGCCGGGACAGGTTCTCGCGCGGCCCGAAGCCCAGCCTGACGTGCCCGTCGACGATCAGCATGTGCGATCCCGGCGGCGCGACATACACGCGCCCCGGCACGATCGCCTCGCCGTCATGGGCCGCGGCGACCGGCAACGGCGATAGCCGGTCGAGCAGTTCCGGGATCGTCGATCGCATTCCCGTCGGCAGATGAGTGACGATGAAAACACTGGCGGGCAGGCCCGCGGGCAGCGCGCCCAACAGTGTCTTCAAAACACTCAGCGATCCCGCCGAGCCACCGACGACCACGATGTCGTGACCGGTCTCGCCCTGACCCGGCATCACGCCAGCCAGCCACACCCGGCCTGGGTAGCGCCGTCTCCATCGCCGCCGGACTCGCCGTCCCGGCGTGCGGCTTCGGCCCGGTCTTCGTAAGCGAAGGCGAGCACCCGGTGCGCGTCGCGCGCAACACCCGGCGACGCACGCAGCGCCGCCATCTTTTCCTGTGCGGCACGTCGCAGCATGTACATCCTATCGTCTTCAGCCATGTCGCACACTCCCCAAAGCGGCTTCACGAGATTACGCCCCCAGACGCCAAAAGCGCTATCTTAAATCAGCGGCAATCACCGGACGTGGATATTTGTCGGTTTGCCGGGCGTATTCACCGAAATTTCGGGCCGCGACATAGCCCGGACGGCAAAGAAACGCGGTGATCCGCGAAGGATGACAGGCGTGGAGCAGACGGCGGATCTGGAATTGTGGGGCGGCGTGGAATGCACCGTCAACCGCGTCGGCGATCGCTTTCGCGATCAGCTGCACATGACCGGCCACCACGATCGGCCCGCCGATCTGGCGTTGTTCGCCCGATTGGGCATCCGCGCGCTGCGCTTTCCTGTCCTGTGGGAACGCGTGCTCACGCGCTCGGGCGATTACGACTGGACATGGACCGACGCGCGGCTGGCGGAGATCGCACGGCTCGGCATGCGCCCGATCGCCGGCCTGCTCCACCACGGCAGCGGCCCGGCGGACACCAGCCTGGTCGCCGAAGATTTCGTCCCCCGCTTCGCCGCTTATGCCGCGGCGGCGGCGCAGCGCTACCCCCAGGTGCGCGACTGGACGCCGGTCAACGAACCGCTCACCACCGCCCGGTTCAGCGCGCTGTACGGCGTATGGTATCCGCACGCGACCGATCGTGGCCAGTTCTGGCGGGCGGTGCTGAACCAGGTGGAGGGCACGATCGCGGCGATGGCGGCGATCCGTCGCCACATCCCCGACGCCCGGCTGATCCAGACCGACGATCTGGGGGAGACCTTTGCCGAACCGGCGTACCAGGACCGCGCCGATTACTACAACCACCGGCGCTGGCTGGCGTGGGATCTGCTCGCCGGCATGGTGACGCCGGGCCATGCCTTGTGGACCGAGGGGGTGGCGCTGGGCTTCGCGGATCGGCTGCGCGTGATCGCCGACGCCCCCTGCCCGCCGGACATCATCGGCGTGAACCATTATCTAACCAGCGACCGCTACCTGCGCGCGAGCCGGTCACCCGACGCTCCGGTCGAGGACATGGCCGCCATCCGCATCCTCGATCCGGCACCGGGCGGATTGGAAGCGGCAGTGCGTCAGGCGTGGCTGCGCTATCGCGTCCCCGTCGCCATCACCGAAAGCCACCTGGGCTGCACGCGCGAAGAACAGGTGCGTTGGGTCCAGCGATCCTGGGATATCGCGCAGCGCCTGCGTGGTGACGGCGTCGACGTCCGGGCGCTCACCGCCTGGGCGCTGATGGGCAATATGGATTGGGTCAGCCTCGTCACGAAGGATGCCGGCGCCTACGAATCCGGCGTCTATGACGTGCGCGGCGGCACCCCGCGCGCGACCGCGATCGCCCCACTCCTGGCGTCGCTGGCCGGACAAGCGGCGGTGCCGCCCCATGTCGATGCGATCGCGCGGCAGCCGGGCTGGTGGGAACGCGATGTGCGGCTGGAACATCCGCCGGTAGCGCTGCCCGCGCTGACCCGGATGGTGACGCACGATGCCGCCGCCGGGCGACCGATCCTGATAACCGGCGCAAACGGCGCGCTGGGGCGTGCGCTGACCAGCGCCTGCGCCCTGCGCGGCCTGCGCTATGTCGCCACCGATCGCACGACGATGCCGATCGAGGATGCGGATGCGGTGGCGCGGACGCTCGACCTTCACCGCCCCTGGGCGGTCGTCAACGCCGCCGGGTGGACCCGGATCGATGCCGCCGAGGACAACGCCCGCGCCTGCCTCAGCGCCAATCGCGACGGCGCGCTCGTCGTGTCGGCGGCATGCGCGGCGCGCGACGTGCATTGCACCATCGTGTCCGCCGACCTGGTGTTCGGCGACACCGCTGCCCCTTTCGACGAAGGCGCCGCCCCCGCCCCGCTCAACCTGTACGGACGCAGCAAGCAGGCCGCCGAAGACGGCGCACTTGAAGCCGGGGAACGCATGCTGGTGGTGCGCTCCGCCGGCTTCTTCTCCCCCTTCGACACGCGCAATTTCGCGATGCAGGTCGAACGGATGCTGGCCGACGGGCAACAGCTGCCGGCGTCGGCCGATCATGTGATGACGCCCACCTACATGCCCGATCTGGTCACCGCGCTGCTCGATCTGCTGGTCGACGGCGAAACCGGGCTGTGGCATCTGACCCACCAGGAACCGGTCAGCTGGCGTGATTTCGCGCAGGATATCGCGCGCGCGCTGGGGTTGAACGCGCGTGCCATCGTGTCCGCATCGCCCGAAGTGCTCGGATGGCGCGCGCCGCGCCCCCGCAACGCCGCGCTACGCTCCAGCCGCGGTCAGCTGTTGCCGCGGCTGGAGCATGCGATCGCGCGTCATGTCGGGGAACGCCGGCGGGCCGGCTGATCCCTCAATGGCTGGCGGTTTCTCCCGCAGCGCGCCGGGCGACATAAGCCAGTGTCAATTCGGCGTTGTGCGCGTCGACCCATTCCGCCATCCGCTGTTCCTCGCCGAGAGACTGCTGGAGCAGCGGCGTCCAGAGCGTGAAACTGCCCGCATCCGCCAACGTGATGAGCGATTTGTAGGCCGCGGCCTCGAAATTCTCGAACGCGAAATTGGCGAAGGTGTTCTTCAGGATTTCGTCCGGCGCAAAGACGTGGGCGATTGCGGCCATGTTACCGCTGAGGGCCAGCGTCATGTCCTTCAGCAGGGATCGCTGTTCACCGAACTCTTCGAGGATTTCCTCGAGCCGCAGGATCTGCTCTTCCGTCTCGCCACGATGAAGGCGCAGCTTGTCGGCGACTTGCGGATAATGCTCCAGATGATCGAGCTGCCGATCGATCAGACCCAGCGCCTGATGCTCGACACCGTGCGCATTCTTCAGTCCCGTGATAAAAACCGATTTGATGACGTCCTGGTGGGTCATGGTTCTTCCTTTCGTAAAGAAAAGGGGCGGCACCACCGGCGCCGCCCCGCCGTTCGTCAGGCGATCTGATCGGCCTGCGCGCCGCTGTCCGGCCGGGCGCGGCCCAACACCGGCTCCTCGCCCAGCGGCTCGTTACGGAACACGGTGAACGTGTCGCGGCCGTCCAGCGACGGCCCGGATGTCCAACGGCCCTCCGGAACCGATCCGTCCACCGACGTCGCGTAGAAATTGTAGTTGTTCGCCTGATCTTCCATCTCCTGCGGGAAGCTGTTCGGGATCGGCAGATTGCCGGGGACGCCGCCCAGTTCCTCGATCACCGACAGCCATTGCTGCTGGTGCATCGTGTCGCGTGCGATCAGGTAATGGAGCATCTTCTTCATGCCCTCGTCATGGGCCGCGTTGAACAGCCGCACCGCGAGCACGCGTCCCGTCGCTTCGGCCGCAACGTTGCAATACATGTCGGCGGCGATGTTGCCGCTGGCGTAGATGTTGCTCATGTTGAACGGCACGCCATCGGAATCCATTGGCATCGCGGCCAGTCCGCTCGACAGCAGGTTCTTGTGGATGATACCCTCCACCTTGTGCCGCGGATTCTCGCCGCCCATCACAGCGCCGACGATCGAGTCCTTGACGCCTTCTTCCTGCAGATGCGCCGGCGCCTTTTCCAGGTTCAGCGCGACTGCGTGCGCCAGCATCTCGATATGGCCAATTTCCTCGGTCGCGGTGTGCAGCAGCAGATCGCGATATTTGCTGACCGGGGATCGATTGCCCCAGGCCTGAAAGAAATATTGCATGCACACGCGAATTTCGCCCTCGACCCCGCCGATCGCCTGCTGAAGCATGCGCGCGAAGGCGGGATCGGGTTCGGTCACGGTGACGGGATATTGCAGCCGCTTGTCATGATAATACATGTCGATGTCTCCGGAGTGGAATGTCGCCGGCTTGGCTCCACTTCAAAGACGCGGACTAGTATCAAGGTTTCCATGTTTCGGGTGTAACCTGATAGAAATCAGGTAAAAACACGCTGGTCCCGAAACGAAGCCTTCCCCGAAATCCGATAGGCTGGCAGCAAGATTGTCCGCCGGCCTATCCGTCATTGACCTCGATCAACTCGCTGCCACGGAGCGCGTCGAAATCGCCGCACTCTGCTTTTCGTACAACCGGCGATAGGTTGCCAGCGCTTGTCCCACCACCTGGTCCATGTTGTAATAGCGATACGTCGCCAGCCGACCGACGAACACCACATCCTCTTCCGCCAAGGCCAGCGCTTCGTAGCGTTTGAACAACGCCTGGTTCTCTTCGCGCGGAATCGGGTAATACGGGTCGCCCTCGGCCGCGGGATATTCATAGGTGATGCTGGTCACCGGCGCGACCTGGCCGGTCAGATGCTTGTATTCGGTGATACGGGTGTAGGGCACCGCTTCGTCGGGGTAATTGACCACCGCCACGGGCTGATAATGCGGCTGGTCGACCGTTTCGTGGCGGAAGCGCAGCGACCGATACGGCAGTTTGCCGTAGCGATGCCCGAAATATTCGTCGATCGGCCCGGTAAATACCAATTTGTCGTACCCGATCTGCTCGACCACATCGGCGAAGTCGACGCCCAGCAGCAATTCGATGTTGGGGTGATCCAGCATCCGTTCGAACATCCGGGTAAACCCTTGCGCGGGCATCGCCTGGAACGTGTCGTTGAAATACCGATCGTCGGTGTTGGTGCGGGTCGGCACGCGCGCGGTTACCGCCTTGTCCAGCTCGGAGGGATCGAGGCCCCATTGCTTGCGCGTATAACCGCGAAAGAACGTCTCATAGAGTTCGCGCCCCACTGCGGAGACAACGACATCCTCGGACGTCTTGATCTCACCCACCGGCTCGGCGCGCGACGCCAGATAGGCCGCGGCGTCCTCGTCGGTCTTCAACTCCAGGCCGTACAGCGTGTTCAGCGTGGTACGGTTGATCGGAATCGGCACCTGCTTGCCCCGCACGTCCGCTAATACGCGGTGTTCGTAGGGGCGCCAATCGGTGAAGCGCGACAGATATTCGACGATATCGTTGCTGTTGGTGTGGAAGATGTGCGGGCCATATTGGTGGATCATCACCCCCGCGGCATCCAGCCGGTCATAGGCATTGCCGGCGACATGCGGGCGGCGATCGATCACCAGCACCTGATAACCGCCGTCCGCCGCCAGCCGCTCGGCCATCACCGCGCCGGCAAAGCCTGCGCCGACCACGACATAATCATAGCTTTTGCGCAACGGCGCCTTGCGCGCCAGGCGCTTCGCCGCGACCGCTTCATCGACCGCGGACAGCATCTCGGCTGCCGTCCGATCCCACGACATCACGTCCAGCAGGGCGTCGACCGGCTCCAGCCACGCCTTGCCGCCGCGCGACAAGGCCAGCGCCTCGTCGCAGCATTCGACGAACCGATCGACCCCGGCGGCGATCTTCACACCTTCCAGCGTGCCGTAATGGCGCGCCACGTCGATGATCGGAGTCGACACGACGGGGCGCCCCGCCGCCAGATATTCGGGCGTCTTGGTCGGGCTGATGAAGCGGGTCGCGTCGTTGATCGCGAACGGCATGAGCGCCACGTCCCACCCCGCCAGCGTCGCCGGCAGCTCGTCATACGTGCGCGGGCCGGTGTAGATCAGGTTAGGCCGCTGCGGCAGATCGGCTGCGTCCAGCTTGACGACCGGACCGACGACTTCGATCGTCCAATCCGGCCGCGCATCGGCGACCGCGGCGAGCAGCGCCAGGTCCATCCGCTCGTCGATCACGCCATAGAATCCCAGGCGCGGCTCCGCGTCGGCAGGACGCGCGGCGGACGCGCGGGCACGGCCGAAATGCGCGGTATCGACGCTGGAGGGGAACGGCCGAACGTCGGCGTGGCGCCCGCGCTTGGCCTCGTACAGGCTATAGCCGCCGGTAAAGACGACATCGGCCGCCTTCAGCAGCGCCGCTTCGCGCGCCAGCAATTCGGGCGGGGCGAAGCGGAACGCGGACAATTCGTCCATGCAATCGTAAACGGTGCAGCCTGCCTCCAGGTGCCCTGAAAAGCCGAACATCATCGGCGTATAATACCAGCGGATCGCCAGCCGCTCGCCCGCGACATAGGCGTCGAGGAGGGACTTCAATGCCGCGTCCCGCGCATCCTCGGCCAGTGCGTCGGGCAGGTGCGGCGTGACCACGGTGATATCGACGTCGCCAGCGGGTGCGCTCACCACATGCGGCTCGGTGCCGGCATCGAAGATCGGTTCTTCCCACACGATCACCCGGTGCGTCTGCGCGAAGCGGTGCATCAGATGCTGCGGCCGCTGGAATACGAACTGCCATCGCAGATGCGAGAAACAGAGCAGGACGGGCTTTGTGCCACGGGTATCGGCACGCGCGACGGGTGAGAAAGCTTTCATGGACGCTCCGCAGAAACGCCCTTCGACACCGTGCTTGGGGCTGCGGCGCGAAACTGGCGCTAACATCGACTAGGAATAGGAGAACATTCCGCGGCCGGTCCTGGTTCCCCAGCCTATCTGCGGAAGTGGCTGATACAGATTGATAACGGCCGCCCCCGCATCGTCTAGCATCAGCCGGTTCGAAACAGACGGAGCGGCCATGTCCCTGCCAGCCACCCAGCCCGATGGCATCGTCACGGCCCCCGTCGCGATACCGGTGACGGCACCTGCACCTGCACGCGCGGTCTTGCCGCTGTTAGCTGTCGGCATGCTGGCCCTTTCGGCGATCGTCTGGGGCCGCTGGGCCGCGCGCACGCCAGCGTTGCAACGCCGCACGCGCCAGCGCCTGTCTTGATCCTCCCCCCGATCCTCACCCCGGTCCTCCCCCTGCCGGACCGAAAGGAACCGCCATGCGCATCCATCATCTGAATTGCGGCACATGCTGCCCGGCCGGCGGCCGCCTGTTCGACGGCCATACCGTGGGCGCCAGCGCGCATCTGGTCTGCCATTGCCTGTTGATCGAAAGCGACGCCGGACTGATCCTGGTCGACACCGGCTATGGCACGCGCGACATCGCGGCGCCGCATGCGCGCATGTCGGATGTCCTGATGGCGCTGACCCGCCCGCAATTGCGGCCAGAGGAAACGGCGCTGGCGCAGGTCCGTGCGCTTGGCTTCGACGCACGCGACGTTCGCCACATCGTCGTCACCCACCTAGATTTCGATCACGCTGGTGGGATCGAGGATTTCCCGAACGCCACCGTCCACGTGACCGCGCGCGAAAAGGAAGTCGCCGACGAACGCCGCGGCAACGCCTTCGTGTCGCGCAAGCGCTATCGCCCGCAGCAATGGGACGAGGCGCAGGATTGGGCGCTCTATCCGATGGGCGGCGGCGAGCCGTGGTTCGGCTTCGACGCGGTCCGCGATCTGAAGGGCCTGCCGCCGGAAATCCTGCTCGTGCCCCTTGCCGGACATACCTGGGGACATGCCGGGGTCGCGGTGCGCGAGGATGGCGGACGCTGGTTGTTCTACGCCGGGGACGCGTATTTCCACCACGGCGAAGTCGGCGCACCGGCGCGCGAATGCCCCCCGGGCCTGCGAGCCTATCAAACGCTGATGGAAGTCGATCGCAAGGCGCGCCTCAAGAACCAGGCCGCGCTGCGTCACCGTTCGGTGATCCATGCCGCGGACATGCGCATGTTCTGCGCGCACGACGCCGTCGAGTTCGAATTGCTCGCCGGTCACAACCAAGGTTAGCGGACCGGGTTACTCGAGCGCGACAACCAGCCCCACGCACGCCAGCGCCAGAACCGCGCTCAGCGCGTGGATCGCCGACGGATAGCTGCACCGCTCTCCAGACGAAGGAAAGCGCAGCATGGCCTCGTCCTCTCCTGCCGCCTCGTATGTGCGGTCGGAGGCGAGGTTATGCCTGCCGCCGGTTGCTGTGCGCTGATCTAGGTTCCGAAACTCTTGACCAGCGACCCGCATACCAGTGCCCAGCCGTCGACCAGCACGAAGAAGATGATCTTGCATGGCAAGGCTATCGACGTCGGCGGCAGCATCATCATGCCCATCGCCATCAGGATGGCGGACACCGCCATGTCGATGACCAGGAACGGCAGCAGCAGCAGGAAACCGATCTCGAACGAACGGCGCAGCTCCGATATCATGAAGGCGGGGACCAGGGTGGTCAGCGGCGTCTGCGGCCGGGCCACCGGTGCGCTCTTGGCCAGCTTGACGAACAGCCCCAGGTCGTCGTCACGGACCTGCGTGAGCATGAACTTGCGGAATGGTTCGGTGGTGCGCTCGAACGCCTGCGCCTCGGTCGCCTTGCCTGCGGTATAGGGCTGCACACCCTCCCGCCACGCCTGCTCGAAGGTCGGCGCCATGACGAAGAAGGACAGGAACAGCGCCAGGCTCAGGATGACGGGATTGGGCGGTACGCCCTGCGCGCCTAGCCCGCTGCGCAACAGCGACAGCGCGACGACGATGCGGGTGAACGACGTCACCGTCATCAGGATGCCGGGCGCCAGGCTCAGCACCGTCAGCATCATGATGAGCTGGATGGCCTTGGCCGACAACGTCCCCTCGCCCAGCGCGACGGTCGCGCTCTGGGCCCAGGCCGCGCTGGGCGCCATCGTCAAAGCCAGCAACATGGCGGCGCGCAGCCATTTAGCCACGGAACCAATCCTCTTCCAACGAGGCACATAGCACCATGTCGCGCGATGGCTCCGCGCCCGACAACTCGTCGGTGTCGCGTGCGTTGGCTTGTGCGTCCGCCGCTTCTTCGGCGGCGCGCATGATGCGGGTTTCCAGGATCGTGGCGCCATCGGGGGCCAGCACGAACAGATGCTCGCGGTCGTCCCGGCGGACCAGAATGACGGAGCGCTTAGCGTCGATCTGGATACGCTCGACCAGTTCGACGCGGCGGTTGGTGCCGCCGCCGACCCGGCCGGGCAGCGCGATATCGTAACGGCGCACGACCCACAGCGCACCCGCCAGCAAGCCCAGGACGACGCCCAATCCACCCATCGTGCGCAGCAGCGCAACGACTTCCATCAGAAAGCGCCTCGCTTTACGATCGTGGTGATCTCCAGGGACATCACGTCCTCGTTCACCAGCACGCGCCCCTTGGCGACCAGCTTGCCGTTGACATAGACCAACGACGGATCGTCGTGGCTGCTGTCCAACGGGATCATCGCGCCGCGCCCCATGCGCAGGATCTGGCGGACCGGGATGTTGGTCGAACCCAGCACCACCGATATGTCGATGAAGATATCTTCGATCGCGGACATCGTTTCCCTCGTCGCTGCCCCGCGTTCTCACAGGGCCTTGATCGCTTTGTAGGAAAGAATTGCCGCCCCCCGACCGGACCCGGCACTTTTTGCCTAGAAAGGAAAGGACGGCGGCAAAGACGCGGCCGAACGAGGCACGATGCGATGGATCTCGACAATGCGGTAAGGGTGTCATCCTCGGGACTGCGCGCGCAGTCGCTAAGGATGCGGGTGATCGCGGAGAATCTGGCGAATGCGGATTCCGTCGCGCAAATGCCCGGCGGCGATCCGTATCGGCGCAAGGTGCCCAGCTTCCGCTCCGAAGTCGATCGGGTCACCGGTGCCAGTTCGGTCAAGATCGACCGCATCGACAATGACCGCAGCGACTTCACCCGCGTCTATCAGCCGGGCCACCCGTCGGCGGACGCCAAGGGCTATGTCCTGATGCCTAACGTCAACACGCTGATCGAGTCCGCCGACATGAAAGCGGCGCAGCGTTCCTACGAAGCCAATCTGAACGCGATCGAAGCGGCCAAGACGCTGACGATGCGCACCATCGACCTCCTGAAATAAGGATCATGCCCATGTCCATCGGTGCCCTCGACGCGGCCTCTGCTTATGGCCGCGCCCTCAACGTCGGCAAGGCCGGCGGCGGCGGCCTCGCCCGCCCTGTCTCCTCGCCCGGCGGCGGCGGGTTCGGCGAGATGATCGAACAGATGGTCGGCAACGCCGCCACGTCGATGCGCGCGGCCGAAGGCGCGAGTGCCAAGCAGGTCGCGGGCAGGGGCGACCTCATCGACGTGGTGACGGCGATGGGGGCGGCGGAAACCGCGCTCGACACCGTCGTCGCGGTCCGCGACCGAATGGTCAGCGCGTATCAGGACATCATGCGGTTGCAGATCTGATGACCGGCACCGACGTCATCGAAATCGCCCGTGCCGCGCTGGTCGTCGTACTGACGGTCTGCGGCCCCCTGCTCGCCACTTCGCTCATCGTTGGGCTCGTCGTCAGCCTGGTTCAGGCGGTCACCCAGATCCAGGAACAGACGCTCACGTTCGTGCCCAAGGTACTCTCGATGGGCATCGTCCTGCTTATGACGCTGCCGATGATGGGCCATGCGCTGGCGGATTTCACGCATCTGATCTCCGACAAGATCATCGCGGGCTGACATGGATCCTGCGCTGCTCGCCGCGCTGCCCGTCGACGCCAGCGCCTTCCTGCTGCTGTTCGGGCGGGTGGGCGCGGTGCTGATGCTGCTGCCGGTGTTTTCGGAAGATGCGGTGCCCAGCCGGGTACGGCTGATGCTGGCCTTTGGGATGACGCTGGCGATGTGGGGACTGTTGTCGCCGCAGGTGTTGCCGCATGCGCGCGATATGGATGCGCTGCCCGGCGTGCTGATCGTCGAAGTGCTGATCGGGCTCGGGCTTGGCATGCTGGTGCGGCTGATGTTTCTGGCGGTCGCGGCGGCGGGATCGATCATCAGCCTGCAGGTCGGCCTGACCTCGGCGATCATGCCCGATTCGATGCAGGGCGGCGCCGCGACCGTCCTGACGAAATTCCTGTCGGTCAGCGCCAGTGTGATGTGCATGGCCATGCTGGTCCACCATCAATGGATCCTGGCGATCGTGAAAAGCTATCAGACCTTTCCCGTCGGCGGTCTGCCGCCGGCGGGGGATTTCGCGCAGTTGGCGATCGCCACCGCGACTCGTTCGCTGGCGCTCGCGGTCGGGCTGGCGGCGCCGATGATCGTCTATGGGCTGGTCTTCAACGTCGGGCTGGGGCTGGCCGCGCGGGTCGCGCCGGCGATCCAGGTGTTCTTCATCGCCCAGCCGCTGAACCTGGTCGCGGGAATCGCGCTGTTCGCGGTGCTCGGCGGCGCCATGCTCAATGCCTTCGCCGCCAGCTTCGGCGCGTGGATGCAGACCGGCCTGGGCGGCTGACGCCGTGGCGGACAAGGACCAGAAGACACACGCCCCATCCGGCAAACGGTTGGCGGATGCACGGGGCCGGGGCGATCTTCCGACCGCCCCGGAAATGCGCCACGCGGCGATCTTCATCGGCGCGCTCATCGTCACCGGCAGCCTGGGGGTTCACGCGTTCGAACGGCTCGCGACGCTGATCGTTCGGCTGTGGGAACGCGCCGACGATTTCACCCTCGCCCCCGATGGCGTACAGAGCATCGTCACCGGCCTGTTCGCCGCCGTCGCCACCGCGCTGGCGCCGCTGTTCGCCGTGCTGGTCGTGCTCGCGATCCTGGCGCCGCTGACGGCGGGCATGCCGACCATCGCCTTTTCGCGGATCGCGCCCAAGTTCAACAAGGTCAATCCCGTCGCCGGCTTCAAACGCATCTACACGGTCGCCGCAATGGTCGAATTCGCCAAGACGCTCGCCAAGCTGGGCGTCGTCATCGCTGCCGTCGTCTGGGTCGCCTGGCCGCACGCCACCGCGCTGGATACGCTGGTCGGCGCGGATCCGGCCGAAGTCGGCCGAGCCGCATCCGGCGTCGTCGCGGCGGTGCTGCGCGCCGTCGCGATGGCGGTCGGGGTGATCGCCGCCGCCGATCTGATCTATCAGCGCCGCAAGTGGATCGCCAAGCTGCGCATGTCGCTTCAGGAATTGAAGGACGAGCACAAGGACAGCGAAGGCGATCCCAAGATCAAGGCAAAGATCCGCGCCATCGCCATGCAGCGCTCGCGCCGCCGAATGATGGCCGCGGTTCCCGAAGCCAGCGTCATCATCACCAACCCGACCCATTATGCCATCGCGCTGAAGTACGAACACGGCAAGACGGGCGCGCCGATCGTCGTCGCGAAAGGCGTCGACACGCTCGCCCTGAAGATTCGCGAAGTCGCCACTGCCGCCGGGGTCCCGCTGGTCGAAAACCGCCCGCTTGCGCGCGCACTCTACGCCTCGGCCGAGATCGATCGCCCGATCCCGATCGAACATTATGCCGCCGTCGCGGAGATCATCGGCTACGTCATGCGTCTGGCAAAGCGCAAGAAGGCCTGATCCGCAGCGCAGTCGAAGCGTCCGGCTGCACACCGTTCCGGCGCGCGTTCCACTGTGCACCGCAAATAACAAAGGGGGCGAACCGCGCGACGGTCGCCCCCTTTGTTCGTTCCCGGTCCGAACGTCTGTCAGTCCAGCGTCAACCCGCCGAGTGCCTCGTGCACCGCCGCCAGCCGCTGTGCCGCATCGAGCACCACACCCCCCCGGTCCCAGTGAATGTGGGCGTCACCGCCCGACAGCGCGGGATCGCCGACGACGCTGAGCGCCAACCGGCGGCGTTCGCCGGCCTGCCGTGCCGCGATCAGGCGCTCGACGTCCTCGACCATGTTCGGGGCGACCGTCACCTGGATTTCCTGGCCGCGCGCGACTTGACCCAGCACGCGGCCGATGGCGGCATCGATGGCCGCGCCCGGCGAGGCTTCGAACGCGCGGGCCGCCAGGAACTGGGCCGCGCTCAGCGCGACTTCGGCCGCGATCCGGGTGCTATCGCCCGCGATATCCTCCAATTGCGCGTCGACGCTCTCCACGGCGGCGTGCAACGCGTCGACGGCCGCGAGCAGCGCGGTCTCGCTCTCGGCACGGCGTTCCGCGATCGCCTCGTCATAACCCATCGCGCGCGCGCCGGCCGCGATAGCATCGCGGTCGTCGCGGGCCAGGGCCAGTTCGGCCTCCAGCACGGCGATGCGCACGCGCAATTCCTCGTGCGATTCGGCACGGGCTTCGCCGCCGCCAACTTCGAACACGCGGTCGAACGCATAGGGGCGGATGTGGAAGCTCTGGTCCATGATCCGCTCCTCAAACGATCATCGTATCGTCGGCCTTGGAATCGGCCAGCATGATCTCGCCCTGGTCGGCGAGTTGCTTGGCCAGACGGACCAGCGCATTCTGCGCTTCCTCGCAATCGCGCGAACGGACCGGGCCCATGCTGGCCATATCCTCGCGCATCAGCTTGCCCGAGCGTTCGGTCATCGTGCCCAGGAACAGCTGGCGGATGTGATCCGGCGCGCCCTTGAGCGCGAGAGCCATCTGCCGCTTGTCCGCCTGCCGCACGATCGCGGAGATCGCGCTCGGCATCAGCGTGCCCAGATCCTCGAACGTGAACATCAATGCACGAATACGCTCGGCGCTGTCCGGCCAATGCTCGTCGAGCGCGCCCAGCATCGCTTCCTCGGTCGTTCGGTCCATCGCGTTGAACACTTCGGCCATCGACTCGTGGGGATCGCGGCGTTGCGCACGCGACAGGTTGCTCATGAATTCGGAGCGCAGCGTGGCTTCCACCTGGAGCAGCACTTCCTTTTGGACGGTCTCCATCTTCAGCATGCGCTGGATGACGTCGGTGGCAATGTCCTGCGGCAATTGCCCGAGCACGCGTGCGGCGTGGTCGGGCTTCAGCTTGGACAGGATGACCGCGACGGTCTGCGGATATTCGTTCTTCAGATATCCGGCGAGCACGGTTTCGGACACGTTGGACAATTTGTCCCACATCGTCCGGCCCGCGGGGCCGCGGATGTCTTCCATGATCTCCTTGACGCGGTCCGATGGCAAGATGCCGTCGAGCAGCTTCTCGGCCGTTTCATACGAACCGTGGAGCGTGTTCATGCTGGTGACTTCGCCGGAAAACGCGATCAGCAGATGCTGCGCGACCGGCGACGGAATGCGTCCCAGAAGCGCGATCTGAGCAGACAGGTCCTTGATCTCGTCGACCGTCAGATGCTCCCAAATCGGTGCGCCGTGATCCTTGCCCAGGATCAGCATCAGCGCAGCAGCACGTTCGGAGCCCGAGTATTTCTTCAGCTCGGGCGGTTCTGCCACCATAATCGCCACTAGAACATCTCCCTGTGGAAGTCCGGCCTTAGGAATTCAGGCATGTTTGCACCACGGACGTTAACTTCTTCCTATTATAGAGGTGGAACGGCGGACCGGGTGTCCCAGCGAGGAAATGATGAGCAATGTCACCAACAGCCTTGTAGGACTCGGACTGCTGACCGGGGATTTCGGAGGGATGACCGCGCTGAGCAACGCGTCGGCCACCTTCGAATCGCGCGCACAACGTGCCGCAAAGGCCGCGTTCACCACACCGGAGTCGACACCCCCCTGGAAAGCCAAGGCGACGGCCGATTCCGAACCGGTTCAGGTTTCGAGAATCCGTGCGATGCGGACAGTCGTCGACAAGCCGTCCACCTTGGGCACTGGCG
>NZ_DASVTO010000097.1:0-34458 GCF_036387535.1 Sphingomonas sp.
TGATGCCATCCCGCCGTTCGACCCGGACGTCGCGCATGGTTCAGATCCTTCTTGCAAGCCCGGCCCAGAACGGGTCCCGGATCACGCGGCGCAGCGGTTTGCCCACGGCACTTTTGGGTATGGCGTCGATCACCGCGATCCGCCTCGGGATCTTGTACCCCGCCAGGCGCGTGCGGCAATGCGCGATCAGGTCGGCAGGATCGACGCGCGTCTGGCCGGCCCCGTCGCGCAGGACGACGAACGCGGCGACCGCCTCGCCCCATGTCTCGCTGGGTATGCCCACCACGATCGCCTCGGCGACTGCCGCATGGGTCAGCAACGCATCCTCGACTTCCTTGGGATAGACGTTGTAGCCGCCGCTGACGATCATGTCGGACGCCCGATCGACCAGCGTCAGATAGCCCCGCGTATCGAGAAACCCGATGTCGCGTGTCCGCAGCCAGCCATCGGTCCGCAGCGTATCGGCGGTCAGTGCGTCCAGCCCGTGATAGCCCACCATCCGGAACGGCGCCCGCACGATCACTTCGCCCTCCTGCCCCGCGGGCTGGTCGACGCCGTCGCGATCGACGATGCACACGACACAGTCGCGCGCGGGCCGGCCACAACTGGCCCGCAGCGCGGGGTCCAGATGATCCTCGCGGGTCAGCACCGTGATCGCCAGCGGCGCCTCGGTCTGCCCGAAGAACTGGACGAAGCGCGGGCCGAACAGCGCCAGCGCGCGATCGATCAGCGGCCGCGGCATCGGCGACGCGCCGTACAGGATCATGTCGACCGAATCGAACCGATCCACGTCGAACATCGGCGCGTCCATCAGCATGGCCAACATCGTCGGCACCAGCATCAATGCCGTCGGTCGCCAGCGCGCGACCGCGTCGAGATACTCCGCCGGGACGAATCCCGGCAGGATCGCCGCAGTGCCGCCGCGGATCCAGAATGGCAGGACGAGCGTGCCCGACGCATGGATCAGGGATGCGGCGTGCAGCATCATGTCCCCTGGTCGCGGGTCCATGAGGTTGTCCAGGACGTTCCGGGTGATCGCGGCGTAGCTGGCCTGGCTGTGCAGCACCGCCTTCAACCGACCGCTCGTTCCCGACGTGTAGAGCGCCAGCACGCCATCATCGGGGTGGGGCACCAGCACGAAGCGATCATCATGATCCGCTGCCTCCGCGACCAGATCGGTCAGGGCGGTGATCGCCAGGCCCGGTATGCCGGCCGCCAATGCGCCGGCGCAATCTGCCAGTTCGTCCGAATGGATCAACCGCCGGACCCCGGTGTCGCACAGCATCTGCGTATGTTCGACCGGCGAGAGCCGCGGGTTGAGCGGAACCCGGATCAGCCGCGCTTTGACACAGGCGAAATCCAGCGCGACACTGAACAGCCCGTTGTTCGTCAACAGTCCGATCGCGGTGCCCGGGGCCGCATCGCGGGCCAGCAACGCTGCGATACGGCCGGACAGCGCATCCACCTGCGCAAAGGTCAGTTCCTGCGCACCGAACCGTACCGCCACCCTCCCGCCATGCCGCTCCGCGCCGAGGCGGATCATGTCGGTGACGAGCAGGGTCATCAGCCAACACCCTGCCGCGCCAGGATCGTGTCGATGTCGGTCCCGGCGGGCAGGATGCCGAACGACCATGCACCCTGTCCCGAAAGCCGGGTGGCGCAGAACGCCTCCGAAACCGCGGCCGGCGCATGTTGCACCAGCAACGCGCCCTGCAGCACCAACGCCATCTGTTCGGCCACCCACCGGCCCCGGGACTCCGCGAGCCCGCCCTTGTCCAGCGTCGCCAGCAGCGATCGGATCATCGCGTCCAGCATGGGGTTGCCGCCTGCCGCGCGGCCGATCTCCTCGCGATATCCTGCCAATGCGGCAGGCTCGCGCGCCAGGGTGCGCAGGATGTCGAGTGCGATGACATTGCCCGATCCCTCCCAGATCGCGTTCAACGGCGATTCGCGGAACAGCCGCGGCATCGGCGTCTCCTCCGTGTAACCGCCGCCGCCGTGGCACTCCATGCATTCGAACACGAAATTGGGGTTGCGCTTGGTCAGCCAGTATTTCGCCAGCGCCACGGACAGCCGCGCAAAGCCGCGTCCCTGTTCGTCGGTGGCATCGAACGCCCGCGCCACCCGCGTCGCCAGCACGACGGCGGCCTCATATTCGATCGCCAGATCGGCGATCACCGCCCGCATCAACGGCTGGTCGATCAGGGTTTTCTGAAATGCACGTCGGTGGCTGACATGGTGCACCGCCTGCGCCAGCGCCCCGCGCATGATGCCCAGCGTCCCGGCCACGGTTCCCAGCCGGGTATGATGCACCATGTCGATGATGACATGCACCCCCCGCCCCTCTTCACCCAGCAGCAGGGCGGTGGCGCCGTGATATTCGATCTCGCTCGATGCGCTCGACTTGTTGCCCAGCTTGTCCTTCAGCCGCATGATGTGGACGGCGTTGCGATCGCCCTGCGCCGTGATCCGCGGCACCAGGAAACAGCTCAGCCCGCCTGGCGCCTGTGCCAGCGTCAGGAACCCGTCGCTCATCGGCGCGGAACAGAACCATTTGTGCCCGATCAGCCGATACTGGCCGTTGCCCAGCGGTTCGGCACGCGTCGTGTTCGCGCGCACGTCGCTGCCGCCCTGTTTCTCGGTCATCGCCATGCCGATCGTCAGCCCGGCCTTGTCGCCGATCGGGCGCAACGCGGCGTCATACCAGCCGCCCAGCACGCCATCCAGCCATGGCTGCGCGACGTCGGCCTGCGTCTTCAGCGCGGCCACGGACGCATAGGTCATGTTGATGGGGCACATCGTACCGGCCTCGGCCTGCGTAAACAGCGCCAGCAGCGCCAGATGGCCGACATGACCGCCCGGTTCATCGGTCGTCCAGGCGATGTCATGGATGCGGTGCTCGGTCGCCAGCGCCATCAGCGCGTGATAGGCCGGGTGAAACCGCACCTCGTCCACGCGCCGGCCGAACCGGTCGAAACTGACAAGTTCGGGCGGATGCCGGTTCGCCAGCTCGCCCATGTCGAGCACCGCTTCCGAACCTACCACCGCGCCCAGCGCGTCCGCGCGCCGATCCAGCCACGCTCCGGCTTCGCGCAGCACCGCCTCCCGCAATGGCTGATCCGTGCGGTACAGATTACGGCCGGCAAATTCCGGCGGTTGGTTGGTGACTTCATGTGTCGCCAGGAAGGTGGCCGGAGCAAAACGAGGCATCAGGACTCTCCCGAACGGGGGGTGGGAATGGGTGGGGGACCGGTTTCCGCAAACATCTGCCGCAGCGCCGGCTTCATCACCTTGCCGGTGGGTGTGCGCGGCAGCGCCTGCGCCTCGATGAAGCGGCGCGGGATCTTGTAGGCGGCCAGGCGGTCGCGCAGCGCGTCACGCACCGCCTCGTGATGCAGCGTCGCCCCCGTCGCGGGCACCAGGACGGCGACGACGCTTTCACCCCAGCTTTCGTGCGGGACGCCGATGACGGCACAATCCGCCACCCCGTCAATCTCCTGAAGCGCGTCCTCGACTTCCCTCGAATAGACATTCTCGCCACCGGTGATGATCATGTCTTTCAGTCGGTCGACGATGAACAGATACCCGTCGGCGTCGACCCGGGCGAGATCGCCGGTCCTGTACCAGCCGGCGACGATCGCCGCCGCCGTCGCGGCCGGATCGTCGCGATAGCCCAGCATCAGCGATTCCGACCGCAGCCAGATTTCGCCGACCTCGCCCGGTATCGCATCGGCGCCGTCGTCGCGGACGACGCGCATTTCGGTGCCGGGCTGCGACGTGCGACCGATCGACCCCGCTTTCGCCTGCTGTTCGTGCGGATAGAGCAGGGTTCCGCCCGGCCCCGTTTCCGTCATGCCATAGACCTGAAAGAATCGATCGGTGCGATAGGCGTCGGCAAGCTGGCGCGACAGTGCCGCACCGATCGGGCCACCCCCATAGACAAGGGCCCGTACCGAGCTGAAATCATAGTCCGCCAGCCCACCGGGCAGTGCCAGCGGCAGCGAGAACGAAACCGGCGCGCCGAAATAGAGGCTGATGCGGTCATCCTGAAGCGATCGCACAAATACCTGCGGATGATAGTCGCGCAGCAGCACGATGGTGCCGCCGACGAACAGCGTTGCGATGCAGAAATTGTTGAGCGGCGCCGCATGCCAGATCGGCATCGCGATCAATGTCCGTTCCGCCGGCGTCATGCTGAACGCGATCGCGCTGAGCATGGCCGTGTTGCGGATGGCGCGATGCGAATGGACGCAGCCTTTCGGCCGGCCGGTGGTGCCGGACGTGTACAGGATCTGCGCGGGATGATCGGCGGTCATCGGCGGAGCGGCATGATCGCCGGGATTGGAATGATCGGCATCATCCACGCCGATGTCGTGCAAGCCGATCCTGCCAAGCGACAGGATCGGCGCCCCGTGGCCGGCCGCCGCCGCGACCGTTTCCAGGCCGTCTGCGACCAGGATCAATGCCGCGTTGCAATGATCGAAGATATACCGGCATTCGGCCGCCACCAGCTTGTGGTTCACCGGCACCAGGACCGCGCCCCGCCGCCAGATCGCGATCATCGCGACGATGAATTCGGGGGTGTTGTAACTCATCACCGCCACGCAGGCACCCGCCGCCACGCCGTGCGATTCCAGCAGGTGCGCCGCCCGGTGACTGGCCCGCGCGACATCGCCGTACGACCAGATCGCGCCGTCAGCCTCGATCATCGCCTTGCGCGGATGTTTGCGCACGCTGCCGTCGACCAGGTCCAGCAACGTCATGCCGTTCATGCGCATCCTCTCCGGCGTACGGGTTTCCGTCATCCTCCATCATCATGGATGTCAACACGGTGATTGTCAACAATCGACCGAGGTTTGCTTTTCATCTGCGGGTCGATCATCAGAGCCATGACAGCGCACCGCCACGCGGCCCCGCGCGCACTGCAAACGGGCGGTGGCCAATGGAGATCGGCGGTGGATGACGACCAATTCCGGGATGCGATGCGCGCGATCGGCTTTGGCGGATCGGCATTTGCGGTCCTGCGCGCCAATCCCGGCTTGCGCCCGCTGGCGGCCAGCGAACAGATTGCGGACCGGCTGAGCGAGGATATCGCACGCGAGATTCTGCCGCCGCTCACGCCGTTGCGGGAACAGGCGCTCGCCGAACGGTTCGGCGTCAGCCGCGGGCCGATCCGCGACGCACTGCGCCTGTTGGAACGCGATGCCCTGGTCCGCGTCTCGCCCAACCGCGGCGCGGTCGTGACGCGATACTCCGCCGCGGACATGCGCCAGATCGCCGATCTGTCGCGTCCGATCACGCGGCTGACGCTGTCGCACGTCACGCAGCGCGCCTCGGATGCGGCGATGGCCGACATGGGCGCGGCGCAGGAGCGCACCGGCCGCCTGCTGCATCATGAGGATCCGGTCGCCTTCGCGCTGGCCGTCGCTGCGATCACCATGGCGCAGGCCCGTTTCTCCACCGGCCGCCACGGCGAAATGATCCTGCAGCTGCTGTATCGCCCGTCGATCCGCTACACGGTCACCGGCCTGCGCCGGCCGGGTGCGGCCGATCGTGCGGCCGGCCGTTGGGCGCGCCACCTGGCCGCCATGCGGGATCGCGATCCCGACGCCGCCTCCGACGCCTTCCTCTCCATGCTGCGCGAAATCCACATGCCGGTGATCCTGCGCGACGAACGCCAGCACCCGCCGACACAGGCGTACTGACCGGGTCCGCACCGGTTTCTGCTACCGATACCACGCGCATCGATCCGACAAATCGGATCGCCCGGGCGCCGCCCTCCGGAAAGAGCGCGGCGCCCGCCCCGATCAGAACGCGAAGCGCGCGGCGGCGGAAACCGTCCGGCCGGTCAGAACCTGTGCGCTGACGATCCCGCTTGCAGGTATGGCCGGATCAGAGATCGCGTTGATCGCCAGCACGTTGAACAGGTTCGCGGCGTTCAGCGACAGCAACAGTCGCTCGGTCGGTCGCACCTGGACGAATGCATTGGTCGTCATGTACCCCGGCACCTTCAACACATTCTGATCCTGTGCAAAGCTGTCGGTGGTGCCGATGAACACCGCGCCGATGCTGAAGCGATCGGTCGTGAACTGCGGGGTCGCCTGGAAAATGAACTTCGCCTGATGCCGTGGCGTGTTACCGGCAATGGCTGCGTTGGTGGCGTCCTTGGAGATTTCCGCATCGGTGTAGGTCGCACCGCCGGCGATGCTGAAGTTGCCGAGGCGGTAGCCGCCTTCGAACTCCACGCCGGCTGCCTTATACTCCCGTTGGAAGGGTATCCGGGTGACAGCATCGACGCTGGTGTCCTCGGCCTTCGCCCAGAAGCCGGTGACGTTCAGCGTCAGGCCGTTACGCCGATATTTTACGCCCGCTTCCGCCTGGTTGACGAAATCGACCTTGATATTCTTGTTCGCGAGCGAGCCTGTCGCGGGGTTGAAGAACGGCGTGAACAGCAAGCGCTCGGATGCGCGCCCGCCGCGGCTGTAGCGTGCGAAAACGGCAAGCGGTTCGGCCAACCGGACGTTGATCCCCGTCGAATAGGACAGATAACCATAGTCGAAGTCGATCGCCTGAGCGCGCGACAGCGGCAGCGAAGCGACCTTGGTTTCCGGGATCGAGATCGTGCCGTCGCCGTTCATGTCGCGGCTGACGAGTGCCGGCCCGAGCAGCGCCCAGTTCCGGGTTCCGCTGACCTGCCCGACGTCGTAGCGGACACTGCCGCCGATCGCGATACGACCGAAGCGGTAGTTGGCGGATGCGAACGGTGCGTTGATCTTGTAGGTCATGTCGAGGTTGCGGCGGATGGCCGGTCCACCGAGTGCCGCGAAGGAAAAGATCCCGTCCTGCGTCAGCGCACGCCCCGCCGCGTCCCGCATGTTGAGGAGTGCGTACGTCCCGTCTCCGCGCACTTCGTTCAGCACGGTGATCGGCACCCAGGTATAGGCGATCTGCTGGCTGGAGCTGTACACGCCCGCGGTCGTCGTCAATTCATCGTTCCCGATCGCCCAGACGCGGCTGACGCGCAGGTCGTTGGTGACGTTATCGAGGCTGCGGTCGGAGTCCATCGGCGAACTGAGCCCGATCAAGCCGTTTCCGTTCAGCTGGTTGGGATTGGTGATCGCCGTGCCGGCACGTGGCCCGGTCGCATAGCTGAACGTCGCACCCGGCCCACCCGCGAACGCCGCACTGAGCGCCTGCGGGGTGAAATACGATGTCGACAACATGTTGAAAAAGCTGGACTTGATGTCCGCATACCGGAAACGATCGGTCACCGTCCATCCGGCACCCACATCGAACTGCGCTTCGAAACCAAGCGACTTATACTGGACGTGCTGGCCATCGCGCGTGCTGCGGCTCTGGACCGCGTTGTTCTGGTCCAGCGTCACGGTGTTCGGAAAGTAACGTGACAGCAACGTATCGCGCCTCACGTCAATGCCGGGAATATTCTTGAACTCGGGATCGGCGTTGCTGCCGGTCACGCCCAAAGGCAAGACATCGTATATGGGGGTACGATCGTCGAGATATTTGCCGTAAAACCGAATGTGGCCGCCGCTGAATTCCTTGGTCACGTTGAACTTGAACTGACCGCCCTTCTTCGCGTCGAAGCCGGCACGGCGCGGACCTTCGCCCTGACGATAGAAACCGCCCGTATGGAAGCGCCAGCCGTCACCCAGCTTCGCGCCATAATCCATGTCGATGCGCTTTTCGTCATAGCCCAGACCGCTGCTGAGCTGGATCGCGCCGCCCTCGACGTCGCCCGTCTTCGACTGGAAGTTGATGATGCCGCCCGGCGAGTTCGACGCGAAGGTCGAGGCCGATCCGCCGCGGATCACCTCCAGCTGCGACAGGTTGATGTCGGCGCGCAGGAAGCTGTCCGCGAGCGAGAAGGCGATGTCACCGAATTCGAGGATCGGCAGGCCATCCTCCTGCAACTGCACGAACTTGGCGCCGGTCGATGACATCGGCAGGCCACGGATCGTGATGTTCGCATTCCCCTCGCCGGCATAGGCCTCCGAACGGATGCCGGGAATGTCGCGCAGCAGGTCACCGATCGAGGCCGGCGCGAATTTCAGGATCTCGGATTCCTTGAGCGAGCTCGTCGAAATCGCGCTGTCCAGGCGGTCGCGGCCCTTGGCGACACCGGTGGAAAACACTTCGGCGGCGGCCGCCTTCGCCGGCGCGGCTGCATCATCCTGCGCCGTCCCATCGGCCGTGGCAGCTGCGTCCGCGGTTTCGACCGCCGTAATGCCGGCAAATGCCGGCGATGCGATGGCCAAGGATGCCACCGTAGCAAACAGTTGTGTCTTCAAGATACCCACCCCCAGAAAGACTCGCGGCCATCCGCGCGCCATTGTCGCGATTCGGGACGACGCCATCCGCATGGCATCGCCCGGCCGGTTTCACGCTCGCGGACGTCGGTCGCGCCACAGGGCTGCGACCATGGATTCGCTGCGCTGCGACTGGCCTGATGACGGTCAATAAGGCGTTAGCTTTAACAACCACTTACTGTCGCGACGGGCCGCAGTAGGCGTCCCGGCAGCCGCGTCGGCGCAGGGCGTGTTCGGATGGCACGATCGCGGCGGACGCATGCGCCCGTACGCGGCTAAGGCGCGTTCGGGGAATCGAGCGAACGGCCGTTCATCTGCCGTAGAAGCGGGCAAACACGGCGACGCCGCTTGCGACAATTTCGGCGCGATCCCGCGCATCGACCGGTGCATCCAGGCCCAGCAACGCGCGCAACTGCAAATCCCCCCGGATCAGCCCCACGAAATGTTCCGCGGCACGCTGTGGATGCGATGTTTCCAGGTCACCGGCCTGCGCCAGTGCTGCAAAACTGTCCGACAGTGTCGCCAGCAACTGCGCCGCACCCGTATAATATAGCGCGGCGAGTTCCGGCAGCCGGGTCGCCTCGCTCATCACCATCCGGTACGACGCGATGAAATCGGGGGCGGTGAGCAGATCGATCAGAACATGCCCCGCCCGTTCCAGCCGTCCGGCGATGGCGCCCGGCCCGGCCAGGATCGTCCGGATCTCATCGAGCCCGTGGCGATTCTCCTGCGCGACGACCGCGGCGAACAGCGCCTGTTTGCTGCCGAAATGCTTGTAGATCGTCGCCTTGCCGATGCCGGCGCCCCGGCTGATCGCGTCGACGCTCGTCGCGGCATAGCCATCGCGATAGAAATGCTGTCGCGCGGCCGCGACGATCGCTTGCGCCTTGCGATCGGCGCGCACGGACGCTGGCGATGACACATCTTCGGCTGCCGTGCCGCTGTTGGGAACCGTTGACGCCATGAGCATGAGCCTCTAGAACTGAACCGTTCAGTTTTATGACTGAGGGTAGAGGAGATCAATGCCATGTCGGACCCGGATCGCAAACTCCGTCTCGGGCTCCTGCTCAATCCGCAGGGGACGCATAATGGCGGCTGGCGCCTGCCCGGATCGGCGCCGGAACGATCGTTCGACCTTGGCTTGTTCCGGGACATCGCGCAGCTGGCCGAACAGGGGCGGTTCGATTTCCTGTTCCTGGCCGATACGCTCGCGCTGATCCCCAGTCGCAATCCGGAAACATTGGGCCGAACCCCGCCGATCGCGCATCTTGAACCCTTCACGCTGCTGTCGGCGCTGGCGGCGGTCACGTCGCATATCGGTCTGGCCGGCAGCGCGACGACAACCTACAACACGCCGTATCAGGTCGCACGCGTGCTCGCCTCGCTGGACCATCTCAGCGCCGGGCGCGCGGCATGGAATCTGGTGACGTCGGCCAACCCCGCCGAAGCGTGGAATTTCGGGTTTGATGCGCACCCGGACAAGGCCGACCGGTACGAACGCGCGGGCGAATTCGCCGACGTCGTGACCGGGCTTTGGGATAGCTGGACGCCGGGCGCATTCACCTTTGACAAGGCGGCCGGGCAGTATTTCGATCCTGCGCAGATGCGCGTGCTGAATCATGACGGACCGCATTTTAAGGTGCGCGGGCCGCTGAACATGGCGCGCCCACCACAGGGCCGCCCCGTGATCGCGCAAGCCGGTTCCTCCGAGGAGGGGCGCGCCCTGGCCGCACGAACCGCGGAAGTGATCTTCACCGCGC
Organism: Sphingomonas sp.; assembly: GCF_036387535.1. GTDB lineage: Bacteria > Pseudomonadota > Alphaproteobacteria > Sphingomonadales > Sphingomonadaceae > Sphingomonas_R. The sequence goes on from NZ_DASVTO010000097.1 coordinate 10,088, forward strand.
AGCAGACATTGGCGGGCGCGCAGGCCTTCTATCAGGACGTGCGCGCCCGGTTGCCGGCGCATGGCCGCGATCCGTCCGGGCTGGTGATCCTGCCGGGCGTCGTCCCCATCGTGGGCCGCACCGATGCGGAGGCGGAGGCCAAGCGCGAACGGCTGCAGGATGCGTATGATCACCGGCTGGGCCTGGACACGCTGAACGTCGAATTCGGGCTCGACATGTCGGTCTATCCGCTGGATGCGCCGCTTCCCGACGATCTTCCATCCGGGAAACAGCAGACCAGCCGGCGCGATCTGCTGATCGCCACCGCGCGGCGCGAGGGGTTGACGCTGCGCCAGCTGGCCAAACGATCGGCATCGCTCGGCCACTGGACGGTGTGCGGATCGCCCGCGACGATCGCGGACACGCTGCAACACTGGTTCGAAAACGGTGCGGCCGATGGCTATATCGTCATGCCGCCGGACCAGCCGACCGGCACCCGCGAATTTGTCGATCTGGTCATCCCCGAACTGCAACGCCGGGGCCTGTTCCGAACGGAATATGAAAGCACGACGCTGCGCGGCAATCTGGGCTTCACGGTTCCCGAACGCAGCTGAAGGCTGCCGGGGCGCGTGTGCCCCGGCCGCCGGCGGTCAACGGCGCGACAGGCCGGTGGCCGCCGCCAGAAAGGCGAGGACGCTGAAGGTCGTCTTCGTCCAATGGGCATGCATCCAGGAGATCCGCATCGATTCCCAACCCTGCACCGGCACCTGCGGGTTCCAGCTCAGGATCATGCGGTTGAGCGGAAGCTCCCCGAAACCGGTCGACACGATCGTTCCAAGGATCGACAGCGCGGCCGCCGCGAACAGCCAGCGCGGCACGCCCACCGTCAGCGCGGCCGCAACCGCCGGCAGGATCACCGCCGTCCAGCCGAATTGCGGCATGAAATCCTTGAACAACCCGACCTCGGCCTGCTGACGGATCACCCAAGGCTGGAAAGCCACGCCCAGATTGCTGTGCTGGGCCAGACCGGTGCCGACATAGAGGCCGGCGAGCAATCCGATGACCATCACGGCCGCGATCATCACGACGGTCTTCGCAACGGGCATCATGGCATTCTCCTGTCAATCGATCGCGACGTCCCGGTCACAGCAGCATCGCCGCCAGCGCCGCGGGCGATGGCCGGGCAATCTTGAAGTCGATCTTCTCCCATGCCGCGCGCGCCGCCGGTCGTTCGTGGCAGCGGTGCAGCCATGCGGTCATGTGCGGAAACGGCGCGGTGGGAATGCCGCAGATCGGGATCAAGGTCATCACCCCGGCGACGTTGACGTCGGCCACCGTGAAGCGATCTCCCAACAGATACGGTCGATCGCGCAGCAATCCGTCCAGAACGCCGAAGGGCCGTGCCAATTTCGTCAACGCCATCTCGGCTTCGGCGGGATCGCGTTCCTCGGGGACGAACAGGTGGTGGTTCATCGCCGCCAGCAACAACGGGACGTCCACTTCATTGGCGACCCACAGGCTCCACTGCACCGCCTGCGATTCCTCCACCAGACCCGCCGCCGCCAGCGCGCCGCCATGGCGCCGCGACAGATACAGGTTGATGGCCAGCGACTCGAACAGCGTCGTACCGTCATCGTCGACGAAGGCGGGAACCCGGCCGTTCGGATTGATCGCCAGGAACGCCGGCGTCTGCGCCTCGCCTTTCAGGAAATCCACCGGCACCAGGTCATAGGGAATGCCCAGTTCCCCCAGCATCCAGATGTTGCGCTGGGTTCGGGAGAAGGGATGGCCGTAAAGTGTCGCCATTGCGGCCCCCTGCTTCACGGTACGACTGCGGTCAGGCCGCCGTCGACCGCCAGCGCCTGTCCGGTCACGTGCCGCGCGGCTTCTGACGCCAGGAACGTGGCGACACCCTTGATGTCGTCTTCCGCACCCGATCGGCCAAGCGGGGTCAGCGTCAGGATCTCCTGCGCCTTGTCCTTCAGGCCCGCGGACAATTGCGTCGGGAAATAGCCGGGGCACAGCGCATTCACGTTGATGTTGTGCCGTCCCCATTCGGTCGCCAGCATCTTGGCCAGCGCGATCAGCCCACCCTTGCTGGCGTGATAGGCGGTCGGAAAGAAGGGCAGGTTCGGCCGCGCGCCGCCGAACCCGGCGATGGAGGCGACGAACACGATCTTGCCGGCGCGGCGGGGTATGAACTCCCGGTCGGCGATCTCGCGCGCCAGCCGGTGTGCGGCATCCAGGTTGAGGCGCATGACCTTGCCCCACGCGTCGGGGGAGTGACCGTCATGGCCGTCGCCGAACACGCGGCCGGCATTGTTGACGAGGATGTCGACCCGGCCGAACGCGGCAAGTGCACCATCGACGATCTGCTTCGCCGATGTCTCGCCACCGTCACCCAGATCGGCGGCGATCCCGGCCGCGGTGATGCCCTTCGCACCCAGCGTCCGCACCGCATCATCGATGCCGGCCTGGTCGCGCGCCGTCACGAAGACCCGCGCGCCGGCCTCACCCAGGCCGGTGGCGATGAAATGACCGATGCCGCGGGTGCCGCCGGTGACGATGGCGACCCGATCGTGGAGTGAAAAAAGAGATGTGACGGTCATACAGGGTCCTTGTGATGGGATCGGGTCCGACGGGCGGGGATCAGGACGCCCAGTCCAGGCCCGCGATCGGCCAGGCCACGTCGGCGAGCGGCGCACTGACGGGCACCTGCGACGGCAGGGCGGCGACGATCGGCAGCAACAGATGCGACGGGTGCGCCGCGTCGTGATGCAGGCTGTTGAACGACGGCCACGGCATCATTTCCGTATTATAGACGGTGTGGAGGAAGTTCATGAACATCGGGTCGTTGCTCTGCACGCGGCAGCGCAGGCGGTGGCCCGGCTGGATCGTGTGGAAGATCGGACGCAGTTCGATCTGATATTCCTGGACCTTGCCCGCTTCGGGTAGTTCGCGCCGGAGATAGGGATGAAATGGCAGGCCGGGTCGCGACATCTCGGGATCGATCTCGCGGAACGATGCCTTCAGCACGCCATCGGTCAGCCGGGTGACGGTGCCGTCGGGTGCGATATCATCGAGCAGCACGAAGAACGCCGTGTCCGTCGCCGTCGTCGACGCATAGAGCGTCGCGGCGATCGGACCCCAGATCCGCAAGGGCGTCGTGGATGGCACGGTGTCATAGGCCAGCACCGGCTTGCCCGCGGCGACGAGATCCCAGTCGGGCAAGGCGTAGCGGTCCGGCGATTCCTCGCCTTCCGGCGCCTCCCGCGCGATCAGACCGACACTGCCGCCGGCACCGTTGCCGGACAGGTGGAACTTGGTCCATTCCGTCCCCGCCACCGGATAAGTGTCGGCATAATGCCAGGTCTGCGTTCCGGCATCGAAGATCGCGACCTCCGGTTCGTCGATGATCGGCGTCGCGATGCCCTTCATCCAGTGATCGAGCCATTGAACCATATAGGCCTTCAACGGCGCGCTCTTCAGGAACAGCCAATGTTCCTGCGCCGGGGTCGGCGGCGGCACGACGACCAGCTTCTTCACGCCCTGCATCTGGAGCGGATATCCCCAGAGCTGGCCGCGGGTATGAATGCCGCTGCGCGGCACGATATGCAGCACGGGAACCGTGATCTGGTCGAACTTGAAGCGGACGGACCGCTCCCACCAATAGGGACCATCATAGGGATTTTCGACGAAATGCTGGATCTGGTTGGTCGGCGGCAGGCGTCCTTCGACGGGGCCGGGCCACTGGAACTGCTGCATGGCGTCGGCCAGCCATTTCGACAGAAATCCGGATTTGAACAGCCCGCCGGGATAGGCCATGTCGCGATAGAAATCGGACATCGCATCATAGGGTATGATGCAGCGCAGATGCGGCGGTTGCTGCGTCGCCGCCCACAGGCAGTTGACCGCGTAATGGCTGTCGCCGATCATGCCGACATTGCCGTCGCACCATTCCTGGGCCGCGATCCATTCCACCAGGTCGTACATGTCGGTCTGCTCGACATACGACATATGACCATATTGGCCCTGGCTCTGCCCCGCCCCGCGCTGCGACGCGATGATGTGGATATAGCCGTTGTCGACCAGCATGTCGGTCGCGCCCGCCTCGATGGAATGGGTGAGGAGCGGCGGCGCGAGTTGCAGCTCCTTGGCATAGGGCGCGACCGACAACACGACCGGCACTGCCCCGGTCGTGCCCTTCGGCCGGTAGACATCGGCCGACAGCAGGATGCCGTCGCGCATTGGAATTGCGATGTCGGCCAGCAGTTCGGCATTGGCCGGAAGCGTACCCCGGGCCGCCGCGCGGAGCTTGTCGTGCAGTGCGCGTTCCGCTTGCGGGTCGGTCATCGTCATCATGCGCCTTTGAAAGGGGCGCGCGTCACTGCGCACCGGGAGAAACAGAGGATCAGAAATTCACGCCCAGGGTCACGCCGTACGTGCGCGGCGCGGCCGGGATCGCAACGTCGCCCGGCCCGATCGACTGCACGTGATAATAATATTTGGCGTTGGTGAGGTTCTTGGCCCACAGCCGCGCCTCATAGCGATCATCGCTCGACGTCCAGCCAAGGCTGCCCGAAACCAGGTTGTAGGATGGCGTCTTGATGCGGTTGTCGGGATCGGAATACCAACCGGCATTGTAATAATAGTTGGCCGAGACGTTGAACTTTCCGACCGACGACGGGATGACATAGTTCACCCCGGCATTGCCCGAGAAATCGGGCGTGCGGATGATCGTGTTGCCCGTGGCATCGCCCGTGATGATCGTGTTGCCGCCACGCGGGTTGCGCGTCGAAATCGGCGCGTTGAGAAAGCTGCCGTACCGGCCATGAACATAGGAACCGCTGACGTTGAGCGTCAGTTGGCTGGTGATCGCGGCGCTGATGTCGCCATCCACGCCCCAGATCTCGGCGGAACTGGCGTTCAGCGTCTGCTGCGAATTGCCGTCGGCGCGGGCGATCTGGATGTCCTTGAAGTCATAATGGAACACCGCGACGTTGACGCGCAGCCGACGGTCGAGCAGATCGGTCTTCAACCCCGCTTCCAGCGCGTCGATCACTTCGGGCCGCAACGCGGCCACCGACGCATCGGTCAGGTTGAACGTCCCGGCACGAAACCCGCGATTGTAGGACACATAACCCAGCACATCGCGCGTGAACTGATGATCCGCCGACAGGCGCCAGGTCAGTTTGCCCTGCGATGTCGTGCGCTGGGGATCCAGCGTGATCGCGCCGGTGGCGTTCGACTGGCGATAGTCGTTGAACGTATAGCTGTCGTTCGTATAGCGCAGCCCCGCGGTCAGGCGCGTCCCCTCGGCCACTTCATAGGTTCCCTGCGCGAAGGCGGAGCCGGACTCGACCTGCTGCGTGGCGAACAGCTTGAAGACCGGGTTCTGGAACGGATCGGTCTGTGCGGTACCGTTCAGGTAGAAGCCGCCAAGGATCCAGGTGAACGGCCCCGACCCGTCGGAGAGCAGCTGAAGTTCCTGCGTGAACTGCTTGCTGCGTTCGGTGATATCGATCGCGATCGCGGGAACCGGGCTGCCGTCGAGATCGATGATGTTGTGGCCATATTGCTTGCGATAGGCCGTGATGCTGCGCAATCGCACGGCGCCCATGCCCTGTTCGACCGTCAGGCTTCCGCCGCCCTGCTTGGCGACGCCGCGCTCGTAGAAATTCTGGTTCACATCCCAGAACCCGCCGGGCACCGGAATGCCGACCACCGTCAGCGCATCCTGATAAGGCTTGTTGAGCGAGGCCGCGGCCGGGTTGGTGTAGGAATAATCGAGCGCCAGCACCATCCGGGTGTCGGGCCCGGGCGTGAACAGCAGCTTGGACCGGATCAGGAAATCGCGCTGCTTGGCGACATCGTCCTTGGTCGCGAAATTGTAGCTCCAGCCCTTGGCCTGGTTGCGGTAGAATGCCGACAGGTCGAGCGCGATGTCCTTGGTCAGGCCCGCGCTGCCATAGATCGATCCTTCGACCGTATCGTAGTTCCCGTAACCGGCCCGCATCCGCAATTGCGGCTCGAACGTCGGGTCCTTGGTGATGACGTTGATGATGCCGCCGGTGCTGTTACGGCCGAACAGCGTACCCTGCGGACCCTTCAGCACCTCGATCCGCTCGATATTGTTGAACTCGAACTGGGTCGACGCCATGCCCGGAATATAGACGCCGTCGACATAGGTCGCGACGCTGGCGGGGTTGCCGACCGCGGCGGCCGCGGTGCCGACCCCGCGCAGGAACGGCGAAAGCTGCCCCGCGGGTGCGGTGAAGTTCAGGCCGGGCGTGACCTGTGCCAGCGAATTGACGCCGGTCGTGCCCGATCGCTCCAGCGCGCGCGCGGTGATCGCCGTGATCGCGATCGGAACCCGCTGCAGGCTTTCCGAGCGCCGCTCGGCCGTGACCACGATGTCTTCAAGACCGCCATCGGGGTCGGTCGCCGCGGCCGGAGCCGCCGCACCGGCGGCAGCGGCCTGTTGCGCGACGGCGGGCATCGACCCGGCCATCATGATCGCGGCGGTCGACAGGTAGAACCAACGTGCGTGCTTCATTGCGAAACCCCTCCCAAGAGTTCGGGGCTCTGCGGCACCCGTTCACCTGCAGCTTGCGGCTGCCCGATGCCGGGATGGATCAATCATCATCGGGTGTCAAATAAAAATGATCGGCTATCACAAACGGCCGATCATCACCTACGTGTCCTGATCCTGAAACGAGAAATCGATCGTCAGCGGCGCGACCGCCGGCAGCGGTGCGTTTGCGAGTTCATGGGCGGTGCGGCGGGACACGCCCATCACCCGCATGAATCCCTCCGTGATCAGCGCGTCGGCTTCGGGCGGCTGCATGCCCAGCTGCATGTCGCGCATGCCGCCGACGACCAGCCAGATCAGCATGGCCAGCACGGGTTCGATATTGTCTTCGGCGATGTGGACGACGCCAGTCGCGATGGCGTGGCGGATATGGTGAAGCACGAACGGATGCAGTCCGGCGCGCAACCGATCGGCCAGCAGATCGGGCCGGCGCGCCCACCATCCCAATGTCACATCCTGATATCCCGACCGGATCAGCAGCCGCGTCGACATGGCCATGGCCAAATCGGGGCGCGTTTCCTGCAACGGAGCGGTCAGCACCAGATTGCGCTGCGCGACGCTGTGGATCATGCAGTCGAGGACGCCGACCGCCAGATCCTCCTTGTTCTGAAAATAGTTGTAGAAGGTCCCGAACCCGATGTCCGCCTTGTCGGTGATTTCGCGGATCGTCGCGGCGTCGACACCCTTCTCGACCATCACGTCATAGGCCGCCTCCAGCAACTTGGCGCGCGTCGCACGCCGCTTCTTCTCCATGCGGCCGGCCGGCCGCGGCGTGACGGGCGCTTCCGGCTTTGCGGTTGACGCGGCGACGATGGCATTTCTCCCACGGCGCGCCGGGCCGACCCGGCGCTTCGCGGGACCTCTACCGCAGCTTGGTCATACTCCCAAATCGGAAGTGATGGTCGATCAGATCGGATAATGGACAGGTTGCGTGTCTATCGTGATCCATTGCAGTTCGGTAAATTCGGCAATGCCCGCGCGTCCGCCGAACCGGCCATAGCCGGACGCCTTGGTGCCGCCGAACGGCATCTGGGCCTCGTCGTGCACGGTAGGGCCGTTGATATGGCACATGCCGACCTGCAATCGCGCCGCCAGTTGCAGGGCCTGTCCCACGTCGCGGCTGAAGATCGCGGATGTCAGGCCATAATCGGTCTCGTTGGCAACCCGTATCGCCGCATCCGCGTCCGCGACGCGGATGATCGCGGTAATCGGCCCGAAACTTTCCTCGCGGTACAGGCGCATGGCCGGCGTGACATGATCCAGCGCCGCGGCGCCCATCAGCACGCCGTCGTCGGGCGGACCGCGGTATAGCACCGCGCCCTGGGCGACCGCATCCTCGACCAGTTCGGCGATGTGCGCCGTCGCCGCCCGGTCGATGACCGCGCCCAGCGGCGCCGTACCCGCGGCCGGGTCCCCCGCGGTCAGCGTGGCGACCTTGGCGGCGAACTTCGCCATGAACGCATCCCCGACCCCGGCCGTCACGATGATCCGTTCGGTCGACATGCAGATCTGGCCGGAGTTGAAGAAGGCGCCAAATGCGGCCGCGGCGACCGCGGCATCGACATCCGCATCGTCCAGGACGATCAGCGGCGCCTTGCCGCCCAGTTCCAGCAGCGCCGGCTTCAGTTCCTCGGCACAGAGCCGCGCGATGATCCGCCCGACCTTGGTGGATCCGGTGAAGTTCACCCGTCGCACCGCCCGGTGCCGGATCAGTGCCTCCACCACCGCGCCGGCAGCTGTGGGCGCGTTGCTGACCACGTTGACGACACCGGCCGCGAACCCGGCTTCACGCAGCACGTCGCCGATCAGCCAGTGGGTCGCCGGACAGGCTTCGGACGCCTTCAGGACGACCGTGTTGCCGCATGCCAGCGCGGTCGCGATCGCGCGGACGCCCAGGATGACCGGCGCATTCCAGGGCGCGATGCCCAGCACGACACCCGCGGGCCGGCGCACCGCCATCGCGACGCAACCGGGCCGGTCGGACGGAATGACCTCGCCCGATATCTGCGTGGTCAGTGCCGCCGCCTCGCGCAGCATGCCTGCGCCAAGGTGGACGTTGAACCCTGCCCAGGACCGGGTCGCGCCCGTCTCCGTCTGCATCGCCGCGACGAACTCGTCCGCGCGACGCTCCATCACCGCCGCGGCCGCCAGCAGCAGCGTGCGCCGTGCATTGGGGCCGAGCGCCGCCCAGTCCGGCAGCGCCGCCGCCGCAGCATCGGCGGCGCGCCCCGCGTCGCCGATGCTTGCCGCCGCCGCCCGGGTCGCGGCGTCGGGGGCAATGGGGCCGATGCGGTCGAACGTCGCGTCCCCTTCGGCGGCGACGTCCCGATTGTCGATCAACAGGTTGACGGTCTTCATGCTCGTGTCTCCGAACGGCGTGCGGCTTCGATGGTGCGGACCAGGTCCGCCAGCGTGCGATTGACCGGCACCGCCACATCATGGGCCGCCGCGATCCGCACGACCGCGCCGTTGATCGTCTCGATCTCGGTCGGGCGGCCGGCGATCCGGTCCTGCAACATCGACGGCTTGTGCCCGACATGATGGGCCAGCGCATGGTCGATCTTGCCGGCGATGCGATCGGCGTCGACGGAGAGGCCGGTCGCGCCCGCGACCGCGACGACCTCCGATGTCACCGCCGCGATCAGCCGGCGGCCGGCGGGGGTGTCGAGATCGCCGACGGTTGATCCCATGACGGTGCACAGCGCGTTCATCGCCGCGTTGAACGCGATCTTTTCCCAGATCGCGACCTGCACGGCCGGATCATGGGCGGCGTCCAGCCCGGCGCCGCGCAGCAGTGCCACCACCGCATCCGGTGCGGCACCGTCCTGGTCGCGGTGACCGCCCAGCAGGATCCGGCCCTGTCCATGCGACGCGACGCTGGTCGGGCCGGTCAGGTCGCACGGGATATCGGTGACGCCGACCAGGATGCGGTCGGGCGGCACGACGTCTGCGATCGCGTCGGCGTTGCCGATCCCGTTCTGCAGTGTCAGCGCATAGGAGTCGGGACCGATCAGATGCGCGACCGACGCGGCGGCGGCGGCGGTATGCGCCCCCTTGGTGAACAGGATGATCAGGTCGGCGGGACCGGACAGGCCGCCGGCGCGCGTCGCCGCGACCGGCACGGTTCGCGTCCCCAGGGCATCGTCGACCGTAACGCCGTCACGCGCCAGGGCCGCCAGCCGCGCATCGTCGACATCGACCAGCGCGACGTCGGCACCGGCCTCCGACAGCCGCGCGGCGAAAAAACTGCCCATCGCGCCCGCCCCGACGATCACCACGCGATTGATCCGCATCCTCATCATCCATTATAGTTGGTGTTGCTACTATATTGCATCTTCCCGTGAAACGATGCAAGGGTGCGGCATGCAGGATGAGGATGACACGCACGACCGCGACACGGCGGCCTTGGCCCCGACGTCGCAGCTGGCCGGCAGCGTGGCGTTCCAGCTGCGCCTGGCCCAGGCCGCGTCGTTCCAGGCCTATTCGGAACGCGCCGCCGAACCGGGCCTGCGTCCGGGTCGCTATGCCATCCTGCAATTCATCGCCGATCATCCCGGCATCGGCCAGACGGGGCTCAGCCACGCGGTCGGCCGCGACAAGACCACGTTGACGCCGACGCTCGCCGATCTCGAACGGCGCGGGCTGATCGTGCGCGCGCCGGATCCCCGCGACGGGCGTGCCCGCCGCCTGTCCCTTACCGATGCCGGTCACGGGCTGCTCGCCCGCCTGGCCGACCATGCGCGGGCGCACGATGCCCGCGTCGATGCGATTCTCGGCCCCGACCGCGCCGTGCTGCTGGCGCTGCTCGCCCGCCTCATCCGCGGCCTCGACGGCCCCGCCCCTGACGGAGACTGACCGATGTATACCGCCTCCAGCGCGCTGCTCGATGCCCTTGTCGAACATGGCATATCCTGCATTTTCGCCAATCTCGGCAGCGATCACCCGGCCCTGGTCGAAGCGATCGCCGAAGCGCGCGCCGCCGGCCGCCCGATCCCGCAGGTCCTCACCTGCCCCAACGAGATGGTCGGCATGAGCGCGGCGCACGGCCACTGGCTTGCCAGCGGCGTGCCGCAGGCAGTGGTCGTTCATGTCGAATGCGGTACGCAGGCGCTGGCCGGCGCCGTCCACAACGCCGCCAAGGGCCGCGCGCCCATGCTGATCTTCGCCGGTTCCTCGCCCTTCACCCAGCATGGCGAGCTGCGCGGCAGCCGCAACGAATTCATCCAGTGGATCCAGGATGTCCACGACCAGCGCGGCATCGTGCGCGGCTACATGCGCTACGATAACGAGATCCGCACCGGCCACAACATCAAGGAACTGGTCCACCGCGCGCTGCAATTCTCGAACAGCGACCCCAAGGGTCCCAGTTATCTGATCGGCGCGCGCGAGGTGATGGAGCAGGAGGTCGCGCCCACCCCGAACGACGCCGCACGCTGGCGCGCGATCGAGCCCGCCGCACTGGCGCCATCGGCGATCGCGACGATCGCGACCGCGCTGATCGCGGCACGGCGCCCGCTGGTCGTCACCTCCTATCTCGGACGCAATCCGGCGGCGGTCGCGCCGCTGGTTGCGCTGTGCGAGCGGCTGGGCATCGGCGTGCTCGAATCGGTACCGAACGCCGTCAACTTTCCGCAATCCCATCCGCTCTATCGCGGCAACCAGTGGAATCAGCCGGTCCAGAACGCGGCGCTGGCGGAGGCCGACGTGATCCTGGTGGTCGATAGCGACGTGCCCTGGATCCCGACCGTGTCGAAGCCCGCCGCCGACGCACGCATCTTCCACCTCGATGTCGACCCGCTGAAGGAGCAGATGCCGCTGTGGCGGATCGCCGCCGAAGGATCGTGGCGCGCCGATGCCGCCACCGCGATCGCGCAGATCGACGGCTGGTGCGCGGATCGGCCGATCGACGCCGCCACCGTCGCGGAACGCACGGCGCATCACGCCACCGCGCATCGCGCCCGCTGCGCCCAGCTGGATGCGCTGGAGGCGGAGCCCGAGGACGTGCTGACGCCCGAATATGCCGTCGCCCTGTTCCGCACGCTGATGCCCGACGACGTACTGGTGATGAACGAAAGCATCTCCAACTATCATACCGTCATCAACCATCTCGCGCTCGATCGCCCGGGATCGATGCACACCAGCGGCGGCGGATCGCTCGGCTGGAACGGCGGGGCGGCGATCGGCGCCAAGCTCGCCTGTCCGGAACGCACCGTCATATCGTTTACCGGCGATGGATCGTTCATGTTCACGGTTCCCTCGTCGGTGTTCTGGATGGCGCGCCGCTACGCGACACCGTTCCTGCAGGTGATCTTCAACAATCGCGGCTGGAAATCGCCGAAACTGTCGGCGCTGGCGGTTCATCCGCAGGGCTATGCCGCCGCTGCGGACGGCGTGGATACCTCGTTCGAACCGGCGCCCGATTATGCCGGCATCGCCACCGCCGCCGGCGGCGCCTGGGGCGTGCGCGCCACGACCGCCGCCGAACTGCGCGCCGCCTATGTCGAGGGGCTGCGCGTCGTCCGGGAGGAGAAGCGGTGCGCCGTCATCGACGTCTGGCTGGATCATCACTGATCCAGCCGGTGCGCGGATGCAGGACCGCCGCTAGCGCAGCATTGCGTCCAGATGCGCGGTCAGCCGCGCGCGCAGGGCCGCCACGCGTTCCGGCGTCCAGCCGTCGTGGAAACCCGCACCGTGCGACACGCCACCGGCGCCCGCCGCCAGCCGCGTGCCCAGCGACGGTGAGGGGGTCGTCCGGTCGCTGAGCGTAGGCAGCACGACATCGTGGATCTGCGCGGTCAGTTCCAGGCCGACCAGATCCGCATTCTCCAGCGGTCCCAGCACCGGCAGCCGCAATCCGAAGCTACGTTTGACGATGTGATCGACATCCTCGGGGCTACACACCCCCTCGTCGACCAGCGCCATCGCCTCCCGCCACAAGGCATGCTGCATGCGATTGCCCGGTACGGTATCGCGGTGGACGTGGATCGGCTCCTTGCCCGCCGCGGTCAGCATCGCCATCGTTCGGATGATCGCGTCGCGCCCGCTGCGCGGTCCCTGGATCACCTCCACCAGCGGAATGACGTCCGGCGGGTTCCAGAAGTGCGTGCCGATGATCCGCGCCGCGGCCGCGTCGTCCAGCGATGCGGTGATCGCCCCCACCGGAATCACCGACGAATTGCTCGCCAGGATCGTATCCGGGCCCGTGGCCGCGGCCAGTTCGGCGAAGATCGCCTGCTTGATCGCAAGCCGTTCCGATGCCGCCTCGATCACGCACTCCGCATCGGCCACGGCATCGGCCAGGGAGCCCGCATGGCGCACCCCCGCCAACGCGGCGAGCGCCTGCGGATTGGGATCATAGGCGCTGACCGGCCAACCCGCGCGCCGGAACAGCCGCGCCAGGCCGGCGCCCATCAGGCCGGCACCGATCAGCGCGACGCGGGTCACCGGAACTGCGTCCCGTCGCGGCCCTTGAGCGCCAGCGCTGCGCGCGCGTCCGCCGGGCTGGCGGGCTCCAGACCCAGTTCGGCGAGGATGCGGACGATCTTGGAAACCTGTTCGGCATTGCTTGATGCCAGCGTGCCGCGACCGATGAACAGGCTGTCCTCCAACCCCACGCGGACATTGCCGCCCAGCATCGCCGCCTGTGTCACCACCGGCATCTGGTGCTTGCCCGCGCCCAGTACCGACCAGACATAGTCGCTGCCGAACAACCGATCGGCGGTCCGGCGCATGAACATCACATTGTCCAGATCACCGCCGATGCCACCCAGAATACCGAACACGCTCTGGATGAAGAACGGCGGTTTCGCGATGCCCTTGTCGACGAAATAGGCCAGGTTGTAGAGGTGGCCGATGTCATAGCATTCATGCTCGAACCGCGTCCCGTGATCGGCCAGCAGCGCATAATTGCGCGCGATATCGGCGAAGGTATTACGGAAGATGAACTTTTCGCTGTCGAGGATATACTGGTCCTCCCACGCGAACTTCCAGTTCGTCACCTTGCGGCCCATGTCGTGGAACGAGAAGTTCAGGCTGCCCATGTTGAGCGAGCACATTTCGGGGCTGAACGCCAACGCCGCGGCCAGCCGCTCCTCGGGGCTCATGCTGGGTGATCCGCCCGTGGTGAGATTGATGACCGCATCGGTCGCCTGATGGATCACCGGCAGGAACTGGCGATACACGTCCGGACTGCCGGTCGGTGCGCCCGTCTCCGGATCGCGCGCGTGAAGATGCAGGATGGCCGCCCCCGCCTCCGCCGCCGCGATGGCCTGTGCGGCGATATCGGCGGGGGTATAGGGCAGTGCATCCGACAGTGTCGGCGTATGAATGCCGCCGGTAATGGCGCAGGTGATGATGACCTTGTTCTTCATGGCGTCGCTTTCTTGTGGGTCTCGTCGAGCGCGAGGCAAAGCAGGATGCCGGCCGCCATCGCCGCGATCGGCAGCCAGAGGATGTGCCGGATACCGAAATACTCCGCGACCCAGCCGCCCAGCATCGGCGCTATGCCGCCGCCCAGCACTTCGCCGGTGGCAATCACTACGCCGGATGCGGTGGTCATCAGGGTCAACGGGACCGTCTCGATCGCGATCGGCCCGACCGTCAGGGTGATCAGCGCATTGTTGAAGAAATGCACCGCGAACAGACAGGCGAACAGCGGCCCGGCGGTGGCGCCGGTGCGACTGAGCGCAACCAGCGCGGCCAGCGTGCCGATCGCGCTCATGACCATCACGGGCCTGCGCCCGATCCGGTCGGACAGCGCGGACATCAGGATGGTACCGGCCACCGCGCCGAAGCCGATCGCCGACATGACCATGCCCATCCGGTCGGCATCCAGCTTCAGGTGATCGACCAGATAGCTCGGCAGGAACGCGCTGGTGACGATCAGGCAGGTCAGCCAGCACAGCATCCCGGCCATCAGCAGGCGGATGTTGCGATAGGCGAGCACCGCGCGCCAATCGGCGACGCTCGCGCGCTTTCCCGTGGCGATCGGGGCCGGCGGGATGATCCGCCAGGTCGCCCATGCCACCACCAGCCCGGGCAGCGTGAAGACCAGGAAGATATAGCGCCAGTCCAGCCCCGCGCGCAGCAGCACGCCGACCAGCAGCGGCGACAGGCCGAGGCCGAACAGCACCAGCATCGTCTGTTGCAGCCCGACATTGCCGCCGTGCCGTTCGGGCGGCGAAGCGCAGATCGTCGCCGCGATGCTGGCGGGGGTATAGGCGCCGTCGGCAAATCCCATCACGACGCGGACAAGGATGAGCCCCCCCAACCCGGTGGCGAGCCCGCTGCCGCCGATCAGCAGCGAGAAGATGACCAGCGACCCGACCAGCACCGGGCGATGCCCGATGCGATCCGACAGGTTGCCCATCACCAGCGCCGCAACACCCCATGCCAGCGCCAGCGCGCCCGCGATCACACCGATATCGGCATAACCCAGCCCCAGATCGCGCGCGATCGTCGGATAGAGGGTCGAGATCAGGAACCGGTCGATCCCCACCAGCCCGAACCCGATCGCCAGGATCGCGACGGCCCGCCGTTCATGGCGCGAGACCGGCGGCCGGCTCATCCCGCGGTATAGCCCCCATCGGCATAAATGATGTGACCGGTATGGAAATCGGACGCCCGCGACGTGAGGAACAGCAGCGGGCCGGCCAGATCCTCGGGCTCGCCCAGCCGCCCGACCGGCACGCGTGCCAGAAAGCCCTCGCGAACCGCGATCGCCTTGTCGTCGTCCGCGAACATCCACGCGGTGAGCGGCGACCGGAAAACCGTCGGTGCGATGGCGTTGACGGTGATGCCATATTTGCCCCATTCGCAGCCGAGCGCCTTGGTCATGCCGTCGATCGCCGATTTGGACGTGCAATATGCGGAATAGCCGGCCGGATGACCCAGCTTGCCGCGCGCGGACGAGGTAAAGACCAGCTTTCCGCCCGTTCCCTGCGCGATCATCTGCTTGCCGACGGCCTGCGCGATCAGCCACGCGCCATCGACATTGGCGCGCATCACCGCGGCGAACCGCTCGTGGCTCATGTCGATGATCGGCGCGACGTCGTTCACGCCGGCCGCCACGACCAGGATATCGACTCCGCCATGCGCCTGTACCGCCGCCGCGACGATCGCATCGCAATCGGCTTCGGTATTCGGACGCGTGTTGACGGCGATCGCCGTGATCCCGGCGGCAGCCAGTTCGTCCGCAAGCGTCGCCAGTTCCGCGGCATTGCCCGCCGTCACCACCAGCCGAACGCCGGCCCTGCCCAACGTCGCACACACCACCTTGCCGAACGCGCCCGTCGCACCGACCACGATCGCCGACTTTCCGTGCACGTCGAACAACGCCGACGTATCGATGGCGGGCAAGGTCATGCGCGTGCCTCCGGATAGGGCATCACGACCAGCATCGTCGCCACGGCATTGCCGTCGTTCCGGATTTCGCGCGCTTCGCCGCCGGGTATGAAGCAGCTGTCATATCGTTCGAGACAGGTGACGCTGCCGTCGCCGAGCGTGATCGTCACGGCACCGTCCAGGATGACATAGATCTTTTCGAGCGGGCTGCTGTCCATCTCCGCGCCGCCACCGGGCAGGAAATGCGACAGCCCTGTCCAGGCGAAACGCGAAGCGCTCGCGTCAAAGCCTTGCAGGCGCAGTCCGCGCATGTCGTGATGCTTGGGCGCGGTGTAGGGCCGCGCATCGGCGAAGCGGGTGATGTCCATGGATGTCCTCTGCAAAAGCGCGGCGTCAGGCGACGACCGCCTCGACCGTGGGGTAAAGGTGAAGCGTCTCGGCCAGCCAGGTACCGATGGCGCCGGACGGCGCGCCGCCAGCGACGATCGCGCCCAGATAGCCGTCCGGCCGGATGACCGCCGCGCCCGCGCTCAGCCCCAGCGCCGTCGCAAGCACCCCCTCCGGGTCATCGGCATCGACATGCCAGATGCGGATCGCCCCGCCCCATGCCACCGCCAGCGACGCGATGTCGGTCCCACCCCCGAAGACCGCGACGACGATGCCCCCCGGCCGCAACCGGCTGTACAGCCACGCGCCGCCGATCTCGACATCGGGCAGGCGGTCGCCGGCGACTGGTCCGGTCCGGTCCGTCGGCGCCTGCGCCAGCGGACCGTCGCGATAGCTGACGAACAATTGCCCCACCCGCGCCGACAGGATTTCGGGCGGCACCGATCCGTCGCCCAGCATCGCCTCGGGGTTGCGCGCCAGGACTTCGGCCAGTTGCAGCACGCCGGCCGCGATCGGCTTGCGTTCGTCCTGATAGCTTTCGAGCAGCGCGGCATCGGCCTTGCCGGACGCGACCAGCGCCAGTTTCCAGCCAAGATTGATACCGTCCTGGATCCCGGTATTGAGGCCCTGGGCACCCGCCGGCGTATGGATATGCGCCGCGTCGCCGGCCAGCAGGACGCGGCCGTCGCGATAGGCGACCACCTGGCGGCGATGGACCCGGAACGACGATCGCCATGCCGGTGCCGAAATCGATCCCGGATGCGGGACGTAGCGATCATAAGCGGCCTGCATCTCGGCGACGTCCGGCGCGGCGGCCTGCACCGCGTCCGCGCGGTGGTCGAGCTGAAGCCGGTACTGGTCCCCGCCCAGCGGCACCACGACGAATTGCTGCGGACCATCGCCGCGGAACACGCGGACCGCATCCGCTGCCAGCGGCCAGTCGAGCGTGGCGTCCATCAGGCCCCACCCCTCCGGATAAGAGACGCCGTCGAACGGCAGGTCGAGCAAGGTCCGGACCACGCTGCGCGCGCCATCGGCACCGACCACCCAGCGTGCGGCCGCGGCGATCGGCCGGCCCGCCGCGTCGGTCGCGTGGACCGTGCATTGCTCCGCCGCGCGGTCGATGGCGCCGACCTGGATGCCGAACTCCACTGCGACACCCGCAGCGGCGAGCCGGTTGCGCAGGATATCCTCCGTGATGGCCTGCGGCAGCACGGGCGAGCCACCGAAGCGCGGCGCGGCCAGGGTGAAGTCGATCCGCCCGATCTCCTCGCCATGGCGGAAGGTGATGAACGCCTTCGCGCGGTTCGATCGCGCGAGTATTTCTTCGCTCGCGTCATACAGGTCGAGCAGTTCGAGCGTGCGGGCCTGCAATCCTGTCCCCCGCGATTCCGTATTCGCGTGCGGCGACTGATCGAAGATCCGGACCCGCACGCCCTGCCGGGTCAGTTCCAATGCGGTGGCGAGGCCGGTCGGGCCGCCACCGACGATGATCACCGGCAGGACGTGCATGTCGGACATGGGTTCATCTCACAGGGAGGACAATAATCGGCGCGGCAACGCCGTCAGTCGTTACGGCCGGTCTCGATCCGGAAATTGCCGGTCGGATCGACGATGGCGACCAGCCGGACGATGCAGCCGTCACCCTTCTTCCAGCGCCACGGGAAGGCGGCGAAGGTCACGCGCTTGCCCGTCACCTTGTCGATGTCGCCGCCGACATTCTCGAACCCGCAGATACCCGCGGACAGGATCGCGTTGTGGCACGGCTCCCATTCGGGGAAATCCTCGATCACCTTTCGCCCGGTCAGCTGCTCATATTCGATGTTGACCTGCGGGATCAGCCCGTTGGGTGCGCCGGTGCCATGCGGCCCGATCGCGGTGCCCAGCGGATGGTCCAGCGCCTGGGTGTCGGACCCGCACATCTTGACTTTCTTGCTGACGAACCACTCGCCGGCTTCCTTGTAGAAACCCGGGGAATAGGCGTAATAATGGCGGTTATCGCCATAATATTTGTGCCAGCCGGTGTTCACGATGACGATATCGCCTTCGCGGATCTGCGGGCGGGCATTTTCCAGATCCTCGGCGGTGATGACCTCCCACTTCTTCTTCGGGATCGACACGACGACACCGGTACCGAAGAAATAGGGCAAGGGCACTTCGTCCATGAAGGGCGTACCGGGAACGACGTGGGCGGGGGCATCGATATGCGTCCCCGAATGCATGACCGTCGTGATCTTCTGGGTCAACACGCCCGATCGCGACATGCCGTGCAGCCGCTCGATCTTCACATCCTCGAAATAGGGCCAGCAGGGCTGACCCAGGCCCCACGGGTGGCTGAGGTCGTAAAATTCGAGCCCCATGCTGTTGAGCAAGTTCGATTCCTTGAACTGGCACAGCGTGTCGTCGCGCCAGTCCCCATCTTCCCAACCCGGCATCATCATCTCCTGCACCGTTCATCGATACATTGTGTATCTTGCAGCGGACTATATTCCGCTGGCTGGCGCCGTCAAGCTGTGATTGTGCTGGCTTGTTACCGGTCCCATCGCTGCAGCTTGCAAGCCCCGGCCACGGATTTTTTGTATTGCTGTATGGTACGCGTTATCCTTCTTGTCGGTACAGTATAATGGCGCTAGACAGGCGCAATAAGATGATCCGCTCCAGAGGCGGCCAGAGGATGACGACATGACCCGGACACTGTCAGGCAAGGTGGCGATCGTGACCGGCGGCGGGCGCGGCATCGGCCGTGCCGACGCATTGGCGCTCGCCCGCGCGGGAGCCGCCGTGGTCGTCAACGATCTGGGCGTGGCGTGCGACGGAACCGGCCGTGATCCCGGCCCCGCCGCCGCCGTCGTGGCGGAGATCGTCGGCGCCGGCGGCCACGCGGTCGCCGACACCACCGACATCACCGACTGGATGGCCGCGGGGCAGATCGTCGAAACCGCGGTCACGACGTTTGGCGACGTCGATATCCTGGTCAACAATGCCGGCATCTCCCGCTTTGCCGGATCGATCGACGGCATCACGCACGACGACTGGATGCGCACGTTGGCGGTGAACCTGAACGGCACCGCCGCGCTCACCCACTGGGTCGCGGCGCACTGGCGGCGCCAGGGCAAGCGCGCCGGACGCGCGATCGTGAACACCACCTCGTCGGTCGGGCTGACGATGGTGTCGCACAGGCCCAACGCCGCCTACGCCGCGTCCAAGGCGGCGATCGCGGCGCTCACCCAGGCGTGCGCAGCGGAACTGGCGGACATCGGCGTGCGCGTGAATGCGGTCGCACCGGTCGCGCGCTCGCGCATCAGCGAGTTTGTCGCGCCGCAACTGATGAAGCCGGTAGATGACGGCTTCGACCGGATGGGCCCGGACAATGTCGCCGCGGTCGTGGTCCATCTGGCCTCGTCCCGCTGCCGTTTGACGGGCAAGATCGTCGAAATCAAGGGCGGGGAACTTGCGATCCTGCATGGTTGGACGGTGGACCGGCGGTTCGACAACGGCGATGCCGCCTGGTGCGATCGAACGCTCGATGCGGTGCTGGCGGAGATAGCCTGATGAGCGACGACATCATGATGCAGCGCGCGCGCCAGCTCGACCGGCTGGTGGCCAAGGACGAGATTCGCGACTGCCTCTACCGCATCAACCGCGGTATGGACCGGATCGACCGCGGCCTGATGCTGTCCGGGTTCCACGACGATGCCCAAATCTGCTGGGCGGCGCCCGATTATGTGCCGCTCGCGACCTTCATCGACATCGCGATGCGCGTGCAGGCGGGCAATCGCCGCGTGCAGCATCTGCTCGGCAATATCCTGATCGAACTGGACGGCGACAGTGCCGGCGTCGAATCGTACGAGATCGGCCGTCATCTGACTCCGATGCCGGGGGGCGAGCAGGACCTGATCATCGCCGCGCGCTATATCGACCGGTTCAGCCGCCGCGATGGCGTCTGGCGGATCGAACGCCGGCTGAAACTGGTCGACTGGATCCGCGTCATGACCGGCGCCGACGAGAAATTCGATCGGGTGCCGCACAAGGGCATCCGCGACCGCAGCGACCCTTCCTACGCGCTGTTCGACCTCATGGGCGGAGATGTAGCATGACGACCCGATCCGCCGCCGATGTCTGGAACCTCGGTGATTATCAGAAGCTCGCCTTCGAAAACGTCATCGTCGGTGAACGGCTGTGCGCGGCGTTGGCGATCCCCGCCGGCGCCCGCGTGCTCGATGTCGGCTGCGGCACCGGCAACACCACGCTGGCCGCCGCCCGCCGCCGTGCCGCGGTCACCGGGATCGACATCGCGTCCGGCCTGATCGCGCGCGGTCAGCAGCGCGCCGAGGCCGAAGGGCTGACCGGTATCGACTTCCAGGTCGGCGATGCCGGCAGCCTGCCGTTCGCGGACGCCAGTTTCGATTATGTCCTGTCGACATTCGGTGCCGTCTTCCTGCACGATCAGCAGGCCGCCGCGCGGGAACTCGCCCGCGTCGTCCGCCCCGGCGGAACGATCGCGCTGACGGCTTGGGCGCGCCAGAGCTTGCCGAGCGACGTCTATCACATGATCCACGGGCTGGTGCCGCCACCCGCCGATGCGCCGCTGCCGGCCTATGTCTGGACGGACGGCCCGCGCGCCGCCGAACTGCTGGGTCCTTATTGCAGCGCGATCGTGATCGGCCACCACGATGTCGATGCCTGCTTTCCGTCGGCGGACGCGATGTTCGACAATCATGCGCAGAATTACGGCCCGGTCATGAACGGCATGTCCCGCTTCACCGCGGACCAGCGCGTCGCGTTCCGCGCCGGGTTCATCGAGATCCTTGGGCGGTACAATCGCGCCACGGACGGCACGCTGATCGCGCGCTACGACTATGCGACCATCGTCGCCACACGCGCCGGCGGACACGGCCTAACCCAGGAGAGATGATGATGCGATCCGTGCAGGGCGGCGGGAATCCGCCGGAAGCCGGTTGGCCGCAAGGCATGACCTTGCTGGTGCAGCAGGCGTTGCCGACGATGGGGCCGTTGCTGCTGGTGCCGGTCCTGCCGCTGATCCTGCGCGAATATGGCGCGATGCCCGGTGCGGCCTATTGGGTTCCCAGCCTGCTGACCGTGCCGGCGCTGTGCATGGCGCTGCTGTCGGTGTTCGCCGGGGCGCTGGGTGACCGGATCGGGCGCCGCGCACCGTTGATCGCGGCGCTGACGCTCTATGGCGCGGCGGGGATGGCGCCGCTGTTCCTCAGCGGCTTCAACGCGATCCTCGTCAGCCGGCTGCTGCTCGGCATCTGCGAAGCGATGATCGTCACGCTCAGCATGACGATGCTGGCCGACTATTTCACCGGTGTCCGGCGCGATCGTTGGCTCGCACTGGTCAGCACCGTCGCGTCCGGATCGGCGGTGCTGTTCCTCGCTTTGTCGGGTGTGCTCGGCGCGCGCTTCGGGTGGCGTGCGCCCACCGCGGTCTATGGCCTGTCGCTGCTGATCGTGCCGGCGATGCTGGCATTTACCTGGGAACCGAAGCATGCGCGCGGTCCGGCGGCGGATGCCCCTGGCCAGGCCTTCCCCTGGGCACATGTGCTGGCGGTCGGCGCCGCCACCCTGGTCGGCGGGTCCTTCTTCTTCATCGTCGCGATCCAGCAGGCATTCGGCCTCATCGAACTCGGCGTCACCGATCCGGCGCGAATCGGGCTGCTCACCTCGGTCTGCGGGCTCGGCAATCCCATCGGTTCGCTGATCTTCCGACGTTTCGTCACCACGCGCACCAGCCGGCTGATCGCGGTGGAGATGGCGCTGCTCGGCGGCGGCATGCTGATGATGAGCCAGGCCGGCAGCGACATCGCCTTTTCGGTGTCCGCATTCTGCGCGCTGATCGGCGCCGGTATGCTGATGCCGACATTGGTGACCTGGATGGTGCGCGGCCTGCCGTTCGCCGCGCGCGGACGCGGGGTCGGCATCTTCCAGTCGCTGTTCTCCGCCGGGCAATTCGCCAGCGGTCTGATCCTGCCCTTCCTGGCGCGAAACGTCGTCGACGGCTTCCTGTCCGCCTTCGCGGTGCTGGGCGT
This sequence comes from Sphingomonas sp., assembly GCF_036387535.1. Taxonomy (GTDB): domain Bacteria; phylum Pseudomonadota; class Alphaproteobacteria; order Sphingomonadales; family Sphingomonadaceae; genus Sphingomonas_R. The sequence continues at coordinate 32,438 of NZ_DASVTO010000097.1, forward strand.
GACCGGTTTCGTCATCGCGCTGTGTGCGGTGGTCCGCTCGCTGGGTGGCGGGGTGCCGCACCTCCCGAACGGCGCGCCGGCATGACGACGTCGGCGGCACGCATTCTCGTGACCGGTGCCGGGGGCTTCATCGGCCGGCAGCTCTGCGCTGCGCTGCGTGCCGACCCAGCCTTTGCCGACGCACGGCTGGTGCTGCTCGATACGGTCGCGATCGGCGGCGATGCGCATGCCCGGATCGAGACGATCCAGGGCGATCTCGGTGATCCCGCCATCCTCGCGGCGGCCGTCGCCGGCGGGGTCGATCTGGTCTACCATCTGGCCGGGGTGGTCGGTGGCGCGGCGGAGGCGGACCATGCCGCCGCGCGGCGCGTCAATATCGATGCGACGCTCGATATGTTCGAACGGCTGCGCGACACCGGACGATGCCCCCGCGTCGTCTATGCCAGTTCGATTGCGGTGTTCGGCGAGCCTCCACCCCCCGCCGTCGATGATGATACGGCGCCACGCCCCACGATGGTGTACGGTGCCCACAAGCGGACGATGGAAATCGCGCTCGCGCAATTTTCGGCGCGGGGCTGGCTGGACGGGCTGTCGGTGCGCCTCCCGGCGATCGTCGCCAAGCCTGCGGCCCCGGGCGTCCCGGCGGTGTTCCTCAACCGCATATTTCATGTCCATGCCACCGGTGAGGCCATGACCGTGCCGGTATCGCCGGAGGGCACCATCTGGCTGTTGTCGACACAGGCCTGTGTCGAAGCGCTCCTGCACGCCGGCCGCGTGCCGCTGCTCTCCCCCTTGGCGGATCGCACGATCACGCTCCCCGCGCTGCGGGTCACGATCCGGGCGCTGATCGACACCTTGGCACGCCACTATCCGGACACCGCGCCGGCGATCACGTTCGCCCCGCGACCGGCGCTGGAGGCGCAATTCGCGTCACAGCCTCCACTCGTCACGTCGACCGCTGATCGGCTCGGTTTTCGTCATGACGGTGATCTGGATCGACTGGTGCGCCATGCCATCGCCTGACGCGGGCGTGTGCCGGCAGCGAGACGCCCGCCATATCAATTGTTAATCTCTATTATTGTACCGCTGTCCGGTACATGACGTTTCTATTTGCGGTACGGTAAAGTTGCGCTAAGACTTGGCCAAACGAGCAGACATGGCGACGATAGTGTCACCGTGGACCGCTCATTCCGATCTTCGACAGAAGACGATTTTGGGGAGGTTGCTATGCGAGATTTTGCCTCGGTCAGTTTCTTGATGCTGGTGATGTGCGCGGCATCGCCGGAAATACGCAGACAGCCACGACCACCCCGGATACGCCGGATGCCGGTCCCGATCGGGTCGAAGACATCGTCGTCACGGCGCAGCGTCGCGGCGAAAATCTCCAGAAGGTTCCGATCGCGATCACCGCGATCACCGCAGCACGGCTGGAGGCGGTGGGGGTCGACGACAGCCGCGACCTCGCGGTGCTGACCCCGGGGCTGCAGGCGCCATCGCAGGCCGGCTATTTTCAGCCGCGCATTCGCGGCGTCGGCACATCTTCCGTCGGTCCGGGCCTGGAAAATCCCGTCGCGGTCTATGTCGACGGCGTCTATCTCGCATCGTCGGCAGCCTCGCTCTTTTCCTACAGCGGGATCGATCGGATCGAGGTGCTGAAGGGACCGCAGGGCACGTTGTTCGGCCGCAATTCCACCGGCGGCTTGATCCAGGTGGTCACGCGCGATCCCAAGGGCGGCTTCGAGGGCAAGGCAAGCGCGACCTACGGCAATTACCAGGATTTCATCGGCGACCTCTATGTCGCTGGCGGCACCAGCGATGCGGCCGCAATCGACTTCGGCATCCGTTACGAAACGCAGGGCAAAGGGTACGGCACCAATGTCGCGCTGGGCCGCGAGACAAACCGGCGGTCCGACGATCTCTCGCTCCGAAGCAAGTTGCTGCTCCGCCCGACCGACACCCTGACGCTGCGGCTTTCGGGCGATTACGAATATAACAAGGGCAGCTACCCCGACATCCGCACC